>NZ_AP018050.1:1008691-1344922 GCF_003609775.1 Prevotella melaninogenica
CGATGTTATATATCTCCTTTTTGGGGCGGAAACTATGTTATTAGCCCTTTTGTAAGGCTTCCTACCGATGTGTTTTTTCCTTTATAACGTTTGGTTTTCTCTGCTTTTATGCTTACCTTTGTTTTTCAAACATAATCAATCACAATATAACCAAATTATCTTTCGACTATGGAGAAGAAATATTTTGCCCCTTCTGAACTGATTATTAATGAAGATGGAAGTATCTTTCATTTGCACTTGAAACCAGAGAATCTTGCTGATAAAGTTATACTTGTTGGTGACCCTGGTCGTGTTGCACTCGTTGCTTCACACTTTGAGAACAAAGAATGTGAGGTTGCTAATCGTGAGTTCTGTGCTATCACAGGTACTTTCAAGGGAAAGAGAATTACGGTTTTGAGTACAGGTATTGGCTGTGACAATATTGATATCGTTTTAAACGAATTAGATGCGCTTGCTAATATTGATTTCAAGACACGTACAGAGAATGAGCAGTTGCGTCAGTTGACACTCGTACGGATTGGTACTTGTGGTGGATTGCAGCCTTACACACCTGTTGGTACTTATATAGCGTCTGCCAAGAGTATTGGTTTCGATGGCTTGTTAAACTTCTATGCAGGTCGCAATCAGGCTTCTGACCTTGAGTTTGAAGCGGAATTCAAGAAGCAGGTTGAATGGGATTCGCAGTTGGGTAATCCATACGTGGCTTGTGCTGATAAGGAGTTGCTTGATACTATTGCAGCTGATGATATGGTACGTGGAGTTACAATTGCTTGTGGAGGATTCTTCGGGCCACAGGGACGTGAGCTTCGTTTGCCATTGCAGGACCCTAAACTGAATGAAAAGATAGAAAACTTCTCTTATAATGGTATGCAGGTAACTAACTTTGAGATGGAGTCATCGGCACTTGCTGGTCTTGCTACTCTTATGGGACATAAGGCTGTTACAGCCTGTATGGTTATTGCCAACCGCCTTGCTAAAGAAGCAAACGCAAGCTATAAGAATACTATTGATGGCTTGATAGAGAAGGTGTTGGAGAGAATATAATAAATCATTTTTTATGAGCAAACAAAAAGACAAGATATCACAAACTGTTTTATCCACTCCTCTGTCTATTCTTTCAGGGGGTGGTGAACCTATATGCTCTCTTGCTACTCAGCCGGGTGGAGCTATAGGAGTCATCCGTGTGAGTGGTGAGATGGCGATAGAAGTAACGGACAAAGTCTTTCATGGTGTTCGTGGAAAGCATTTAACAGATGCGAAAGGGAATACCTTGCATTATGGTGAAATCCTTGACAAGGAGGGAAAAACCATTGATGATGTTCTGGTTAGTGTCTTCCGTGCTCCTCATAGCTATACGGGTGAGAACAGTACTGAGATATCCTGTCATGGTTCTGCATATATTCTTAATCAGGTTGTAAAGGCACTTATTGATGCTGGTTGTCGTCAGGCTCAGCCAGGAGAGTACACACAGCGAGCTTATATGAACGGCAAGATGGACCTTAGTCAGGCGGAAGCTGTTGCCGACCTCATCGCTGCTTCTAATCGTGCTACGCATCAAGTGGCTTTGAGTCAACTGAAGGGCCATTTTAGTTCGGAGCTTTCACTCTTGCGTGAACAGCTCTTGAAGATGACTTCTTTGTTGGAGTTAGAACTCGATTTCTCTGATCATGAGGAACTTGAATTTGCTGATCGTACAGAACTGAAAGCATTGGCAGAGACGATACATCAAAAGATAAAACTCCTCACAGATTCCTTTGAGACGGGTAAGGCTTTGAAGAAAGGTGTGCCTGTTGCCATTGTTGGTAAGACGAATGTGGGTAAGTCTACTCTTTTGAATTGCCTTCTTCATGAGGAGAAAGCCATTGTGTCGAATATTCATGGTACGACACGCGATGTCATTGAGGATACAACAGAAATCAAAGGTGTTACCTTCCGTTTTATTGATACGGCTGGTATTCGTCATACTGAAGACCAAATTGAAAAGTTAGGCATTGAGCGTGCTTATCAAAAGATGGATGAGGCTGCCATTGTCTTATGGGTTGTTGATGAACAACCAACAGCAGAAGAATGTGCTGAAATGCAGCGTTTGACGAAAGGTAAGCATTTGATAACAATCTTCAATAAAATCGATAGTAAAGTGGTAGAGCCTAAGCAGGTAGATAATGACTAACATACAGTCTATATATCAGCAAAGTTAAAGCAAAATATTAAGGCTTTGGAGGAGGCTATTTATGAAGCTGCTAATATCCCTGAGATAAGTGAGAACAGTGTTATCATTACTTCTGCGCGCCATTACGAAGCATTAACTCATGCTGATGAATCTATTCTACGTGTCATAGAAGCTCTCGACTTTGGGCTTAGCGGTGACCTTGTAAGTGAAGACTTACGCATCTGTCTTCATCAACTTGCTGATATAACAGGTGGGCAGATTACCCCACACGAAGTGCTTGGAAATATATTTAAGCACTTCTGTATAGGTAAGTAAGGTCTTTGGATAGGTTACTCTCTTTGTGTCGTAAGTCCTTATTGTTGAGAGATATAGCCTTCTTGATCATACCCCTTGCGCTCATGGTGAATGAGATCTATCAATTGTTGGATCTCTATTCTGTCTGATTTAATATCCTTATAACGAGCATATTGTTCGTTATAACGCCTTGTTGAACCCCATCTTAACCGTGAGGAGATATCTTCTGGGATTAAGAAAGATGTGCGTTCTGTGCCTAAATGCTTCTGAAATTCAGACAGGAATATATGAATACCAGCCAAATCAAAGTCGCCAAAGTGGATATATGGATTGGGAATAGATGCCAGCCATTCTCTAAGATCAGTTGATTGTGGATAGCGTGAGACGAACAATACCTTTTGTGAATGTCCATGTTTATGTAGATACTCATTAAAGAAGACCCTTTGTTGACGTACTTTTCTGAAATTCTCCATATTCTCAATTCCAATGATAATCACGTTGCCAGGAATCGTAAATGTTTTCCAATCAGATACAAAAAAGAAATATCCTTCTTGTGGATTGATGGTAAATGGTTCTTTATTCAATCGACATTCAATCGACTCATACGTATTTACTGGGAATCCAGGACACGAACGTATAGTCACGAGTTTAGAGTTTCCTGTCTCGCTTGCCATTGAACTTCTTGACTCGGAATTACCGACATCTAATATCCGATAGTTCTCATCTTTATCAATAAGAAACCTTTTTAATGCTTCGATATTGTTGGCACGATACGATTTTCTCGATCCATGTATAATGATTTGCAATAGGCCTTCCTGAATAAGTTCTGTCAGTAGTCTATTACTTATCCTTGAGCCTGCAACGGTCTCACCAGCTATTAACGCTTGTATAGATGCACTTACTGCCATAGTCTTTCGATGTTATATTCTCTTTAAAAGTTTCTCAACTTTCGTCTTTACACCATGCTTGCTTAGTAGGTAGGTGTACCGATAATCGTATGGATTATAGGATGTTGGTGAACTATTTATTAGCTGGATATTACGTGAGTTAGCAAACTGTAAGATGCCTTTAATATTGTTTGGATGTAGACGACCAATCTCATCCATCATACAATGGACGATGAAATCACCACTCTTACGGGCTGCCTTCTTCTTGAATACGTTGATAAGCATGATGTTAACCATTGCCTTCACTAAGATGTCTGTTCCGTCTGAACCAACGTTATTAATGCGTTCTACCCAGCTTGTATCATTGTCATTCTCCTTTACACGGAACTGTAAACGGAAGGCATCACCCAATGATACGATGTTACGATTGGGCTCGTTCTGTAACTGATGAGATAAACTCTTTAGATAGTCTACAACCTTTCGGTTTATTTCATCACGATTATCACTTGAGAAAAGGTTTAGTTCTCCTATAGAAAGAGCATTCTCTATGCAGTAATTATGAATGGATATAAGCAACTGCATAAGCTTGTCTGACGACTCATTTGCTCTTAATTCTATACTTTTAATGACTCCTGCAAAGTTCTTCTCAACAAAGTCTCGATTGATGTCAAGGATTACTCCATCCACATCTGATCTACGTTTCATCAATGCGCCGACCTCAGTTGAAATACGTCCTAAGATGTCTTTGTAATGTTCACTGGTACGTCTTCGATACTCTTCTATCTTATTATTGTCGATAAACTCTTGTAAGTCAACTGCAATCTGCATATAATCTGCGTCTGTGATAGGCATTGTGTTGAAGTGAAAAGCATTCTGGGGCTTAAAGTTACGATTGAAGTTTACGACAGTTCCTTTTAGTATCTCAATAGCTTCTCGTTTCTGATTAATGGTGCCTCTCAGCTGACTTATTAGCTGTAGACAGTCTAAATGTGTAGACTTAGCCTTATTATCAGCGAGATAATCGTTAGATACTAAGTGTTCATTTTCTATAACTTGATGATATTGATTTAGTCCATCTCGTCTATGAGCGAGGTCTTTTTGGATCGCTCTCTGTTGGTCTTCAAATGCTTGCTTCTTCTTTTCTATGCGTATTCGTTTGTCTTCGTAGCGTTGTTGCAACATAATAAGTCGCTGCCCAATCTCCTTTATATTGTTTCTAATATCAGCTTCTTTAGAGAAGAGGGTTTCCACCGCATCTTCGTATTTGATTACATCATTGCGGTCTGTTTCTATCTGTTGAAGTAGCTTGTTAAGCTCATCAAGTGCTTTGCGATATTCGTTCAATAGTTTGATATCTACTCCCTTGCCTTCAAGCTCAGCTTTTTGTTGTTTGTCAAGTTGAGCTTTTTGATTTTCAAATTCCTGATTATGCAATTCAACTTCAGTCTTTTGTTGCTCTTGAAACGTATGTAGTTCATTATTAAGTGCCTTTACAGACCTATTGAAAGCTGCATCAAGTTCCTTCAAGTCCTTTTCGTTCTTAGCGTCATTTTTAGCTTGTCTTTCTTTCTCAGCTTCAACTTTAAGAGTGGCATCATTGAATGCACGCATACGTAACTCTTGTTCGCTTGAGATTATTTCCTGCTCTTCCATCTTTAATTTATGCTGTTGGTTCTGCAGGTTCTGTCTCTTGGTAGGTATTTGTTCAGCCTCCACTCTTAGCTGAGTAGCTTCCTGACGCAATGGTTTAAGTAGGTTACCATACTTCTTACCAAGTTTAGATATTTCCTCTTGAAGGGTTACTGATAGTTGTGATAACTGTCTATTCAATAGCTGTAGTTGGCTCTCTAAATTTTTCTTCTTTGTCCTATACTCATCAGGGGTACGATGAGTAGGCTCAATATTTTCCAAGTTGAGCTTTACTCCAAATAGGTTGTCCGTTTTATTGTCTAATGTTGGTTCAAGTCCTTGGGCGTAGAGTATCCGTTCTTCATCTACAACTTTTCCAATCGTATCTTCCCATCCTTCAGCGTTCTCACACAGCCAATGATACAGCGAGTCATCCAGATGTGACAGCAAGTCGTTGATTCTTTCAATTTCATTACGGCATATTGTACGATCGTTCTCCAATCGTTTTTGTTCCTGCAAAGAGGCTTGTTTCAACTCAGCCTCTTTCATTTCGAATTCGTTAGTCAGCTTTTCTATTTGAATTCTAACAGTTTTCTGCTCTTCCTTATTAGCCTTTTCTTTGATATCTAATTGCACCAGTTGCTCCTTCACCAGCTTGATGTCATTCTCCTTAGGGTGCCATTGGCGTAGTTCTTTAACTCTACTGTCAGCTCTATATTGTTCAGCAATAAGGCTTTGAAGACGTTCTTTAGAATCAAGTGATAAGGTACGATACACGTTCATAACCAGGTTTCTGTTCTTAGAACGTTCTTCTTCATAGCGATTACGTTCTTGTTGTAGCTCTGTTTGCTTTGTATATAAAGTCTCTCTCAGCCTATTGATAAATGCTTGATGAGCATTTTCAAGTTTCGCTTTGGCGATATTATACTTCTCTGCTATTGAAGCATTCGTTTTGAGCAAATCATCCAATAACATTTTTTTCTCAGCTGCTTCATGCTTTAATGACTTCTCACGAGCATTAAGTGCAACCTTTTCTTTAATGTTAATAGCATCAAAATACTTCCGTTTCTCAGCTATCTCTTTCAGTTTACTATTCTTCCCTCCAAGGTCTTGATTGAGTGAGTCTTTTTCTTTGTCATAGTCAGCTTTAAGTTCCTTCTGACGTTTACTCTCTTTCTCAATATTGTTTTTTACATCTACAAGTTTACTTTCCAATAGTGGTATTTGTTGTTCATCGTCCACTACAACATAGTTCAGCATGTGCCATACATCAAGTAGTTGCTGGTCAAACGCAACTATCTTACGGCCTTGTTCAGCTATTTTCAGTGCTTGCTGGCGTACGGGATAAATTCCGTTACGTGTCTGTCGGAACCAACAGTCTATTTCATCGTATTCCCTTTCAAAGTCTGTTACCAGTCTTCTGTACGTTTGTAAATCAATAGGGTGGTCTTCGTCAGCCATTGACTGGATGATAGTATTCTTCACAAAGTCAGCATCCAACTTCGTGTTAAGGAATACATTTTGAATACTTCGAGGTATATTTTGATAGTGAGAACTCTGTACTAAGGCATAGCGAGTAAACTTATGGTCGTGTGTATTACCAAAGATGATATCCTTAAACATCACCCCTGAGTCAATTCTTGCTGATACACTCACATTCTTATCAATACGTTCACGTATCTTGACCCAGTCACTCAACACCTGTTTATCATTATCAATGAGCCACTCTCTTTGGTATGGTGCATCAATAAATCGCCAAGAAGCACGTCCTTGGTATCGGTTGACTAATATGGTATATGCTCCATTATCACGCATTACCTCATAGAGGATATGCGAGTTAGATTGGCGGAAATAGAACTCATCAAACGACTTCTGGCCTTGTTGAATACCCAACTTATGTTTGTCGGCATTGTAGAAGAATAGTAGTGCTCTTAGTACTGTACTCTTTCCTACACCCTGCGTTCCAGTGAAATGCACATTACCATCTACTGATATTTCAGCGTATGGAATATTAGCACTATTGATAAATATGATTCTATTCAGGTATTTCATCTTCGTTAGCTATTTGAATCATGTTAACCAATTCCTCGGCATAGCGGAATGCAGAGGTTATCTTAAAAGTTTCATCTTGAATATTGACACATTCAGCAAACCCCATGTTTTGCATCTCTTGGAGTAGCTTGTTCACTATCTCTTGATTTGAGCCTGCGCCATACTTTTTAAACAGGTGGTTGGCTTTCTCCTTCAATTCAATATCCAAACTGATTTGTTCTATCAGATGTCCTTTACGAAATTGATAGCCTGCAGAGAATGCTTGGTTATAGCATTTAAGGAAGTCAAGATAATCAAGCCACTTAGAGAAGCTCTCTAACTTTTGTTCTATAGCTTGTTTTCCCTCCCCTATACGAGAGAAGTAGAAGTAACCATTGCCCTGTTCTAATTGTAGACCAACTTCTTTAAAGTAGTCTGTATAATCTTCAAAGTTCTCTTCTAAGTCATCGTATAGATGGCGGATAGAGTTGTCAGAACTGTCAACAGAGAGGAATTCTCCGCGGATTAATCGTTCATATATTCGTTGAGTGTTATTTCGCATAGATGATTGGATATTCAATGTTTTGGTAAGTTGCGTATTCTCCTGTCATTTTACATTCATCTGGGTGTAGGATGACAAGTTGACAAAAGAGGGTTGCATGATCTTCTATTTCACGTTTTGTCATATAGTTGTATCTGAGGATAAACTCAAAGAGATTGTAGCTTGATGCAGCAAAGGCATTCCACACTTCAGTAGGATCAATCTCTTTCAGAAGTTGTACTTGCTCTTGTAAGTCTTCCTTTGTAAGTGGCTCTGCTTCTGTTCGTGACGTCTTTTGTATACCGTTACGTTCTGCTATTCTCCTTAAAACCTTTGCTATCTCATCATTCTCTCTTAATGCCTCTAATGAAAGACGAATCTTACTATATTGCCGAGACTCCATCCATAGCGGATTGTTATCTTCTAATACTTGTGTAATATTAGTTTCTGTCTTGATGAGAACTTGGTCTTTCAGATACTTTAATTTGCGTATCTTCTTATAAAGCTGATTCTGTTGGTCTATTTGATTGATATAGACAATAATCTGCCTATCTATCTCCATCAGTGCATGATAGGCTTCAACGAAATCGTGTCTTACATTGCTACAAGTCTTAGCCATGTGTGGGTCATTGGCCATAATGAAGAAAGCTTGCTCATTGTCCATTAGCTTTTCACATTCACGTATCATCGAACGTATGCTATGACTTTTCTCATCAAGATTCTGGAGTTTCGTTTTCTTGTTGAGATAGTTGGGCTCTTGCTTATAGGTGTTGTCCATGTTTCGTTTCAAGTCTACCACATTTTTCAACGTTCTAAAGCCAGTCTTCTTCAAGAGTTGACGCACACTATCTTGGTAGTTAGCTTTCCGATTTACGTTTGTCTCTTGTAGAAAATAAGTGATATGCTCCTTTAGTGTGTTGATACATTCCTGCACACTTAACACACTTATTTCCTCATTCACGTTCAGTACCTCCTCGAAGAAATTAAGATAGTCGCTCTCTATTTCAAGAGAATTGCCAGTTTCTACTACTACACCATAGTCAATGAGCCTACTTAGTCGGCTCTCATTCCCGCCAACTAACTCCAGTGCTATTCCTTTGGGGAACTTTATCAGCTTTCGCTTCTCAAACATCTCACTCAGTAGCCTTTGTTCGCGTGAGAGTGTTTTAGTTAGCTCTTCTATTGTTCTAAAGTGTGACAGTATGTCCATGGGCTTGTTTTATATATCAAGAGTATGATAGTCTTTAACATTATTATTGAATAAGGTGGGATTAAGCAAGATTTCTTAATACATCAGTTTTGTGTGGATAAGAATCCGTTTGCTTTTAGACCAGCATCTTATACTTTAGGTATTAAAACAGATACAAATATAATAATTACTTTCGAACAACGTTGCTTATTACTGATAAAATCTGAGTAACTTATGGTAAACACACCATGTATATGTCTTTTTATCGGTATCTTCGTGTGAAATAGATAGTAATAGATGAACTTATATACATCTTTCTCTTATTGTGCGGGTGCTCCGCACATGTGGTGCGGGGGCTTAACACCATACGTGCGGAGGCTTAGCACCACACAAGTTTATGGTAAGGATAAAGGTAACTTATCGTCGAGAAGTATGCAAAAGGTAGCTGATTAGTATGAGTTTCTATGTGAATAGGAGGACGTAAGCGTATGATAAATAGAATTTTATATAGTGAAGGCTTTTCTTTCTGTTTAATGTAGGTTATATAAAAAAGCCGCACTTAGTCACAAACGTAACTAAGTGCGGATATGTATTTGTTTTTCTTTTGATTCTCTGTCAGTGATAATCAATATTACCTTAACTTCTTACTCATTCTTCCGTCAGGTGTCACTCTCAGTTCGATAACGTATGTTGTGTCGGCATCAGGGATTCCGATAATAACATAGTAGTAGAGTGCTTTGGCATCAGCATGGGTAAAATACATCTTGCGTAGAATGCTGCGAGAGAGGAAACTCTTAGGGATAAGTGACTGGAACTCCTGCTTGCGGAAGTCATGAGCAAAGACAGGCGTACCATGATTGTACAATCTCAGTGATGCAACATTATCAAGGTAGATGTTGTCAACTTCTACTCCGTTATCGTTATAAGTTGATTTTACCACCTTGTCAGAGGTCGTTTGTACATGAACTTTACTCTGGAAATAACCTAAGTCTGTACGGATAACGGTATCTTGTGACTGCTCCAAGAAGGTGTTCATAGCATATACATGATAGTTAAAGGCTGAATAGAGTGATTTATCATTACTCTTTATCAACTTTACTTCATCACCATTTTGGTTGGCAAATTTCAGTAGGTGTGCCGCCTGCTTTTCTATTTTATAGCCATGAATGTTTTGACCTTGCAGGTAGATAGTGTCTTGATAAATCCAGAAGCGTACTGGCATACTCGCAGAGTCTGGGTAGAAGATGCTATCTCCCTTTACCAACATGGCAGGGTCACTGTTCTCGCCATTGGTCCATAAACCTTGCAACATCTCTTTTGCTTGCTTGTCCTCGTGTTGCTGTTGATAATCAGCTCCACGATTGCGACAAGCCGTCAAAAGAACCAGTAACGTTAATATGCAAACAATTAACTTCTGTTTCATCTTTACTGATACATAGTCGAACGCTTCGATAGTTCGTTCGTAATTAAATGTTTTATGCTGGATGCTACTTTAAGGCATCCTATTTTGAAAATATATCTTTTGTTTATTCAAACACCTTTACGTCCTTCAAAGCCAACCCCTTATTAAGGTCTTTGTCTGAAAGTACGACATCCTTCACGTCGATAGGCCACTTAACACCTACAGTCTCATCATTCCAACGGAGGCTCGCCTCTGTCTGTGGAGAGTAGACATTATCTACCTTATAAGTAAAAATAGCCTCGTCAGAAAGAACAAGGAAACCATGTGCAAAGCCACGTGGTACGAAGAACTGACGCTTGTTGTCCTCAGATAGTTCAACCATAACATACTTGCCGAATGTAGGTGAACTCTTGCGAAGGTCAACAGCAACGTCAACTACCTTACCCTTGATGACACGCACTAACTTAGCTTGTGCGGTATCGCCCTCTTGATAATGTAATCCACGCAGAACGCCATAGCTTGATTTAGACTCGTTGTCCTGTATGAAATCAACATGATAACCAATGTGTTTGTCGAATTCAGCCTGCTTGAAAGACTCGAAGAAATAGCCTCTATCGTCATTGAATACCTTAGGTTCGATAATCCAAACACCATCAATTTCTGTCTTAATAAACTCCATAAATTTTATTTTTAGTTCTTATTGCAAAGATAGTAAGTTTTATCGATTATCGGAAGGATTATTCCCTTTTTCATTATTCAAATAAGAATTTAACGTTGGGGACTTGCCACTTCCAAATAAAATAATTAAATTTGCAAACGTGATAAAACTCGACCGACATATAGAGATCCTTCTGTTGGAGAATGACTGTGTCATTGTCCCAGGCTTAGGTGGCTTTGTTGCCCATCATGTTTCAGCAAGATATGATGAGCAGGAAGGCTTGTTCCTGCCACCTTATCGTACGCTTGGCTTTAATGCACAGCTTAAAATGAATGACTCTTTGTTGGTGCAATCTTACGTAGATGCCTACGATTTAAGCTATCCTGAAGCTTTGCGACAGATAGAGAATGAGGTTGATGAGATTTATCAAACATTAGATGAAGAAGGCTTATTTGAACTAAATGATCTTGGAAGTCTTTCAAGAAATAGCGATGGTAACTTAGAGTTCGAACCTTTTGAAAGTGGAATTCTTACGCCATTATATTATGGTTTGAGTAGCTTTAACTTCACTAAGTTTGTTGCAGAAAAGCAGACTGCATCTCCAACGATAGAGGTTAAGACGCAAAAGCAGGGTTTAGTCTTTGTTGATGACTCTGATACAGCAAACAAACGTCTCAGTATCAGTATGCGTGCAGTACGCAATACAGCTGCAGCTGCAGTCTTCCTTACTGCGGTCTTCCTTGTTGCTTTCCCTGGTTCTAATCGTAAGGGTGTAAGTGATAAGCAGCAAATCAAGAGCGGAGTTCTTTATAATATCTTTGATTCTGACGACACGTCGAATGCTACTAAGCAGCTTAATACATTAACACCAGCAAGTCAGGTGTCAGGTGTAAAGCCCCAACAGACAACTCCTACTAATTCTTCTCATTATTGGGCAATTGTTATGGCAAGTCACGTAACAGAGAGTAATGCGCGTGCTTTTGTTCATCGGTTGCACAAGAGTGGACTTACTGATGCTCGTGTTTATGAGGGTGCTGAAAGTATAAAGGTTCTTTATGGCTATTTCTCAAGTCAGAAGGAAGCTTATGAAAAGATGAAGTTTATCAATAAAACTACTGAATTTAAGGAAGCTTGGGTGATAGAGATAGGAAAGTAAGACTGATTCTAATGCCTGCAAAGGATATGACTCGTTTACTTTTTTTCGTATAGAATCCAATACAATAAAGTTAAGAGCAAAGGTTTTTCATAGTTTGTGTATGTTTAGCCTTATTTGTTACTCCATGAGAGCCTCTTTATCCTCGTCTGAGGTGAGGGGCATTTTTATTAAAATTACTTTTATTATATGAAGCGTGTAAGATGTCCGAAGTGTGATAACTTCATAACTTTCGACGAAACAAAATATAAGTCTGGACAACGTCTTGTCTTTCAGTGTCCTCAATGTAGTAAAGAGTTTGGAATCCGTATAGGTGTTTCTAAACTTCGCAAGACACAAAAAGAGGAAAACGATGCTCCTATTGATGAAGCGTCAGAAGGCAAGTATGGCTCTCTTCATGTGATTGAAAATGTATTCCATTTTCGTCAGGTAATCCCACTGCAGATGGGTGAGAATGTTATCGGACGTTATATGAAGGGGAATCCAATTAACTGTCCGATTGAGACAGTTGACCCAAGTGTCGACATGACTCATTGCTCTATTACTGTCAGCAAGAATAAGCAAGGAAAGTTACAATATGTATTGCGTGATGGACCATCTTATACAGGTACGTTTGTTGATAACGTGATTCTTGGTGACCGTGAGCGTCGTGTTATAGAAGGTGGTACGCTCTTTACGATTGGTGCAACAAGTATTATTCTTCATACTCCAGATGAAGATTAAGTTGTGAAAATACTTTACAATGATTGGGGTAATTTACTCCTAAAAGTCTAAGAACGTACGTCTTTTTATCGACTTTGTAACTATCAGTATGTCAGTTTGTTGTAAACTCGTATTCTTAAAGGTGCTTAATAAGGGTTCAAAAGGGCGTTAGTTGGACTTCAAAAGGGCATCTTTTAGAAGCCAATATATGCCTAATTCGGATGCAATTAAGCGTTAACAAAAAATGAATTTCTGATTTTTTATTACAAAAGACTTGAGTGTGGAGTTTTTGTAAAATAATAAAGCCAGCTTTTACAGATACGTAAAAGCTGGCTTTATTATTTTATTTATGGACTTACTTGCCAGTCATGACACCTTCTATATACAGACGGGTCATTTCAACTTTTCCATTTGTACGTACGGTAATACTCTTCTTGAAGTGTCCTGGGAACTTACCTGTTCCGTTATAAGTCACGTCAATCGTACCTTTCTGACCTGGTGCAATCGGTTTCTTGTCATAGTTAGGAATGGTACATCCACAACTTGCAACAATCTGATTAATCACCAATGGGGCTTTACCAACATTTGTAAATGTGAATGTTGTTTTGTGCACTGGGTTGTCGTCAGAGAAAGTACCGAAGTCGTAAGTTACCTTATCAAATTTAATTTCTGCCTGATTCTGTGCTACTGCGAATGTCAATCCGAAAACTAACATCACTGTCATTAATAAGAACTTTTTCATGTCGTCTTTGTTTAATTGATATTTATTAAGTTCGATGCAAAAGTAATCAGAAAGTTTATAGTTTCACTAAAAATTCACAATAATTAAGGAGATATTGTTATTTTAACTCATTTCTGCCTATTGTCTTAACAATAAAAGGTGTAGAACTTTCTTTATATTTTTATAAGGTGTTTCCCATTTTTAATTTAAAGTTCGTATCTTTGCAGGAGATTATTTAAACCTAACAATTGGAAGATGATTTTCCTTTTTGTTAATTGCAGAAGCAAAATATAATAAACATATAATAAGGTATGTATAGAACAAATACTTGTGGAGAGCTGCGCCTTTCGGATGCAGGCAAAGAAGTAACCCTCGCTGGATGGGTACAGCGCGCACGTAAAATGGGAGGTATGACTTTTGTCGATCTTCGTGACCGCTATGGTATTACCCAGTTAGTTTTCAATGAGGCCGATAATGCAGACCTTTGTGGCGAAGCTAACAAGTTAGGACGTGAATATTGTATCCAAGTTAAGGGTGTTGTCAATGAGCGTCAGAGTAAGAATAACAAGATTCCAACAGGTGATATAGAAATTATTGCCAAGGAATTGAAGGTACTTAGCAGTTCTGAGACTCCTCCTTTTACAATTGAAGATAACACAGACGGTGGTGATGACCTCCGTATGAAATATCGCTATTTAGACCTTCGTCGTGAGGCTGTGCGTAAGAACATGGAATTACGTCACCGCATGACGATTCTTATTCGTAACTTCCTCGACTCTGCACAGTTTATGGAAGTTGAGACTCCTATCCTCATTGGTTCAACACCAGAGGGTGCACGTGACTTCGTTGTACCATCACGTATGAACCCAGGTCAGTTCTATGCGCTTCCACAGAGTCCACAGACATTGAAGCAGTTGTTGATGGTTGCAGGTTTTGATCGCTACTTCCAGATTGCTAAGTGTTTCCGTGATGAGGACTTACGTGCTGACCGTCAGCCAGAGTTTACACAGATTGACTGTGAGATGTCATTTGTTGATCAGGATGATGTTATCAATCTGTTCGAGGAGATGGCGCGTCATCTTTTCCGCGAGATTCGTGGTGTAGAGCTTCCTAAATTGGAGCAGATGAAGTGGCACGATGCTATGAAACGTTTTGGTTCTGATAAGCCAGACTTGCGTTTTGGCATGGAGTTCGTAGAGTTGATGGACGACTTGAAGGGTACAGGTTCTTTCTCTGTATTTGATGAGGCTGCTTATATCGGTGGTATTGTTGTGCCTGGTTGTGCTGAATATAGCCGCAAGCAACTCAACGAATTGACTGACTTTGTGAAGCGTCCTCAGGTAGGTGCTCAGGGCCTTGTATTTATCAAGTACAATGCAGATGGTACTATTAAGAGTTCTATCGATAAGTTCTATACAGAGGAGCAGTTGCTGAAAGTTAAGGAAACAACAGGTGCCAAGGATGGCGACCTTGTGCTGATTCTTTCTGGTGACAATGTTAGAAAGACACGTGTTCAACTCTGTTCTTTACGTCTTGAGATGGGTGATCGTTTAGGTCTTCGCGATAAGAACGTATTTAAGTGTCTATGGATTGTTGACTTCCCATTGTTTGAGTGGAGCGATGAAGAGCAGCGTTTGATGGCAACTCACCACCCATTTACTATGCCTCATCCTGATGATATCCAGTTGCTGGATGAGCATCCAGAGCAGGTTCGAGCAAAGGCATACGACTTTGTATGTAATGGTATTGAAGTTGGTGGTGGCTCACTTCGTATTCACGATACTCAGTTGCAGGAGAAGATGTTTGAGGTTCTCGGCTTTACACCAGAGAGTGCTAAGGCACAGTTTGGCTTCTTGATGAATGCTTTCAAGTATGGTGCACCACCTCATGCAGGTCTTGCTTTCGGTCTTGATCGCTTTGTTAGCATTATGGCTGGTCTCGATTCAATCCGTGACTGTATCGCATTCCCTAAGAATAATAGTGGCCGTGATGTCATGTTGGATGCTCCTTCGTTTATCGATCAGAAGCAATTGGACGAGTTGGAAATCAAGTTAGATTTGAAGGCATAATACTCTTTTTGGTTGACTTATGTCAATAAATTGTTACTTAAGGAGTTAAAGCGTTCATTATCTGTTACTTTTCGTCGTAAGTATTTGATACTTTGGATTATTTGATGTACTTTTGCAACAAATAAATAGCATTCAACTGAAGAAAACTAATAATTTCTTTTGTGCGTATGCATTACTTTAGCAGATAAGTACAAATATATAATTATTCGATTGCTTGAACGAGACTTTAATTGTATAAAACTATGACAGAAAAGAAAGAAGTTAAGTCTGCTCCTAAAGCAGCAAAGAAGGCTCCTGCAAAGAAAGCTCCTGCAAAGAAGGTAGTTGTAGCTATTAACGCAGAGAATGTCGGTTTTAAGGCTGGCGATGTTTACAATGCTCTTGCTGCTGAGGCTAAGGCCTTGACAGTTGCTGAGATTGCTAAGGCTGCTAATATTAGCACTGAGGAGGTTTATCTCGGTATTGGCTGGCTCTTTAAGGAGGGTAAAGTTAAAGGTGAAGACGGCAAAGTTGCTCTTGCTTAATTAGAGTAATTACTATAACACAGGAGGGGAGTCTGTATAATAAAGGTATAGGCTCCCTTTTTTGTATGCAATACGACAAAGAAATATTACGGGTTCTTGCTGAGGCAGGTAGCGAGGGACTTTCTGTACAGAAAATCTCCCGTCATGTTTTTAATGCTTGTAATTCTCTTTTCAATTCGCTTAATCAAGAAGATGTACATAAGTATGTACAGATGTATCTCTTGAAGAATAGCAAGTCTTGTAACTCTCTTATTGAAAAGAGTAGGAAAGGAGTTTATCGACTTAATGAGAGTAATCAATTGTCTCAACAACTCATTCTTCAGTTTCATGACGAGGTAGAAACCCCTAAAGAGAAGCCTGCTGAAGATCAAAGTCTGAGCTTATTTGATTTTTAATTTTATAGCTTTCTTTTCTTAGTTCTTCTTACTTAATACCACTAAAAAAGAAAAAGCCACAGTATTAATTGTCGTTATTCATTTTTATTTGTATATTTGCAATCATATTAATTTTTTGATAAATAGTTATGGCGCAAACAGATAATCATCTTGTCATTATGGCAGGTGGCGTAGGCGGTAGATTCTGGCCGATGAGTACTGCAGACTGTCCTAAGCAGTTTATTGATGTTTTAGGAGTAGGTAGATCACTTATCCAGTTGACCTATGATCGCTTTGCAGGTGTTGTTCCTTCTGACAATGTGTGGGTTGTCACGAACCAAAAGTATGTCTCTTTGGTTCATGAACAGCTCCCAGAGATTCCTTTGAATCATATTCTGAGCGAGCCTTGTCGTCGTAATACAGCACCTTGTATTGCATACGTGAGTTGGCGTATCAAGAAAGAGAACCCAAAGGCTAATATTGTGGTGTCGCCAAGTGATCATATTGTAACCAATGAAGCAGAGTTTAAGCGTGTAATCACTAACTGCTTGAAGTTTACCGCAGAGACTGATGCTGTGGTTACTTTGGGTATGAAACCAACACGTCCAGAAACGGGTTATGGCTATATACAAGCTGATCTTTCAACTGCTTCAGCGCGTAATCGTGAGATTTATCGTGTAGATCAGTTCCGTGAGAAGCCTGATTTATCAACAGCTGAGCAATATATTAAGCAGAATAACTTCTTTTGGAATGCAGGAATCTTTATTTGGAGTGCCTCTACTATTGTTAATGCTTTCCGTATCTATCAACCAAGTATAGCAAGAATTTTTGAGCGTATCATGGATGTTTTGGATACTGCAGATGAGCAACGCGTGATTGATGAGGTATATCCTGAATGTGAGAATATCTCTGTTGATTATGCTATTATGGAAAAGGCTGAGGAGATATTTGTTTGTCCTGCAGACTTCGGGTGGAGTGATTTAGGAACTTGGGGCTCGTTGCTTGCTCAGACACAACATGATATTTACGGTAATGCTGTTATTGGTAATGATGTTCATCTGTTTGATAGTAAGAACTGTATTGTACATACAACGGAGGAACGTAAGGTGGTTATCCAAGGACTTGATGGCTATATTGTAGCTGAACAAGATGGCAAATTGCTTATCTGTCGCCTCTCAGAAGAGCAGCGTTTGAAGCAGTTTACGGGTGAAGGATAAGTTTGCTTGATTTGAAATTATAAGTAAATAGTTTGCGTAGGTGCTGGTTTTAGATACTGGTCCTACGCATATCTCTTTTATGGTAGGAGGTTAGTTCAGAACGTTCTTATTGAAAGTTCAATTATTTAAATGCTTGTCGTTTGATTGAGTCGACCATCTCGTTATTCTTATTCTGATGTTATGTTGAGTGGTGTTAGGCCTCCGCACCATTGGTGTTTAGCCTCCGCACGCCTCGTGCTGGGCGTTCGCACATAGATTAGAAAAGGTAGGGAACTTGCTAATAGTTCTTCTACTATATTATAAGACTTCAATGATTACATAAGTTGAGAAGTGTTTGTCAGACGATTTGAAATTAAATATTCATGATTATGATACCAAAGCTTAAGTTGATTATATTCTTTGTTTTATGTTTTCCATTTACACTCTTTGCGCAGATTCCACAACTTGTGCGAATTAATCCGCAGCACTATTTTCAACGAACAGTTCCAAAGGGGAATTATAGTGGATTGACATGGTTGGGAGCTAATTGCTATGCTGTGGTTTCAGATAAGACTGCACAAAGTGGTTTCTTTCTCTTTCGTATAGAGATAGATTCTGTTAGTGGAGATATTAAAGAGGTCGTGAATGATGGCTTTCAGTCGTCGGGGGAGGCGAATAAAGATGAAGAGGGAATAGCTTTTTTTCCTAAGGACAGTACGTTGTTAATATCTCGTGAGGCAGATAGTAGAATCTTGGAATATGACATGAATGGTAAACTGACAGGTAGAGAGTTAGCTATACCTTCTATTTTCAGCATAGCTACACCAGCATATAGCTTTGAAGCATTAACTTACAATGCTCATACTCATCGTTTTTGGACAACTTCTGAAAGTACATTGAAGCCAGATGGGCAACAAGCTAATGCAACGAATCAAGTGAAGAATCGGCTTCGTTTTCAGAGTTTTGATGACTCTTTTGCTCCACAGGAACAATATGCCTATTTAATGGATGTGGCGGAGAATAATCCTTCTGCTTCTAATTATGCAATGGGTGTACCAGCAATGACAGCCTTAGATGATGGAAAGTTGCTTGTTTTAGAGCGTGAATTCTTAGTGACTTCAAGTAAGATAGGATCGTTTGTAGAGAATAAGATTTATTGTGTAAACCCTGCTCAGTCTATATCTATCAGTCAAGAAAAAGAGCTTGATACTGATAGCCCGTATATGCAGAAAACATTGATTGCAGCGTGGAAAACCTCATTGGGATTGCTCCGTCAGAATCTTGCTAATTATGAAGGTATGTGTCTTGGCCCCCGCCTTGCAGACGGAAGCCAAGTTATAGTACTTTGTGCTGACAGCCAAGATCAATATGGTGGTGTTCTTCGCGATTGGTTTCGTACGATTATTATTCGATGAACTTCATTCGGTTTAGCGCAGCAGTTATTTCATCTTCTTATGAAGTTTGCGCAAAGCCTTGTCACGAATCTGTCTTACACGCTCACGCTTTAGTCCCATATCCTCTGCAATCTCAGCCATAGTATAGTGTGCCCCAGCTAAGCCATAGATATAGGTGATAACATGTTTCTCACGATCATCAAGTATATCTAAGCCTTTTTGAATCTCATTACTGAGGATTTCTTGGTTAAGATGTTCATCTGCATGCTTTGCATTCTCATTCTCAAGGATATGTTGTAGTGTGAAATTATTACTACTACCTACAGGTACTGGCTGGTCAATAGAGATGGCACGTGAACGTTTCTGTTCAAATCTACTTGTCTCGTTTTTAGGGAGTTTATAGAGTGTAGCCTGCTCCTTGATAGCCTCCTCCATGGCATTACGGATATATGGAGCTGCAAAGACAACAAAGCGCACACCTCTTGAACCGTCAAACTTCTGTGCAGCATACATCATCCCAATATTTCCCTCGCTGATAAGGTCGTCTTCTCCCAATCCACAATTACGATATTGATGTGCCAAGGAAACAACAAACTTCAAGTTAGCCTTGGTCAGTTTCTCCAAGGCTCTTGCGTCGCCAACCTTTATTTTTTCAGCTAATTCCTGCTCTTCTTTATCTGAAAGAAGCTGCTCATTAGCTATATCTTCAATGTATTTTTCGTTTGAAGTCATAACAAGGAGTTTTTAAGTGAATATCGGTATATAGCGTTACACCTGCTGTGATTGATTATTATCGTTCTTCTTTCTCTTGATATACCATTTAATAAGGAAATAAAGGCATGCGAGAATAACCAAAATAATCAAGCCGAACTTGATATACTCTCCATACTCTAAAATCTTCTCTTCGAGTTGATCTTCTGGTACAAAAGAGTGCATATAATGTCCTAAGAAGGCAAGGATACTATGCCAAGAAGCAGCACCTATCGTTGTATAAAGTAAGAACTTCCAATAATTCATCTTTGCCAATCCTGCTGGAATAGAGATGAGATGGCGTATACCTGGTAAGAGACGGCCTGTGATAGTAGCCACCATACCATGGTCATCAAAGTATTTCTCACTCTTTTCAACCTTTTCTTGATTCAACAAGCATAGGTGTCCCCATTTACTATTAGCAAATTTATAGATGATTGGGCGTCCCAGATACCATCCCGCAAGATAGTTAATAGATGCACCAACGTCTGCTCCTAAAGTGGAGAAAAGAATTACCAGCCATATATCAAGGTTGCCAGCAGCAGCATGATAAGCAGCAGGGGCAACAACTAATTCTGATGGTACAGGGATAACTGTACTTTCAAGAAGCATCAAAAAGAAGATGGTGCCATAGTTGAGATGTCCGAGCATGGATGTGATAAAACTCATAATGATATGTTATTAATTATAATTCAACTTATTTTAAAATACGAATGTTGGGGTAGTCCTGAGGGCTTGTACCTTCTGGATAAAGGTCTGATAGCATCATAATACTCTCCTCTGGATTTCTTTTAACGGCTTGTTGCACGTATATCTTGAATTCTTTTTTTAGTTTTAATTCATAGCAACAACGTGCAAGGTAAGCAAAACCAATGTCCCAGTCGTCATCCATTTCAGGCAATAACGTACTAAAGATATTATAAGCATATTCTACATACCCATTGTCAAAGGTTGAAATACCAATGTGGATGAGTGTTAGACTCTTACTCTTTGTTTCTGCTAATGCCAAATGATAATAACGTTGCGCTTCTGAAGCATTGCCCTGCATGAGATGTATATGTCCGATGGTAACATCAACGACAGTTGTATCTTGATTATGGCAGAGTTTCTTATAACGCTCGTAATATTTCAGCGCCTCCTCATAATTACCAAGTGAAAAGAGTCCGTTTGCCTTGTTGAGGATAGCTTCTTCATCATCAGGATTGATAGCAATAGAGTATTCACTTGATGTGATAGAATCCTTAATGTCATTTCTTAAAAGCTGAGTCTGAGCTAACTGATTCCAGTAAGGACCAGAATATGGGTTGGTATCAAGTAACTCATTGAGGATCGACTCACTCTCTTTATACTTCCCATGATTTTTGAGAACACGTGCACGAAGTTCCTTGTAGTCGTTGTCTTCCGTCTTTGTTGAGCGGCTTAACCACTTCTCTACATATTCAGTTTCCTCATAATCAGAAAAGAGGGCTGCAACATCAAGGACGTAATCCTCACGGTCTTCTTGTGAAATAATCGCGTCGTACTGGCTTTGAAGGAAGTCATCAGCTTCTGCAGCCTTGTTGTCAACAATCATAATTTCAGCCTTAAGATAGAGATAATCTAAATCAGTCTTATCGACAATCATCTCTGCAATCTCGTCAGCAAGTTGTGGGTCATCGTTGCAGAATAGTGCCAAACGTGCCTTGAAAGAAAGTGGAATAGTGGCTGTCGGATACATGTGAATAGCATAGTCTACAGCCTCTAAAGCCTTGTTATCCTCACCAATATAGTGGTAATACTCAGCAACATCAGTTAGTTCCTCAGGGTCGAGGAACTCGCTGATGTTGTCTTCCTGCAATTCTTCATATCTTCGAAGTAACTGCTTGAATTTATCACTTTGATAGTATATATCCAAATCTAACTTTACTTTAGTTATGCTTTGGCCTTCTTAGCCCAAGTATCCTTCAAACCAACAGTCTTGTTGAACACGAGGTGGTCGGCTGTTGTATCTGGGTCAAGCATGAAATAACCAGTACGCTGGAACTGTAAGTAATCTCCAGGCTTCTTCTCTGCGAGATACTGCTCAACGTAGCACTCGGTGCGTACGGTAAGACTCTCTGGGTTGAGAAGTTCACGGAAATCACGTTCGTCAGCAGCAGGATTCTCAACATTGAACAAACGGTCGTATTCACGTACCTCAGCCTTTAAGCAATGGTCTGCACTAACCCAGTGGAGAGTACCCTTCACCTTACGGTCAGCACCCTGCATACCACTCTTGCTCTCTGCATCGTATTCTGCTTGAATCTCAATGATATTGCCCTCAGCATCCTTAGTACAGCCAGTACATTTAACAATGTAGGCATTCTTCAATCTTACTTCCTTACCTGGAGACATACGGAAGAACTTCTTTGGTGCATCCTCCATAAAGTCAGCACGTTCAATCCAAAGATTCTTTGAGAAGGTGATAGTGTGTGAACCATCAGCCTCATTCTCTGGGTTGTTGATAGCTTCCATTTCCTCTGTCATACCTTCAGGATAGTTGGTAATAACAAGCTTTACAGGGTCGAGCACTGCGCTAACACGTGTTGCCTTCTTATTCAAGTCATCACGTACAGCAGCCTCCAACAATGCTACGTCATTGAGTGCATCAAACTTGGTATAGCCAATAGAATCAATGAAGTTACGGATAGATTCTGGAGAATAACCACGACGACGCATACCGCAGAGAGTAGGCATACGTGGGTCATCCCAGCCCTTAACGAGATTTTCATCAACCAAAGTGTGAAGCTTACGCTTTGACATTACTGTATAAGTAAGGTTCAAACGGTTGAATTCAATCTGTCGTGGACGGTTATCAGTCAAGTTGTCATCTGTGCCATCACTTTCCTTTAAGAAGTCAATTAACTTATCATAGAGAGGGCGATGAGGAACAAACTCGAGTGTACAGATAGAGTGGGTAACACCCTCAAAGTAGTCGCTTTGTCCGTGCGCAAAGTCATACATTGGATAGCAATGCCACTTTGTACCTGTGCGATGGTGTGGAATCTGAATGATTCGATATATGATAGGATCACGGAAGTGCATGTTAGGATTAGCCATATCCAGCTTTGCACGAAGTACCATGCTTCCCTCAACAGCCTCTGGTGTGTTCATCTGCTCAAACAGAGCAAGGCTCTCCTCTATAGGGCGATCACGATAAGGTGATGCTGTACCAGGAGTTGTTGGTGTACCTTTCTGTATTGCAATCTGCTCAGAAGTCTGCTCGTCAACGTACGCCAAGCCCTTCTTAATCATCCATACAGCAAAGTCCCACAACTTCTCGAAGTAATCACTTGCATAATAAATGTTACCCCATTTGAATCCAAGCCAGCTAATATCATGAAGAATGTTCTCTACATACTCATTATTCTCTTTGCTTGGATTTGTATCATCAAAGCGAAGATTACAGATACCCTTATAATCCTCAGCTACACCAAAGTCCATGCAAATCGCTTTTGCATGACCAATATGGAGATAGCCATTTGGCTCTGGCGGGAAACGTGTCTGAATACGTCCTCCGTTTTTACCCTTTGCGAGGTCTTCCTCTACCAGTTGTTCAACGAAGCTCAAGCTACGCTTCTCCTCATTGGTGTTGTTCTCTATCGTAGTCATATTTTCCTATTTATTATTATGCTGCAAAGTTACTTATTTTTTCTCGTTTTTGATGCACTTTATTATAAATAATGGTGTATATTCTTTTATGCAGTTTGAAAAGAACTTTATAAAATGATTCTTGAGTGATGCTTTGAAAGGTTTATTGCAGATTCTGTAACGAAATAAAACCATTTTTCTTTATCTTTTTCAAGTGTTTAATAAAAGTGAATATGACAGCCTGTCAGTGATAGGTGTATATGAGATAACAAATGTTTTGTTTTTGATAAAAAAGTTGCATAAAAGTTTGCACATATAAAAATAATGCCCTATCTTTGCAAACGTTATCCTGAATACAATCTTTTTACCTTAAAGAAACTAATACCTATTGAGATTGAATGCCCATCGCTGTGAAGCGTAGGGCATTTTTATTTTTAGTAATTTTGAGGTGTCGTATTTTTATTTACAATATTCACTTTATGCGTTTTAGTTATCTTAAAATTAATATTATATTTTTCTTTATAGTTCATTTAAGTGTATTTCTAATTTATACTTAGGTGTAATTATGACGATTCAAAGTGTATTTTAACGCTTAGTACCAATCTTTTATTATTCGTTTTATTAGAGAATAGTATATGGTAATATTATACATTTAGTTTGAAACGAACTTTCCTTAAATCCACCTACCTACTTGTTTGTATTTTTTTTAATATTTTCTTATTATCTTGTAGTTTGTCGTATAGATATTGTAACTTTGCATAAAACTGGAACAAAATGAAGAATATATTTAAAGAACTACGACGTAAGGACCACCCGCGTGTGCTGGGTGCCTTAGATATATTTAAGTTTATTGGTCCCGGACTTTTGGTGACCGTAGGTTTTATTGACCCTGGTAACTGGGCAAGTAACTTTGCTGCTGGTTCTGAGTATGGCTACGCTTTGTTATGGGTAGTAACCCTTTCGACGATTATGCTTATTGCTTTACAGCATAATGTTGCCCATCTTGGAATTGTGACAGGACTCTGTCTTAGTGAGGCTGCTGTTAAGTATGCACCCAAGTGGATAGGTCGTCCTATTATTTTGAGTGCTATTCTTGCCAGTATCTCTACCTCTTTAGCTGAGATTCTCGGTGGTGCTATTGCGCTACAAATGCTCTTTGGTATAAGTATTCCAACGGGTTCTGTCTTAACAACTGTAGCCGTGTTGATTATGCTGTTTACGAATAGCTATAAGAAGATGGAGCGTGCTATTATTGGCTTTGTGTCAATGATAGGTCTTTCGTTTGTCTATGAACTCTTTCTTGTTGACATTCATTGGCCTGCAGCTATTGAAGGTGCTTTCGTTCCGACAGTTCCACAAGGTTCTCTTTTGATTATCATGAGCGTGTTAGGAGCTGTTGTGATGCCTCATAACCTTTTCCTTCACTCAGAGATTGTACAGAGCCGTGAGATTAATTTGGAGGGTGACGAGCGTATCCAGCACATGTTGAAGTATGAGTTTGTCGATACACTTTTCTCAATGATTGTGGGTTGGGCTATTAACTCTGCGATGATTCTTTTGGCAGCAAGTACATTCTTCTCTCATGGTCAGCACGTAGATGAACTTTCTCAAGCGCAAGCAATGTTACAACCGCTGTTGGGTAATAATGCAGCGAATATATTTGCAATTGCCTTGCTTTTAGCTGGTATTTCAAGTACGATAACCAGTGGAATGGCTGCGGGTAGTATCTTCTCAGGACTTTTTGGTGAGTCATATAATGCGAAAGATGCACACTCTATCGTTGGTATTGTTCTCTCATTGGGTATTGCCCTTCTGCTGATATTCTTTATTGGTGACCCATTTAAGGGGCTGATTATATCACAGATGTTTTTATCTGTTCAACTTCCTTTCACCGTCTTCTTACAAGTTGGTTTGACATCTTCTAAGCGTGTGATGGGTAAATATGCCAACACGAAGTTGAATATGCTCTTCCTTTATTCATTAGCGGGTATCGTCACCTTACTTAATATATGGCTCTTAATAGAGAGTATATCATAGTGGCTGCATCTTGTAAGATGGGTTAGGATAAGAGTAGACTTGTGCTTTGTAAAATAAATTCACATTGTGTAAATTAATAGATGCTTAATTGCGTTTCAATTGGGCGTTAATTGAGATCTAAAAGGGCGTTAGTTGGCATGCAACTAACGCCCTTTTGCAATGCAGTTAAGCACCTTTTGCAATGTGTTTTTGCAACTGTTTGATTCTCTGAAAGTTATAGGTGTGATTTTTCTTGGTACTTTTAAGGTAAAAGTAACTTCTTTTCTCTTTCTTTGTGTAATGATTTTTCAAAGTGGCTATTTGTGCTTTACTCCTATAAAAAGCCAACTTCTGCGGGTTAATCCTACATTATATAATATAAAAAAGACGGGAATGATACGACCATATCATTCCCGTCTATTATGTTATTTGCTATTAATCTTAGATAGACTTGTAGCCGTTCGTACTGTTATGTGCAAGCAAGTCTTTCAGATTAAGTTCTCTACCACCATGTGCTTCGTAAGCTTCTCTCATTTCTTCCTCGCCCTCAGCCTCTTCTTCAGAGTGAACGAAAGTAACGCACTTGTTTTTAAGTTCTGCGACTACCCAGCCAATCAGTGCGATGATAAGCAGTGCAATCAGTCCTGTCATTGGAGTTATCATAATTGATTTGTTTTTTATTTATGATGCAAAATTACATTAAGTTTCGGAAAGCACCAAATAATCTCTAAGTTTTCAGTAACTTTGCAGTAAATATAACTGTATAAAGTTAATAAGAACAAGATGACAAGAAAAGAAAGATATGATTATGCACTGAGTTATTTTCGCAAGAATGTTGGGCATGTTTCGACTGAGCTAAATTTTGGTTCAGCATTCCAACTTCTTTGTGCGACACTCCTTTCTGCTCAGTGTACGGATAAGCGAATTAATGCAATTACACCAGAGTTGTTTCGTCATTATCCCGATGCGAAGGCGATGGCAGAGGCTACTGCTGATGAGATATTTGAATATGTAAAGAGTGTTTCTTACCCAAATTCAAAGGCAAAGCATCTGGTTGAGATGTCGAAGATATTGGTTGAGAAGTTTGATGGTGAGGTGCCTTCAGACCCTAATGCACTTGTTACGCTTCCGGGAGTAGGGCGTAAAACGGCAAATGTTATTCAAGCAGTGTGGTTTGGTAAGCCAACACTTGCGGTTGATACGCATGTCTACCGTGTCAGTCATCGTTTGGGTCTGGTTCCTTCAACAGCAAATACCCCTCGTAAAGTTGAGGATTATCTGATGAAGAATATCCCTACAGAGGAGGTCTCTGATGCACATCATTGGATATTGCTTCACGGCCGTTATGTTTGCAAGAGTGCTAAGCCTGATTGCGAGCATTGCCCCTTTGATGATATATGTCCAAAGTTGTTGGAGAATAGTAAGTTATAAAAAGTCCCCAAAAGGTAAAGGATAAAAAGGATATAATATAGGAAGAATATGAATACAAAGAAGATAATGCACTTTCTGAAAGGTATTGCTGCGAACAATAATAAGCAATGGTTTCAGGAGCATAAGGCTGAATACGATGAGGTGAAGGCTGATTTTGAGAACGGAGTTGACCAAATAATATCTTGTTTGGCAACCTTTGATGATGAGGTTTCACACTTGACGGCAAAGGATTGTACCTATCGTTTTTACCGTGACGTTCGTTTCTCACCTGATAAAAGTCCGTATAAACGCCACTTGGGTGCATACATTTGTGCACGTGGTAGAAAAGCGTTGCGTGGCGGTTATTATATACATCTTCAACCAGGTAACTGCTTAGTAGCTGTTGGCTGCTATTGGTTGCCTACGAATATATTGACTTCATGCCGCAATGAAATTATGGCGAATGTTGATGAATGGCTCAAGCATGTAGAGAATGAGGAGTTCATCAATTTGTTTGGACGACCCAATGAGGGTGAATGGACAGACGATAAAGTCAGTAAAAAAGGCTTTGGACTTGCTTCCTTAAAGACGGTTCCAAAGGGATTTCCAAAGGATTATGAGCATCTTCAGTATCTTCGAATGAAGGATTACTGCTGTTGGGTTAAAGTTGCTGATGATTTCTTCGAGGGCGATGGTTGGATTGAGCAGTTAGAACATATCTTCAAGACGGGTAAGCCTATGATGGACTTTATTAATAATGTGGTAGATGATTATGAATAGAAACAAATAAAAGAGGAATGCGAAGGCATTCCTCTTTGTTTCTATTTTTACTAAAACTCCTTGGCTAATTAATGTATTAGCCAAAGAGATAATAGATTACTTCTTTCTCAACTCTTCAAGACTTGTCTTCAAAGCGGCAATCTTCTCTTCAGAGTCGCTCTGCTTCTTGCGCTCACGTTCGATGACTGCTGCAGGAGCATTTGCCACGAAGTTCTCGTTTGACAACTTCTTCTTGATACCTATGAGGAAGCCCTCAAGGTGCTTAAGTTCCTTCTCCTGCTTCTCAATCTCAGCTGCAACGTCAATCAAGTCGCCCACTGGGACAGCGAAGCTATCAGTACCTACCATGAAACCAGATGCGTCTCCGCTCTTCTCTGTTACCACTTCAATAGCCTTCAAGTTAGCCATCTTGATGATTACACTATTATAAGCCTCATAGTTGTTCTGACCAATTACGTTCAAGTCGAGCTCAACCTTTGGAGCAATGTTCTTCTGATTGCGTACGGTTCTCACACCGCTGACAATCGCCTTAACCTGCTCAATTGCTTCAATAAGACTCAACTCGTCCTTGCTTGGAGCATCGAGCTTGAGTTCATCCCGCATAATACTCTCGCTATCCTTACGGTCATAGATGTGCTGCCACAACTCCTCAGTAATGAAAGGCATGAATGGGTGCAACATCTTCAAGAGTGAATTGAAGAATTTAAGGGTTGCTTCGTAGGTGAGCTTGTCGATTGGTTTGCCGTATTCAGGCTTAATCATCTCCAAGTACCAACTTGAGAACTCGTCCCAGAAGAGGCGGTAAACAGTCATCAAAGCCTCTGAAATACGATAGCTCTTGAATTGCTCGTTCATCTCGGCATTTACTTCCTTCAGCTTCGCATCGAACCATTCAACAGCAATCTTACTTGCCAATGGCTGCTCAGTATCAGCTGTTTCCCAACCCTGAACGAGGCGGAAAGCATTCCAAATCTTATTGTTGAAGTTACGTCCTTGCTCGCAAAGTGTCTCGTCGAAGAGGATGTCATTACCTGCAGGTGCAGAGAGCATCATACCCATACGAACACCGTCAGCACCGTACTTCTCAATCAACATGATAGGGTCTGGTGAGTTACCAAGACTCTTACTCATCTTACGTCCGAGCTTATCACGTACAATACCTGTGAAGTAGACATGCTTGAATGGGAACTTTCCACGATACTCATAGCCTGCCATAATCATACGTGCTACCCAGAAGAAGATAATATCTGGACCTGTAACGAGGTCGCTGGTAGGGTAGTAGTAGTTGATTTCTTCGTTATCAGGGTTATTGATTCCATCGAACACAGAGATAGGCCACAACCAACTTGAGAACCAAGTATCCATACAGTCGCTCTCCTGCTCGAGGTCAGCAGCTGTAACAGAAGGGTTGATATCCTGTGCCAACTTCAATGCTTCTTCAGTAGTTTCTGCCACAACAGTGGCATTCTTACCCTCAGCATCTTTGAAGTAATATGCTGGAATACGATGACCCCACCACAACTGACGGCTGATACACCAGTCCTTAATATTCTCTAACCAGTGGCGGTAAGTGTTCTTGTATTTTTTAGGATAGAACTCAATATCGTCGTTCATGACTGGAGCGAGGGCGATATCAGCAAAGTGCTGCATCTTTAAGAACCATTGTGTAGAGAGCTTAGGCTCAATAGGTACGTGTGTACGCTCTGAGTAACCCACCTTATTATCATAGTCCTCAACCTTCTCCATGAGGCCTGCAGCCTCCAAATCCTTTGATATCTGCTTACGTACATCCATACGGTCCTGACCAACATACAAGCCAGCAGCCTCAGAGATAGTACCATTATCGTTAAAGATATCAATTGTTTCTAAACCATGCTTCAAACCAAGAGCGTGGTCGTTTACGTCGTGAGCAGGGGTTACCTTCAAACAACCAGTACCGAACTGGATATCAACGTATGAGTCTTCAATAACTGGAATCACACGATTTACCAATGGAACGATAACATGAAGACCCCTCAACCATGTGTTTTTAACGTCCTCTGGGTTGATACACATAGCCGAGTCACCCATGATAGTCTCAGGACGAGTGGTAGCAACAACTGCATAGTAACCCTTCTCATCCTTATGCATTACGTTGCCTTCATTCTTTCGTTCAACCTTTGTCTGGTCTTCTTTTGCAACATAGTATTTAAGGTGATAAAGCTTAGAATGTTCATCCTTGTAGATTACCTCTTCGTCAGAAAGAGCAGTCTGAGCCTGTGGGTCCCAGTTAACCATGCGTACACCACGATAGATGTAACCCTTCTTATAGAGGTCACAGAATACTTTTATAACGCTTTCGCTGCGGATATCATCCATAGTAAATGCAGTACGGTCCCAATCGCATGAGCAACCAAGTCGGCGCAACTGTTTGAGGATAATGCCACCATGCTCGTGTGTCCAATCCCATGCATGTTCAAGGAACTGCTCACGAGTGAGGTCAGTCTTCTTTACACCTTGCTCTGCAAGGCGATTCACAACCTTTGCCTCTGTAGCAATACTTGCGTGGTCTGTACCTGGTACCCAGCAAGCATTCTTACCCTCCATACGGGCACGTCTTACCAGAATGTCCTGAATTGTATTGTTCAACATGTGGCCCATGTGAAGCACACCTGTTACGTTTGGTGGTGGAATAACCACGGTGTAAGGCTCGCGGCCATCAGGCTTAGAACTGAAAAGCTTGTTGTCCAGCCAATACTGGTACCATTTTGATTCCACTATTTGTGGATCATACTTGCTTGCTAATTCCATTGTCTCGTATATTATTATTTCTTTATTATCTTTAAAATTACGATGCAAAAGTACAAAAAATCCGCCTAAAAAGCGTATCTTTGCATCAATAATAGTACACAGATGAGTACTTTAACGTTTATCTTTAACTTTAAACATCAAGACTTTGCATACTAAAGAAGAGAAACTGGAAGCTTTTGCCCGACTTTTAGACATTCAAGAACGACTCCGAAAGGAGTGCCCGTGGGACAGAAAACAAACCAATGAAAGCCTTCGTCCTAATACGATTGAAGAGACTTTTGAATTGGCAGATGCACTCTTGAAAAATGACTCAAAAGAGATTTGTAAGGAACTTGGAGATGTGATGGAGCACGTTGTCTTCTATTCATTGCTTGGTGAAGAAAAAGATGACTTTGATGTTGCTGATGTCTGTAATGCACAATCTGATAAACTTATGTTTCGACATGATTTTATTGATTGGACGGGTTGGAGCGTGACACGCTCTGATATGGTTGTTAATGCAGCGGGACAGGTTGTTTACAAAGATGAAGAACAGCAGGCTGCTAAAAACGCACAGTCGTCAACTCCTAATACTGCTTCTCAAGTGGAATCTACATGGGAGCAGCGCAAACAACGTGAGCGTGATGGCAATACTTCGGTACTCTCTGGTGTGCCAAATTCGCTACCAAGTCTTATTAAGGCTTATCGTATCCAAGATAAGGCACGTAATGTTGGTTTTGATTGGGAAAAGAAAGAGCAAGTATGGGACAAGGTGTATGAAGAATTAGGAGAGTTGAAGAACGAGTTGATGAAGGAAGATAAGCAGCGTTCAACAGAAGAGCTTGGCGACTTCTTATTCTCTCTTATTAATGCAGCACGCCTCTATCATTTGAATCCTGATAATGCTCTTGAGCATACGAATCAGAAGTTTATTAAACGGTTTAATTATATTGAGGAAGCAGCTAAGGAAAAGGGAGTTACGATAAAAGACTTAACTCTTGCTGAAATGGATGAGTTATGGAATCAAGCCAAGGCTGCTAACAATTAAAATTACGATAGGAATTAAGGAGTATAAATATGAAAAGAATCTTTTATTTTATCATGTCTTTGTTTATTCTTGCAGTAGCAATCTCTTGCAAGGATAACAAGCCTAAGTCTGTAATGTCTCAATCAGGAGAGGTAGAGGACTCTGTTTCTACTAACGATAGTACAATCTATGGTACGATGGTTGATGGTGGTATGAACTCTATCATTCTGCTTACAGACAATGGTGATACACTTGAATATCTTGTAAATCCAGATGATACAATTGAGGTTGTCAAAGGTGGAAAGATTAATGGTGACCGCTTTGCTATTATTGGTTATAAAGAATATGGTGACAACTTTATGCGTTCAGCGATTAACCTTACCTCTTTGTTAGGTAACTGGAGTAGTCTTGATCGCAACTTCGAAATTAAAGAAGGTGGTACTGTCACTTCAAGTTTGCAGTCTGAGAAGAATCCATGGACAGCTTGGAAAATATGGAATGGCAAGTTGATTCTGTCTAAGGATACCTTTGATATAGAAAACCTTGGTGCAGACACGTTGTCATTGGAGAATAAAGCGGGTATCTTTGTCTTTACAAGAGGAAAATAAACTCTTCGCAATGCTCTCTTTTAAGAGAATGTAACGACTATTATAAGAAAATGAATCTTTTCATTCCTCTCTTAAAAGGGTGGAATGAAAAGATATTGGTAAATATATATGGAGCCCTTTAAAGTACATATTCTTGGTTGCGGTAGTGCATTACCAACTTTGCAACATAATGCTTCTTCTCAAGTTGTTGAACTTAGGGAGAAGCTTTTTATGATAGATTGTGGGGAGGGGACGCAGATACAACTTCGCAGGTCACGTATACATTTCTCTAAGATTATCGCTGTTTTTATTAGCCACCTGCATGGTGATCATTGCTTTGGCTTGCCCGGAATGATTTCTACCTTTGGTATGACGGGACGCACGGCTCCTTTACATATCTATGCTCCTGCGGCTTTTGAGCCTATTCTTGACCAAACATTGAACTTCTTTTGTCAAGGTTTAGAGTTTGAGGTTGTGTTCCATGCTGTTGATACAAAGCAGAATAAGGTGGTTTATGAGGATAGGAGTCTGACGGTTGAGACAATCCCTTTGCAGCATCGTATTGAATGTTGTGGCTATCTGTTCCGTGAGAAACCAACGCTACCGCATATTCGCCGTGATATGATAGACTTTTATCATATTCCTATCAGTCAGATTAATAATATAAAAGCAGGGGCAGATTGGGTGACGCCAGAGGGCGATGTGATTCCTAATAGTAAACTGACAACGCCTGCTGCGCCTACTCGTAGCTATGCTTATTGTTCTGATACGCGATACATTAAAACCCTACATAATCTTGTAAAAGAAGTTACGACACTCTATCATGAAAGTACATACGCAGCACAAGATGCTGATCGTGCTCGTCTTTATTGGCACAGTACATCTGAGCAAGCTGCACAGGTGGCTCGTGATGCGTCTGTGGGGAAACTTCTTTTAGGGCATTATTCTGCACGTTATGGTAATGAACAGCAGTTGTTAGAGGAGGCAAAAGAAATATTCCCTAATAGCTTCCTGACACAAGAAGGTGTAACCTTTGATATATAAGTAGGCTTGTATGATTTTTTTTTTGATGCAATCTACCAATCTTAATGTTATACAAATAAGAAAGGTAGCATATACCTATACTTATATATAATATAGGCTTTTAAGATTACGAATAATCAGTTTCTGAACTTGTATTAGAGTGCTAAAATCCTATTGTAAATGATAACAACCGAATTATTTTCATGAAAATAAATATTTTTCTTCATGAAAATAAATATTTTTGTTCACGTAAATAAATTTTTCTTGTCGTGAAAATAATTCGATAATGGTTGTCCCTTTTACAGATTAAAATGGTGATTAGTCTTTCTTTTCTTCCTCATTTGAAGATTGAAATGACGCTAAACGTTCTCCCCTTACAAATATTACAACACCACTTAATACCAATGCTAATCCACCGAAAAGTAGTTCGTTTCCATTGAAGTGGAGAATAACATGGAGTGCGAACAGAAGTAGACCTAAAATAATGTCTGCGATGCCTAAGTATTTGATATATCTTTTCATACAAAAGTGTAAATATGCCGTTTGTTGGCGCAAAAGTACTAAAAATATTTGGTCAGTTGCATAAAAATCAGTACTTTTGCACCGCATTTTGCGAAAGCAGGTGTAATTTAATTCACAATTTTATATTTTTAAGTAGTATGAATCAATACGAAACCGTTTTCATTTTGACTCCCGTTTTGTCTGACGAACAGATGAAGGAAACGGTCGCTAAATTCAAGAAACTGCTCACCGACAATGGCGCTGAGATCTTGAACGAGGAGGCCTGGGGTCTGAAGAAGTTGGCTTACAACATCCAGAAGAAGTCATCTGGCTTCTACGCAATGTTGGAGTTCAACGCAGAACCAACAGTTATCAACACTCTCGAGACCGGCTTCCGTCGTGACGAGAAGGTTATTCGTTACATCACCGTTAAGCAGGACAAGTACTCTGCAGCTTATGCTGAGAAGCGTCGTGCTAAATGGGCAGCTAAAAAGGAGGCTTAAATCATGGCAGAGCAGAAATCAGAAATCCGTTATTTGACCGCTCCTTCTATCGACACAAAGAAGAAGAAGTATTGCCGTTTCAAGAAGAGCGGTATTAAGTACATCGATTATAAGGATGGCGAGTTCTTGAAGAAATTCCTCAACGAACAGGGTAAGATTCTTCCTCGTCGTATCACAGGTACTTCTTTGAAGTATCAGCGTCGTGTGGCACAGGCTGTTAAGCGTGCTCGCCAGATTGCGCTCCTTCCATACGTAACCGATTTGATGAAGTAAAAAGGAGGTCAATAGATGGAAATTATTTTGAAAGAAGATATTATCGGTCTTGGATACAAGAACGATATCGTTAATGTAAAGAATGGTTATGGCCGTAACTACCTTATCCCAACAGGTAAGGGTATCATCGCTTCTCCATCTGCTAAGAAGCAGTTGGCTGAAAACTTGAAGCAGCAGGCTTCTAAGCTCGCAGCTCTTAAGGCTGAGGCAGAGAAGAAGGCAGCTCAGTTGGAGGGTGTAGAGCTTGTTATTGCAACTAAGGTTTCTGCAACTGGCGTAACTTACGGTTCAGTTAATGCAGCTACTGTTGTTGAGGAACTCGCTAAGCGCGGTATTGAAATCGATCGTAAGATTGTTACAATGCGCGATATGAAGAAGGTTGGTACATCTGAGGCTACTGTACACTTCCACAAGGAGGTTGAGGTTAAGGTTCCTGTAACTGTTGTTGCAGAGAATCAGCCAGCACCTGCTGTTGAGGAAGCTCCAGTAGAGCAGCCTGCAGAGGCAACTGTAGCTGAGGAGGAAACTCCTGCAGCAGAGTAATTCTATATTGACATTTTGCACTGTAAAGCAGTAATGTTAGATAATAATCCCTTTCACTTTCGGGTGGAGGGGATTTTTTAGTCATTATGAAACGAATTGTACTTACCGGCGGTCCATGTGCCGGAAAAACAACAGCACTTGTCAAGATTATTGAGCACTTCTCAAGTCTTGGCTATAAGGTGTTTATCATTCCTGAAGTTCCAACGCTTTTCTCTCAGGCGGGTATGGATTATCTTACAGATAATGCTGCGTTCTTCTATGAAGGAGAGAAGGCAACTTTGGAGGTTCAACTTGCTTTGGAAGATAATTTTACGCGTATGGCTGAGACCATTGATAAACCTACGATTATAGTATGTGATCGTGGTACAATGGATATCTCTGCTTATATGAAGCCAGAGATGTGGAAAGAGATTACAGCTGGTGTAGGAACAACTTCCGAGGAACTTCGTGCTCGTTATGATGCAGTTCTTCACCTTGTGAGTGCTGCGGATGGAGCAGAACAGTTCTATACCACTGCTAATAATGCTGAACGTACAGAAGGGCTTGAGCTTGCACGTGAAATGGATAAGAAAGTTATTCAAGCTTGGTCGGAACATCCGCACTTGCGTGTAATCAACAATCACGAGAACTTTGACACGAAGATTAATCGTGTTATACAGGATATTTCTAATGTCTTGGAGATTCCACAGCAGATTGTCGAGGAACGCAAATACATTGTTCGATTGACTGGTGAGATTCCTGATGCTATCGAAAGTGAGATTACACAGACCTATCTAACCTCAGAACCTCGCAGTGAGGTGCGTCTACGTCGTCGTACTCTGAATGGTGTTTCGGTTAATGTTCGTACAACAAAGAAGACCTTACCGAATAATGAACAGGTTGTTACTGAGCGACAGATAGATAATAATCTATATGAATCATTGATGCGTCAGGCAGATCCTTATCGTCAGTCTATCCACAAGATTCGCAAGACCTTTATCTGGCGTGGTCAGTTCTTTGAACTTGATACTTATCTTGCTCCTACCTCTAATCTTCAGATTTTGGAGACAAAGGGAATCGTTGACCATGAGGATGTGAATTTCCCTCCATTCATTGAAGTTCTTGAGGATATCACAGGTAAGACTGAATACTATAATTACAATTTGGCTTTGAAGAAGTAAAAAGTCTTAAGCTTTCTATATCAAAGAATAGCTTTATAACTTTAAAGTAAAATAAATGCCGTAATACTCTCTGAGCGTTACGGCATTTGTTGTATGTTGTTTTAAGAAGTTTACTTCTTCTTTGTAGCCTTATCGAGCTTCTCCCAGTATTTCTTACCTTTTTCCTTCAACTTAGCAGTGAAGTCCATAGCGTCTGCTGCAGCCTGTGCTTCATCAGCAGGAGATGCGTAAGCGTGGTGGAATCCTTTAACTTTATTCCACTCTCCGCGTGTGAAATCAGGCACTTCTACAGGAATGTTACCATTGTCCATAGAGATAGAACCTAACTCTGCCAAGCAGCACCATTCTGCCAAGTCATAAACGTCGATATCCAAAGGAAGACCGTTCTGTAGACAGTAAACTAAACGTGAGTCCATGATGAAGTCCATACCACCATGTCCACCAACTTCTTTTGCCTGCTTCTCATATTTAGCAACGATAGGACTCTCATACTTCTCTATCAATGCTTTGGTGTCAACCTGTGAAAGATAAGAGTGACCTGAAAGGTTGTCAGATGACGGAGTAACACCTGATTTCTTCATCTCCTCAGCAGAAAGAGCAAAGCCTTCAAAAGGATACTTATTGGCAAAACCCTTTGTTCCAGTGAGCTGATACATACGATTATATGGCTGTGGGGTCATTACGTTATGATGAATCTCAATTACCTTTCCGTTCTCTGTGCTGATAAGGGTAGTTGTTTGGTCACCATTACGGAACTCGTTACAAGGCTCTCCAGTCATTTTCTCAACCTGTTTCTTACCATTAACAGACTTTGTATCCATTGCAACGAGGGTGTTCATCTTATCACCTCTGTGGATATCCAATACCTGTGCGATAGGGCCTAAGCCATGAGTTGCATAGACGTCACCACGGAATTTCTGGTTGTAATCCAATCTCCAGCCTAACTTGTCTTGTGCATCCTTCTTCCAATATGCGTCCCAGAATTTAGATAGTTCATGACGATAGGCACCCTGAACATAAAGAATCTCACCGAAGACATCTTTCTGTGCCATGTTCAATGAGTTCAACTCAAAGAAGTCATAGCAGCAGTTCTCAAGCATCATACAGTGCAGACGCTTCTTCTCAGATATATCGATGAGTTTCCAAATTTCTGTAAGGTTCATGGCAGCAGGTACTTCTACAGCAACGTGCTTACCATTGTTCATAGCCTCGTAGGCAACAAGGAAGTGATGCTTCCAGTCTGGAGCAATATATACAAGGTCAATATCCTTGCGCTTGCAAAGCTCTTTATAGCCATCTTCTCCAGAGTAGATGTCGGCTGCAGGCATGCTTGCTTTACGTAGATATTCTTGACATCTCTCAGCTCTACCGCGCTCATAGTCGCAGAGTGCCATTACTTGGATACCAGGGATATGTGTCCAACGCTCTACAGCATCATGACCACGCATTCCTAAACCAACAAAAGCCACGCGAACAACCTTCAACTTAGGTGAAGTCATGTTCAGTGCACTTTCTTGTCCTGCTGCACGTACTGGAACTTCCGTTACAGCTTTTCCATTGGTCACCTTGTATGGCCAGTTGAACTGAGCCATTACAGTTGATGGTAAGAGAAAGCTACCGAGAATAAATGCAGTAGCTATTGATTTTCTGATACTCATTGTTTTTAGTTATTTGTTTATTGGTAAATTTTGTATTTTAATATCCAAAGTATTTGTAGGCAAAGATACTAAAAAATATTTAAACAAAAGAAGTATGACTTCTCCTTTTTCCTAATGATTCAGCCATTGTTTAGTAAGATTAAATTATTTAATGTGTTATGTGCTATTGCTTATGTTTATACTTAAATTAATTTATAGGGCTTTTATGCAGTCAACTCATCCAATCTTGAATTTGTTAATCATTAGTTTCTCACTTATATTATAATGATAGAAAAGATTCTTTCTTTCGTTTTCTTATCAATATATTGATGCTTAGCACGTGTGGTGCGAATGGTGCGCACCAATGGTGCGGATGGTAAACACCACATGTGTTGTTGGTCAACACTTATCAAATCGCAATACCTCTTAGTAAGAATAATTGCTTTTTTGATCTAATAACTGGCTTGTATGGGGTTATGCTTGTGATACAAAAAAGGAACTCCTACATTGAGTAAAAGTTCCTTATAACTATCTGTTTTCTTATTAGCCTTCGCGTCTCATCTGCTCAATCAGTTCTTTCTGACGATCTGTGAGGTGGTCAGGAAGTTTCACATTATAAGTGATGATAAGGTCGCCGAAGGTACCATCGCCACGGTCGTAACCCTTACCACGCAGACGCACCTTGGTTCCACCTTGTGTTAATGGCTTTACCTTTAGTTTTACCTTCTGTCCACCAGAGAGCTGAATAACAACTTCACCTCCTAAAAGGGCAGTGTAAAGGTCTATGCCGACGTTAGCCTCCATCTGTCCTGTTGGCTGTTGTGCATGAGCTCTACCCGTGTTAAAGCCAGACGAACGACGTCGTCCACCACCTCCAAAGAGGTCTTGGAAGAAGCTACTGAAACCACTGCCACCATTACCAAAGCTACTAAAGTCAAATCCACCGAATGGATTTCCTCCACCTTGTCCACCTTGGAATCCACCAAAGCCACCAGCGTTCTCGTATGCTTCTGCATTACGCCACTGCTCTCCGTACTTATCGTATTTAGCTCGCTTATCAGGATCACCGATAACCTCAAACGCTTCGCTCAATGCTTGAAATTTAGCTTTTGCCTTTGGGTCGTTTGGGTGTAAGTCTGGATGAAACTGCTTAGCTCGTTTTCTATAGGCTGCTCGTACATCCTTTTGAGGGATGTTGCGGTCAACACCAAGTATCTTATAATAATCTATAAATGCCATAATATCTCCTCTCTAATTAAAGTTTAATACCGTTCTTAGGGTAGCAAATATTGTGCCATTAGTCCATTCTGTCACGATAATCCTCGTAAGTATATTCGCGTAGCACTTCGAGTTCATTATCTGTATGGAGTAGGGCGATAGCGGGATGGCTGATGCCATTGAACATATTTGTCTTGACAGTCGTGTAGTGAAGCATATCTTCAAAGATAATGTTCTCGCCTACTTGCAGTGCATGATCAAATGTCCATGAACCCATCCAGTCGCCACTCAGGCAGCTGTTGGCTCCTAATCGGTAAGTATATTCGCCCTTTGCTGAACCATCTTCGTCAGCAAGTTCAGCATTACGGATGGTTGGATGGTAAGGCATTTCAAGACAGTCGGGCATGTGGCAAGTGAAACTTGCATTGAGGATAGCTGTTTTAATGCCATGATCTTCTACTATGTCTACTACTTGTACTACCAAAGGACCAGTCTGCCATGCAAAGGCACTACCTGGCTCGAGGATAACCTTTAACCACGGATAGCGTTTGCGGAATCCTTGTAGGATACGTATCAGTCGTTGAACATCATAATCCTTGCGTGTCATGAGGTGACCACCACCAAAGTTAATCCACTTAAGTTGAGGGAACCACTTGGTAAACTTCTCTTCTATATGTACTAAGGTACGCTCGAAGACATCACTGCCACTTTCGCAATGACAGTGAATATGGAAGCCATCCACATCCTCTGGCAATGTTTCTGGTAGCTTGTTGGATGATATTCCGAAACGAGTACCAGGCGCACAAGGATTATAAATCAAAGTATCTACCTCAGAGTACTCTGGGTTTACACGCAGACCGTAACTCAATTTCTTGTTCTCCATCTTTGCACGTACGTGATAACGCTCGTACTGTGTCAATGAATTAAAGACAAGATGAGACGAACAGCGAGCTATGTCATCAATTTCGTAATCAGTATAGCCCGGTGAGAAGGTGTGTGTAGGCGCTCCAAATTCTTCAAAGCCCAGTCGAGCTTCAAAGAGAGAGGAAGCAGTTGTAGCTTTGATATACTCACGGAAAATAGGAAAGGTACGCCATAAAGCGTATGCCTTGAATGCAAGAATAATCTCAACATCAGCCTCTTTTGCCACGTGGGAAATGAGGTTTAGATTTTCTCTGAGCCTTGCTTCTTCCAGCACATACATTGGGCGGGAAAGTTCGGCGTATGTTAATGGATTTATTTTCATGGTGCAAATATAAGGAAAAATTTGCAGTTATGGGAAATAATCTCTACCTTTGCATTACAAATAAAGTAATGGCATGAAACTGGTCATCATGACTAAGTCCACATATTTTGTGGAAGAAGATAAAATTTTGAGTATGCTTTTCGAGGAAGGACTTGATAGTCTGCACATCTCGAAGGCAGATTCTTCCCCACTTTATTTGGAACGTCTTCTTTCACTTTTGCCTTCTGAATACCATCGTAAAATCATAGTACATCAGCATTTTAATATGAAGGACGAGTTTTCTCTGGGTGGAATTCATCTGGATAACTCAAGTGTTGCTGTGCCTCGTGGTTACCGTGGTTATTTGAGTAGAAGTTGCAATGACGTGATGCAACTAAAGGCTATGAAAAAGCAATCGGACTGTGTCTTTCTAAAGAATATCCACCAACCTCGCGAACAGTCGGAGCAAGAGGAGCGTGTACTTTCTGACTTAGAGTTAGATGAAGCTTATAGACAAGGTCTTCTTGGGCGTTATGTCTATGCAATGGGTGGTATTACGATAGATGATATACCAATTCTACGTGAACTTGACTTTGGTGGAGTAGTGGTTAGAAACGACCTTTGGGATAAGTTCTGTATTCATAGTGAACAGAATTTTAGTTCTATTATTAACCACTTCCGTAAGTTGCGTGCCCTCTGTTAATGGTGCAGAGACTTAAAATGATTTATACGTTATCAATATAAACAACTAAAAGAAATGAGTGAAAATAACTCTTTTTTGGTATTCTCTGGTACAAAAACGAGATACCTTGCTGAGAAAATCTGCGCCAGCCTTGGCTGTCCGCTTGGCAACTTGGTGATGACCCGCTTCTCTGATGGCGAATTTGTCGTTTCCTATGAGCAGAGTATTCGTGGTAAGGATGTCTTCCTTGTACAGAGCACTTTCCCAAGTTCTGACAACCTCATGGAACTTCTCCTGATGATTGATGCTGCTAAGCGTGCTTCTGCTCGTCAGATTATTGCCGTTATGCCTTACTTTGGTTGGGCACGTCAGGATCGTAAGGATAAGCCACGTGTTAGCATTGGTGCAAAGTTAGTAGCTGACTTGTTGAGTGTAGCTGGTATCGACCGTCTGATGACAATGGACTTGCACGCTGACCAGATTCAGGGTTTCTTCAATGTTCCTGTTGACCATCTCTATGCAAGTGGTGTTCTTCTGCCTTACGTTCAGAGCCTCCACTTGAAGGATGTAGTTATTGCGAGTCCTGACGTAGGTGGTTCTAAGCGTGCTAATACTTACGCTAAGTATCTTGGTTGTCCACTTGTACTCTGTAACAAGACTCGTGCACGTGCCAATGTCGTTGATACAATTCAGATTATTGGTGATGTGAAAGATAAGAACGTTATCATTGTTGACGATATGGTTGACACAGCTGGTACTATCACTAAGGCTGCTGATGTTATGAAGGAAGCTGGTGCTATGAGTGTACGAGCAATTGCTTCTCATTGTGTGATGAGTGGTCCTGCTACTGAGCGTGTAGAGGCTTCTGCATTGGAGGAGATGGTCTTCACAGACTCTATTCCATACACAGATCGTTGTTCAAAGGTAAAGCAGATTTCTGTTGCTGATATGTTTGCTGCAACTATTCAGCGCGTATTGAACAACGAGAGTATATCAAGTCAGTACCTTATATAATAAGGAATAACGTCGAATAACTTCTTTTTAAAAAAGGAAATAGTATAATGTTGGGGCGCACAAGATGTGTGTTCCAACATTTTTATTTGTTCTAATCCTATGGAAATACGTCTTTTATCTTATGATATTAGCTTGCTATTATATTCCTACTTACACGACCTTTCTCTTGACATTTTGCTTAATATCGCCCTTGATGTATATCAATAAACGTTGTTTTAGATAAAAATAATTGTGAAAATGTTTGGCTGTGTACGCAAACAGTCGTACCTTTGCATCGTCAAAAGACAAATATAGATTGTTTAGGTTAGTAGTAATAGATTTAGGTTTTTAGTTATTATTTTAAGGTAGAACAAAAGAGATTGTTCAGGTTAAAGTTTAATAGGTTTAGTTAAGGTAATAAGAAGATTGATTAAAGGATAACAATGATGCAAGATGATTGGGGAACGCCGTGAGGCGCGAACCAAAAATCAAGCTCAAGTATTTCACAGAGATGTGGATATTAAAGGGCACAGCAAATTAGTTGCTGTGCTCTTTAATTTTTTAGTAATGCTTTCTTTGGCGGTTTTATTCAAACATTCAGTCTATGTATGTCTAATGTGTTGTCTTTATAAAGCTTACCAGTAAAGATATATACTTAGTGTTTTACTATATGCAGTAATGGTAACATAGAGTCAATCTGTTTATCTTTGCTCAGTGTGCTGATGATGAACACATGTTGTGCGAAGGCTTAGCACATGTTGTGCGGATGGTAAACACCATTGGTGTTGAATATCCTTTGCTTAGTAAAATATTGTCAAAGTAGTTGCTATTTATTGTTGTAAAAGCGTTATATAAGGCAAAGTATATAGATGTTTGATGTTGAACGTGTTTATACAACGACATAGGATATAATTCAGCATCTTCTTTTTTTTAGTGATGCATTTCGATTTTTAAATTATAAAAATAGAACTTTGTTCTTTCGTTTTAAGTTTCTTAATTGCTTTTTCTACTCAGTTATTCCTTTGTTTTTTCTATAGTTTCCGTATCTTCTGTCTAAAAATAAAAACTTACAAATGTAATTTTAAGAACATGGCTTAAAAATGTTTTATAAATTTGTTGTTCTCACTTGAAATCGGTATCTTTGCATATAGCTTATTTTAATTATAATAAACTAAAAACGATAAACGTGAAACATAAATATATCATCATATTGTTACTTTTCATTCCTTCGTATCTCTTTGCACAAAACATAGAGGTAGGTACTTGTACAACTAAGGATGGAGGAATTTATCGTGGACAGATGTTCCGTGGTAAACCTAATGGTAAGGGAAAGGCTACTTATAAGAAAGGCAATGTTTATGAGGGTGAATTCATCAAGGGTTTGCGCCATGGAGAGGGTACTTATAAGTTTGCAGATGGTGAGAAATATGTAGGTCAGTGGTTCCAAGATCAGCAGCACGGGCAAGGTGTTTACTACTTTGCCAATGGTAATCGCTATGACGGCTTGTGGTATAAGGATTATCAGCAGGGGCAGGGCACAATGTATTATTACAATGGTGATAAATATATTGGAAACTGGGATCATGACAAGCGTAGTGGTGAGGGTAAATATATCTTTGCTAATGGAGCGTTTTATGAAGGTTCATGGAAGAATGATATGAAGAATGGTCATGGAAGCTTCAAATGGCCAGACCACTCATCGTTTACAGGAAATTGGGTGAATAACCTAAAGGAAGGAAGAGGAATCTATATTTATGCAGATGGTGATGAGTATAATGGAGAGTGGAAGAATGATCTGCAGAATGGTAAAGGCATCTATAAATTCAAAGATGGAGAAGTCTATGAGGGTGAATATTTAGATGGTGAACGCACAGGGCAAGGCATCTTCCGTTATAAGAATGGCGACCAATATTCTGGTCATTTCCTTAAAGGACTTAAGTCTGGCTATGGTACAATGTCATGGAAGAATGGCGATATCTATGTAGGTTACTGGGAGAAAGATATGCAGAACGGACAGGGTAAACTGACCAAGAAGAATAAGGATGTGTATGAAGGGCAGTTCCGAAATGGTTTATTAGAAGGGCTAATCATCATACACTATGCTGATGGCAGTAAGTTTCGTGGCAGCTACCACAATGGCAAAAGAAATGGAACAGCTGTTGAGGAGTCTGCTGATGGTGTACGTTTTGAAGGTAACTATCGTGATGACCGCCGTGATGGAAAGTTCATTGAGCGTGATAAGAATGGTAAAGTAACTGCCAGCGGTTATTATGAAAGAGGAAAACGCTATACGAATTAGCCTTTACAAAATATAACAAATAACATAAAGCTTATCTACCATGGTTACAAAGAAGACCACAACAAAGAAGGCTCCTGTCAAGAAGACTTCTGTCAGAACGGCAAAAACGAAGGGAGCGTCTCATATAGGACTCGTAAAGAATGATGCCTATTTGGCGCCTTATGAGGATGCAATCCGTGGACGTCACGAGCATGCTCTTTGGAAGATGAATCAGCTCACGCAGAATGGTAAGTTGACACTTTCAGATTTTGCAAACGGCCATAACTATTATGGTTTGCATCAGACGACTGACGGATGGGTGTTCCGTGAATGGGCTCCTAACGCTACTGAGATTTATCTTGTTGGTGATTTCAATGGTTGGAATGAGCAAGAAACATATCAATGTCATAAGATTAAAGGTACTGGTAATTGGGAACTTACGCTTCCACATGATGCTATGCAGCATGGTCAGTACTACAAGATGCGTGTACATTGGGAAGGTGGTGAAGGTGAGCGTATCCCAGCTTGGGTACAACGTGTGGTTCAAGATGAGGACAGCAAAATCTTTTCTGCACAGGTGTGGGCACCTACAACGCCATACGTATGGAAGAAAAAGACCTTCAAGCCACAAACTTCTCCACTCTTGATTTACGAATGCCACATTGGTATGGCGCAAGATGAAGAGAAGGTTGGAACCTATAATGAGTTTCGTGAGAAGGTCTTACCACGTATTATTAAGGATGGATACAATGCCATTCAGATTATGGCAATTCAGGAACATCCTTATTATGGTAGCTTTGGTTATCATGTTAGTTCTTTCTTTGCAGCAAGTTCACGTTTTGGAACTCCTGAAGAGTTGAAGGCACTCATTGATGAAGCGCATAAGAATGGCATTGCTGTAATCATGGATATCGTTCATTCTCATGCTGTTAAGAATGAGGTGGAAGGCTTGGGCAACTTAGCTGGCGACCCTAATCAATACTTCTATCCGGGTGACCGTCATGAGCATCCAGCATGGGATTCGCTATGTTTCGACTATGGTAAAGACGAGGTGCTTCACTTCCTTTTGTCTAACTGTAAATATTGGTTAGAGGAATATCACTTTGATGGTTTCCGCTTTGATGGTGTTACATCAATGCTTTATTATAGTCATGGGTTAGGCGAAGCATTCTGCAACTATGCTGATTATTTCAATGGACATCAGGATGATAACGCTATCTGTTATTTGACACTTGCCAACTATCTTATCCATGAGGTAAACAAGAATGCAGTCACGATTGCAGAGGAAGTGTCGGGTATGCCAGGCTTAGCAGCTAAGTTTAAGGATGGCGGTTACGGCTTTGATTATCGTATGGCGATGAATATTCCAGACTATTGGATTAAGACAATCAAGGAGTTGCCAGACGAGGCTTGGAAACCATCATCTATCTTCTGGGAGATAAAGAATCGTCGTTCTGATGAGAAGACTATTTCTTATTGCGAATCACATGACCAAGCGTTGGTGGGCGATAAGACGATTATCTTCCGTTTGGTAGACGCTGATATGTATTGGCACTTCCGTAAGGGAGATGAGACAGAGATGACACACCGTGGTATTGCATTGCATAAGATGATTCGTCTTGCTACTGTTTCGGCAATTAATGGTGGTTATCTAAACTTCATGGGTAATGAGTTTGGTCATCCAGAGTGGATTGATTTCCCACGTGAAGGTAATGGATGGAGTCATAAGTATGCGCGTAGACAATGGAATTTGGTTGACAATGAAGAGTTGTGTTATCATTTGCTTGGCGACTTCGACCGTAAGATGTTGGAGGTAATCACAAGTGAAAAGAAGTTTAATGAAACTCCTATCCAAGAGATTTGGCACAATGATGGAGACCAGATATTGGCGTTTAGTAGGGGAGAGCTAATCTTTGTATTCAACTTCTCGCCAACACGTTCTTACTCTGATTATGGTTTCTTGGTGCCAGAAGGTTCTTATAATGTAGTATTAAATACTGATGCCAGAGAGTATGGTGGCTTTGGCTTTGCTGATGACACAGTAGAGCATTTCACGAATGCTGACCCTCTTTATGAGAAAGATCATAAAGGCTGGCTTAAGCTCTATATACCAGCTCGTAGTGCTGTAGTATTGAGAAAGAAGTAAATTCAATGATGGAAAGTAAGTTTATGCGTGTTATCTGCACGGTGCTATTCTGTTTATTCACATTCTGCTATCTGTATTTCTTTCAGGCAGATGTGATGACTGTAGTGCAGCATTTGGCTTCAGGGAAGCAAACCTTCTATGACCCATTGTTAGGTGCAATATTGATAACGTTTACTTTAAAGTTACTTCAAGTAGGTGTAAGCTCATTGTTTAAGTTAAATAAGCGTGGCTTTGGCTTGACTTACTTTCCATCTTTTCTTGTTCTGACAATCATCTCAGACTTGCGTCCAACAGCTGATAGCGTAACGTTTGGCAATTGGTTATGGATAGCTCCATTGCTCTTATTGGTTTATACTTTTGTAATGCTTGCTGTCAAACGCTTTGAGCCTTACGAACCAGACCTGCGTAGTTATGGTCCGTTTTCACAGATAATTTGGATAAATCTTTTGCTTTTTCTGGGCTTCTTCTTATTTACTGGACTTTTCAGTAATAGTGATCGGTATTTCCATCAGCGAGCTAAAGTTGAGGCTTTGATAGATAAGAAGGATTATGCGGGTGCGCTTAAAGTTGTGCGTACGATGCCACATACGGATTCTGTAACATCTATGCTAACCATTTATGCTGTTGCGCGTAGAGGTCATTTAGCAGATAGTCTTTTCCATTACCCTTTGGTAGGAGGTTCACGAACTTTACGTCCTGGAAAGGTACATTCGTGGCTACAACCTGATAGTGTACTTTATAAAGTTACCCGTAATTCAGCTAACTACCAGCTGACAGGATTCTTATTAGACCGTAATCTCTATGATTTTGCTCGTTATCTTCCGCAGTATTATCCGTCAGATAGCCTTCGTCCACGTTATTATAAAGAAGCTCTCAAGATTCTCTCTCTTAAAAAGCAAGGCTTGAGAATAATACCACCTTATAAAGAAGGTAGCTATGCAGCTTATTACTATGCAAAGTAATTAACTTCTTTACATAAGGATTTCTATTTTGAAATATCTTTACGAATACTTTGATAATATTCGTATAAAAGCCAAACAAAGCGTGGTTTTTTTGATATTTGTAACTATCAGCTTTTCAATGTATTATAAGGTTGTATAGGAAAAGATGCTTAACTGGATTTCAAAAGGGCGTTAGTTAGACCTCAAAAGGGTATCTTTTGCAAGCCTATTGGGCGTCTTTTTGAAGCTGATTCAGCATCAAATAAAAGCCATGCCGTGAAAAAATATTACAAAAGCGTAGTTCTCTTGTGAAGGTGTGGAAACAAAATAAAGTTCTATAAGAAGTAATTTTCTAACTCCTTTATCGATGTTTCTGTTATATTATCAATGTTCTTAATAATCTCACCTTTCTCCATCAATACAATTCTGTCACTGATATCTGTTGTATGGTGTAGATTGTGACTTGATATGAGAATAGAAGCCTTATGTTTCGTTTTATACTCTATCAAAAGTTTTTTTAGATGATTTTGACTACTTGGGTCGAGGAAGTTGAAAGGTTCATCAAGGATAACAAACTTTGGACAAGAGAGTAGGGCAGCAACTATGCCAACCTTCTGTTTGTTTCCTGCAGATAGTTCACGGATATATACTTTTCTGCCAAGAACCTCATCGCCAAGGAAGGATTGTAAGTTGTTAAGCCTTTCTTCCATCTCCTGTTCTTCAATGTTATTGACTTTCGCAATAAAGGTAAAGAACTCCTTTGGCGTAAGGAACTCTATTAAAAAGTTCTCGTCAAGATAAGCTGATATATAACTTTTCCATGATTCCTCAAGATTAGAAACCACAGACTCACTGGTTTTACAACTCTCTTTGTCAATATTGCTCTTTTCTTCAGTAAGACAGAAGTTTACGATACCACTATCAGCCTTAATGAGGTTGAGGATTAGTCGGAAAAGAGTTGTTTTGCCTGCACCATTATTCCCAACAAGACCAATAATCTCGTTGGATGGGAAACAAAATTCGGGGATAGACACAGCTGTCTTATCCCCGAATGTTTTTATAAGTTTATTAACGGATATTGCTACCATGGCAATTCTTAAACTTCTTACCACTACCACATGGACATGGGTCATTTGGACGTGGCATCTTATCTGCACGATATGGAGTGTGGTTTACCTCCTGTGCTCCTTCTCGGGTGTCATGGTGTGCTGCAGCAACCTGATCAGGATCATTCAATTCAACCTTCTCCTCTCTGTACTGCTGGCTATGCTCCTCTGGCGCAGCCTCCTGAATGTCCTCAGCTGGCTGCATCTCTGGAATCTGACCACGCATGAGTACGCTTGCAGTACGATTGTTCATATCGTCAATCATGTTGTCCCACAACTTCACACTCTCCAACTTGAAGATGAGCAATGGGTCTTTCTGCTCGTAAGAAGCATTCTGTACAGAGTGACGGAGGTCGTCTAACTGGCGGAGGTTCTCTTTCCAATCATCATCAATGATATGGAGAAGAATAACCTTCTCAAACTGCTTAACAACAGACTTAGCCTCGCTCTCGTAAGCTTCCTTCAAGTCGCAAGGAATGTTGTAAATGCGCTTACCATCTGTGATTGGAACCATGATACGCTCATACATTGTGCCTTGATTCTCATATACCTGCTTGATGATAGGCCATGCAACAGACTGAATACGCTCTGTCTTGCGTGCGAAAGCCTCCATTGCAGCCTGGAAACTGCGCTCAGAAAGTTCAGAAGTGTTACCACCATTGAACTCTTCCTCAGTGAATGGACATTCCATTGCAAGAATCTTCAAGAATTGTTCCTTGCAGCCTTCATAGTCATTGTTCTCAATGATGTTTACGCAACGGTCCCAAATAATGTTAGAGATATCCATACCGATACGCTCACCCATCAAAGCGTGACGACGCTTCTCATAGATAACTGTACGCTGCTTGTTCATGACATCATCATATTCCAACAGACGCTTACGAATACCGAAGTTGTTTTCCTCAACCTTCTTCTGTGCGCGCTCAATACTATTTGAAATCATTGAACTCTCAATACGCTCACCATCTTCAAAGCCGAGTCTATCCATTACCTTAGCAATACGCTCAGAACCGAAGAGACGCATCAACTTGTCTTCAAGTGATACATAGAATACTGATGAACCTGGGTCACCTTGACGACCAGCACGACCACGAAGCTGACGGTCTACACGACGGCTTTCGTGACGCTCTGTACCGATGATTGCCAAACCACCAGCATCCTTCACTTCCTGAGAAAGCTTGATGTCGGTACCACGACCTGCCATGTTGGTAGCGATTGTTACTGCACCAAGACCATCTACAGAACGACCTGCCTCGGCAACAATCTGAGCCTCCTTTAAGTGCTGCTTAGCGTTCAATACCTGGTGTGGAATCTTACGCATGTTAAGCATCTTACTCAAAAGCTCACTGATTTCGACAGATGTTGTACCAACAAGACAAGGACGACCTTGATTTCTCATTGCCTCAACCTCATCGATTACAGCTGCATACTTCTCACGTGCAGTCTTGTAAACGCGGTCCTCCATATCCTTACGTTGGATTGGACGGTTGGTTGGAATCTCAACAACATCGAGTTTATAGATATCCCAGAACTCACCAGCCTCTGTTGAAGCTGTACCCGTCATACCTGCAAGTTTGTGGTACATACGGAAGTAGTTCTGTAAAGTAATCGTTGCGAAAGTCTGTGTAGCAGCCTCTACCTTTACGTGCTCTTTTGCCTCAACAGCCTGGTGCAAGCCATCGCTCCAGCGACGACCTTCCATGATACGACCAGTTTGTTCGTCGACAATCTTAACCTCACCATCCAAGACAACATACTCATCATCCTTATTGAACATTGTGTATGCCTTCAAGATCTGCTGCAACGTGTGTACACGTTCACTCTGAACTCCATAGTGAGCCATCAACGCATCTTTCTTGTCGATATATGTCTGCTCATCAATAACCTTATCATCCTTCTGCTTCTCAAGCGCAGAAAGCTCTGTAGTAATATCAGGTAATACGAACAACTGGTCATCCTTTACCTGTGCTGCCAACCATGCTGTACCCTTATCTGTAAGGTCACATGAGTTCAGTTTCTCGTCAGTTACGAAGTAGAGAGGCTCAATAGCCTTTGGCATTTCACGGTTGTTATTAGCCATGTAATACTCCTCAGTCTTCAGCATACCAGCCTTGATACCTTCCTCTGAAAGATATTTAATGAGAGCCTTGTTCTTTGGCAGTGCCTTGAATGAACGATAGAGAGCAAGGAATCCTTCCTCCTGAAGCTTCTGGAAAGCCTCTTTATTATTTGTATTCTTCTGTGCCTCAGCCAACTTGTGGCGAGCTTCTGAAAGAAGTTCTGTAGCCTGCTTGCGCTGAACCTCATAAAGACTCTGTACCAATGGCTGGAATTCTTCAAACATCTGTACGTCACCCTTTGGTACTGGACCACTAATAATAAGAGGTGTACGAGCATCGTCAATCAACACAGAGTCAACCTCATCGACGATAGCATAGTTGTGCTGACGCTGTACGAGGTCAGCTGGTGATACTGCCATATTGTCGCGCAGATAGTCGAAACCAAACTCATTGTTGGTACCGAAGGTAATATCTGCTTGATAAGCCTTACGACGTGAAGGAGAGTTAGGTTGGTGCTTGTCAATACAATCAACTGAAAGACCGTTGAACATATAGAGAGGCCCCATCCACTCAGAGTCACGCTTTGCAAGATAATCATTGACAGTTACGACGTGAACACCATTACCTGTGAGGGCATTAAGGAATACTGGGAGGGTAGCAACAAGGGTTTTACCTTCACCAGTAGCCATCTCGGCAATCTTACCTTGATGAAGAACTGTACCACCGAATACCTGTACATCATAGTGAACCATTTCCCATTTAAGGTCGTTGCCACCTGCTGTCCAGTGGTTGTGGTAGATAGCCTTGTCGCCATCAATGGTAATAAAGTCCTTTGAAGGGTCTGCAGCCAACTCACGATCGAAGTCGGTTGCTGTTACGATTGTTTCCTCATTCTCGGAGAAACGACGTGCTGTATCTTTGACAATAGAGAATGCAACTGGCATAACCTCATCGAGAGCCTTCTCATAGTTGTCAAGAGCTTCTTTCTCAAGTTTATCTATTTGATTGAAAATATCTTCACGATCTTCAATCGGTGTAGCTTCAATTGTTGTACGAAGTTCGGCTATCTTCTCACGTTGTTCCTTACCTGCATCCTGAACATACTTCTGGATTTCCTTTGTCTTTGCACGTAATTCGTCATTGCTGAGTGCTTTAATCTCTGGATATGTAGCCTTTACCTTATCTACGTATGGCTGTATAAGCTTCATATCACGTGTTGACTTATCTCCGAAAAGTGCCTTTAATATCTTATTGAAATTCATTTCTTCTAATTGAGTTTGTTATTTATATTAGAGGTTTTACCTCTTTATTTACTTCTATATATCTATGTTTTGTAACATTGTTTATTACACTAAAGGAAGTAAACTGGGTGCACGAATCTTGATTCCAGTCCTTAAAGAAGGATTAGGAAGGAATAGTTGTGATTCCTGATTATTATTTGATTGAGATGTTAAAGCTATGGAATAATTGTCGTGTAAGTCTGTCACAAAGACTGCTTTGCTTTGTGCTGGCTCTGTTTCTTCGTCCTCTTTAATCTGTTTAAAGGCTTCAAGAACTGATAGGATTTCCTGTTCAACGCCCTTAAACGCTTGTTGATGACAAAGGTCTTCAATGTTAACATCACCCAACGCAATCTTTAGCGCAGATTGATAGCTCTGTGCCTCGACTCCTGTTGCCGCAAGGACAACAAGTAATGCGGTGATGTATTTATTCATTATCTTTTATTTCTTAGAATCACTCACGGTTGTTGCAACCGCTTTATTAATTCGCAAATGTACTATGCAATGTAATAGCAAGAATGATGCCACAATTAGTATTGGCAGTGGTATTTCTTGGAATAAACTTCCGAAAAGTCCTAAAATGATAAGGACTCCCCATATTTTCCACCATGTTACCTTCTTCTTTTTCAGTGTACTATAAAGGAAGAACAATGGTAAAGGATTAAAGAAGAATAGGTTGAAATTCAAACTAACACATGGATGTTGTGAGAAAATCATTATAAAGAAGATAATTCCCATGAGCCCTGATGTTAGCATTAAAACTAAATCCCACGCCCAATAAACCTGCTGTCTGCGATAGCTAAAGAGCATCATTACAAGACTGATAACTGCAAATATGAGTGCTATAGATAGCGGAGAAAGTGGAAAACCTGGTTCTGCCACTTCTGTTTCAGCATCCAATAGTACGTTAGTTTCCTTTACTAAAGGTTTTCCGTTGTATCTTGCTTTGTCAAAGTCACTCCTTAAGTTCTCTGGAAGAAATTGCTGTTCAGACTTTGTTGTCTTACGATCAGCATTCACACCGAGTAGAAGGTCTTCTCCGAACTGTGACCATTTATATTTGTTGTTCCATTTATGAATCATAGAACGGAACGTTGCATCTTCTTCTGCTGGTGGATAAACAATCTTTCCATGGAGGTGATTGGCGAGCATATCACGTGCCCTTGTGGTGCAGTTATCAAAGAAGTAGTTGTAGCGATAAACTACATTTTCAGGCTTCATGTTCTCCTGCAATGCTTTATAGATAACCTCTTTATCTTCAGCTGATAAATTAAGAACCTGTTCGACAACTCCTCGCCCTTCATAACTATATTGAGCAAGGAATATATCCATAGGTTGAACTCCCATGCGATAGTCTGTCATACCAAGAACAAAACGAGGGATAAAGTAGGTTTGGTCAAGGGAGAAAATACCATAGTTGATAGCAAGGTCTTCTCCGCTTTCTTTGTCGTAATAGCGAATAGCGGTATGACCATATTGTGCCCAGACTTCTTTACCAGGTGAACACGTCAAAAGGGATATCTGAATGCTATCAGGATTAGTCATAGACTGAACCCCCGCTGTAGCGTTAACAACAGACAGGATGAAAGTCAGTACAATATATAATAATCCCTTTTTCATTTTCTCCGCAAAGGTAGTAAAAAAGCATGAGAGCACAAAGAAAGCTTATTAAAAATCAAAATCCTTTCTTGTTTTTCTGCAATATAGATTTTTTTTAATAACTTTGCGCCAATATATTGTTTAGACATATCGTCAGAATAAGAAAAAGAAAGCGAATGAAAAAGATAATTGCAGCAGCGTTCCTTGCAGGTCTTGCAGTACAAGTGTCAGCTCAGAGCGGAACTAACTCTCCATATAGTCAGTATGGATTAGGCGCTTTGGCATCTCAGGCAACAAGTTTTAATCGTGGTATGAATGGATTGGCATACGGTTTTCATGAGCGTAATCAGGTGAACTATGCGAACCCTGCTTCATACGCTTCTGTTGACTCTCTTTCATTCATATTTGATGCAGGTGTTAGTCTTCAGTTGACTAATTTTGAGGAAAACGGCAATAAAGTTAATGCTAAAAATGCTGATATTGAGTATGTTGTTGCGTCGTTCAGAGCGTTTAAGCATGTGGGTGTTAGCTTTGGTATTTTACCTTATACAAATGTTGGTTACAATTTTAGCAACACTCAGAACGTCAATGCTTTCCCAAGTACATCTTCAACCAATGCTACGTATTCTAACACATATAATGGTAATGGTGGTTTGCATCTTGTTTATTTAGGTGCAGGTTGGGAGCCTTTCAAGGGTTTCTCATTTGGTGCAAACATCGGTTACTTATGGGGAACATTGAATCGTAACTCAACAAACACATATAGCGATAGCTATGTAAATACGTTGTCAAAGAATTACTCTACACAAGTTAAGAGCTACAAGGCAGACTTTGGTGCGCAATATACTTATGCTATTGATAAGAAGAATGAGTTGACCTTGGGTCTTACTTATTCTCTTGGACATAGTTTAGGAGCTGATGCTGAGTGTAACCTGATTTCAACAAATTCACAGACAAGCGTTTCTGATACAACTCGTTATGTTGTTTCAAACTCTCTTGAACTTCCTCATACTTTTGGTGTTGGTTTGATGTGGAATCATAATAACCGCTTGAAGTTCGGTGTTGACTATCAGTTGCAGAAGTGGGCTAACTTAAAGTATCCACAATTAAGCACAGTCAATGGCACAACTGGTTATAACCTTGTTGATGGACAATTCAATGATCGTCATAAGTTAACACTGGGTGGTGATTATTGTAAAGGCGAACGCTATCGTGGTTTCTTTAGTCGTATGCACTATCGTGCAGGTCTTAGCTATGCAAGTCCTTATTTGAAGATTAATGGTGTGGATGGACCACGCGAGCTTTCAGCAAGCCTTGGTGTTGGTATTCCAATCCTTAATGCCTATAATAACCGTAGTATGTTGAATATCAGCGCAGAGTGGGTAAACCAGAGTGTTACGGGAATGGTCAAGGAAAATACATTCCGTATCAACGTTGGTTTCACCTTCAATGAGCGTTGGTTTGCTAAGTTCAAGGTTGAATAATATGCGTTCAAGCCTTTATTCACTTTTCATTGGTTTGGTGCTATTAACAGCGAGCTATGCCATGGTTTCCTGTTCGGAGGAACGTGAGCATACCGCTCCTGCTATTCATGACCGTGACTCTGTGCCGGTTATGACAACATACGGTGTCAATACGCTTATTTCTGATTCAGGTGTAATCAAATATCGTATTGTTACTGAGCGTTGGGAAATTAATGAGAATAGAAAGCCTTCACGATGGACTTTTAATAAAGGAATACTGCTTACTCAATTTGATTTGAAGAAACATGTAGTGGGTTATATTCAATGTGACTCTGCTGTTTACTTTGATAAGGACCGTCGTTGGGAACTAAGAGGGCGTGTTAGAATCCTCACAGCGCAGGGACTCACCTTTTATAGCAATGAACTCTATTGGGATGAGCGTAACCATGAGATGTGGTCATATACTTATTCACACCTCAAGACTCCTGATAAGGAGTTGCAAGGAAACTGGTTCCATAGCGATGAGCAGATGACAAATTACGAGATACGTCAGACAAAGGGGTGGGGTATTTTCTCTAAAGAAGAGTTTATGTCTCCTGCTAATCCTCCTTTTACACCTATTGATACCACACGTGTTGATAGTATGAAAGGACCAGTTGTAAATCAAAAGTAATTGTTGCAGTTCTATAAAATCTTAAATAATAACCCTACCATGCATTAGCTCTCTAAAAACAGATAGTATCGTGTTGCCTTAAGAATAGCAAGTTAATTCGTAGAACTTCTTTTCTAACAACAAGTTGCTCTCCTCTCATTAATCTGTTGCATTGCATTTGATGCTCCGCACCACTGGTGCTAAGCCTTAGCACGATATGTGTTGGGCGTCAACACAATAGCAGAAAACAAGAAAATAGGTTCATAACTGTCATAAACAGAAAGAAACTTATGGCTAACATATACGGGGAACTGTTTACCAAGTCGCACTAAATAGTAATAGAAATTGGATATAAGTTTAATTATAGGAATAATAATAACAATGGTACTCTCTGCATTCTTCTCAGGAATGGAGATTGCCTTTGTTGCGAGTAATCGTCTTCTTGCGGAGATGGACAAAGAGAAGAATGGTATTGCCCAAAAGTGTCTAACCATCTATTATAATAATCCGAATGGTTTTGTTTCTACGATGCTTGTTGGTAACAACATAGTTCTTGTTATCTATGGTATCTTCTTTGCTCAGATATTTGATACGACGCTATTTGCAATGTTCGATTCTGCTACACGTGTTGTATTAGATACTTTGGCGTCGACACTTGTTATCCTTTTTACAGGTGAGTTCTTACCTAAAACGCTATTTAAGAGTAATCCTAACCGCTTACTTACTTTTTTTGCCCCATTGGCGTATGTCTTTTTTATTATCCTTTGGCCTATTAGTCGCTTTGCAACCTTTCTTGCGCGAGTTCTTTTGCGTCTTGTTGGTGTAAAGATGGATGAGAAAGAATCAGACGGAACCTTTACGAGGATAGACCTCGACCACCTTGTACAGAGTACTATTGAGAATGCTCAGAGCGATGACGATATAGAAGACGAGGTAAAGATCTTCCAAAATGCTTTGGAGTTTCAAGATACCAAGGTGCGTGATTGTATGGTGCCACGTACTGAGATAAAGGCAGTTGAAGAGAATTGTACACTGGAAGAACTACAGCAGATGTTCATAGAGAGCGGTAACTCTAAGATTGTTGTTTATGAAGGAGATATCGATCATATCAAGGGTTATATTCACTCTTCTGAGATGTTCCGTTCTCCAAAGAACTGGAAAGATCATATCCGACAGATGCCGTTTGTGCCAGAGACGATGGCAGCACATAAACTTATGCAGGTTTTCCTTGTCCAGAAGAAAAGTTTGGGAGTGGTTGTGGATGAGTTTGGTGGAACAAGTGGTATTGTTTCATTGGAAGACATTGTAGAGGAAATCTTCGGTGAGATAGAGGATGAGCATGATAATACAAAGTATATTGCTAAGCAAATAAACGACAGCGAATACGTTCTTTCGGCTCGTTTAGAGATTGATAAAGTGAATGAAATGTTCAATCTTGACTTGCCAGAGAACGATGATTATATGACCGTTGGAGGCTTATTGTTGCACGTCTATCAAAGTTTCCCAAAACTGAATGAAATCGTTATCGTTGGACAATATGAGTTTAAGATAATCAAGAAGACCATGACAAAAATAGAACTCGTACGGCTAAAAGTCAATGGTACAGAGTAATTTCTGAATGAAAAATTATGATACTTGCCCTTTTTTTTGTATTTTTGTGGGCAATTTGTCATATTGAATAGAATAATTAAAATCAAATAATAAATCTAAAATGGCAGCATTAGGAAAAATCAGAAGCAAAGGTGGCATACTGGTAGGCGCTATCGGTATTGCTTTGTTTGCGTTCTTAGCTGGAGATGCGGCTCGCTCTTGTGATGGTATCAAGGGCGAAGCACGTCAGCAGATTGGAGAAATCCTGGGCAAAAAGATTAGCGTCCAGGACTATCAGAAGTTGATTGATGAATATCAGTCAGCAATTAAGTTCACTATGCAACGTGACAACCTCACCGACCAAGAACTTAATCAAGTAAAGGATCAAGTTTGGCAGCAGCTTGTAAGTAATCGTGTTATCGAGGCTGATGCAGAGAAGGTTGGTCTTACTGTTACAGAGGCTGAGATTCAGAACGTATTGAATGAGGGTACTAACCCTATGTTGGCTCAGACTCCATTTGTTAACCAGCAGACTGGTCGTTTTGACGTAAACGCACTTAAGCAGTTCTTTGATAGCTACAACAAGGCAAAGGCTGCAAAGTCTCCACAGTTGGAGCAGATGCAGGCTGTTTATGACTACTGGCTCTTTGTTGAGAAGAACCTTCGCACACAGTTGCTTGGGCAGAAGTATCAGGCACTGCTTGCAAGTTGTGTTCTCTCAAACAAGGCTGAGGCTAAGATGGCTTTCAAGGATAATAACGAGGAAAGTCAGATTCAACTTGCTTCTTTGGCTTACAGCACAATAAAGGATGCTGATGTTAAGGTGACAGACGATGACCTCAAGGCTAAGTATGAAGAACTCAAGCCAGCTTTCCGCCAGAATGTTGAGACACGTGATATCAAGTTTGTTGACTTCCAGATTAAGGCAAGTGCTGCAGACCGCAGTCAGGTTGTTAAGGAGATGAACGACTTCCAGAAGCAACTTGCTTCTGCAGTAGATCCTGCTGCTGTTGTTAGCAAGAGTGGATCTGAAATTCCTTATCTTGGCCTTCCTGTAAGCAATAAGGCTTATCAGCAGTATCCTGACATTGCATCAAAGATTGATTCACTTTCAGTAGGTACAACTGGTGTGATTGAAAACGCTCAAGACAATACATTGAATATCATTCGCGTACTTTCTAAGGCACAGTTGGCAGACTCAATCCAGTTCCGTCAGATTAATATCGCTGCTGCTACTATTGATGAGGCACGCGCTAAGGCAGACTCTATCCAGAAGGCATTGGCTGGTGGTGCAGATTTCGATGCACTCGCAAAGCGTTATGGTCAGACTGGTGAGAAGGTATGGTTTACTGGTCAGCAGTACGAGATGGCTCCAAGTATGAATCAGGATAATCGTACATTTATAAATGCTCTGCTCAATGGTGAGGTGAATGCAACGCAGAATCTTGCTCTTACACAGGGTAATATCATTCTTCAGGTACTTGATAAGAAGGCCTTTACAACAAAGACAACTGCTGCTGTTATTAAGAAGATCGTAGACTTCTCTAAGGCTACACGCAGCAATGCTTACAATAAGTTCTCTGAGTTTGTTGCTAAGAGTTCTACTGTAGCTGACCTTGAGAAGAATGCTCCTAAGTCTGGTTATCAGGTTCAGTCACTCAATGATCTCTCAACAGCAGAGCACTATATTGCAGGTATCCGTGGTACACGTGACGCACTCAAGTGGCTCTTCGAAGCTAAGCAGGGTCAGGTTTCACCTCTTTATGAGTGTGGTGACAATGATCACCTCCTGGTTATTGCTTTGACAGGTATTCATCCACAGGGCTATCGTTCATGGGATGATGCTCAGGTGAAGGAAATCCTCAAACGTGAGGTTATTAAGGATAAGAAGGCTGAGAAGCTTATGGCTAAGCTCAAGGGTGTAAACTCTATTGCGGCAGCTCAGGCTAAGGGTGCTAAGGTTTCTCCTGTTAATCAGATTACTTTTGCTGCTCCAGCTTTCGTACAGGCAACAGGTTCTGTTGAGCCAGCTCTCTCAGGTGCAGTTGCAGGTACAGCAGCAGGCAAGTTCTCTAAGGCTCCTGTGAAGGGTAACGCTGGTGTTTACGTATTCCAGGTAGAGAAGAAGGCTATGCGTGCAGGGTCTAAGTACGACGAGACTTTGACAATGCAGCAGGCTGCTCAGATGAATATGCAGTTGGTAGGCAACTTTATGCAGGATCTTATCCTTAAGGCAAAGGTTGTTGATAACCGTTATCTTTTCTTCTAAGAGATTATTTCACCTTATATATAAGACGGATGTACAATTAAAGTACATCCGTCTTTTTGTTTTCGATATAGCTTTCTTCTTTGGTTTTAAGAAGATTCACTACTATGCGTATTTTAATTCTTAATGGTGCTATTTAAGCTTATCTTTATACTTTTCTGCACATAATATTTTGAAATGTGCTTATAAATATGTATCTTTGCACACAGATTGAAATATTGTGCAATGGAAAAGATTCCAAGTTTTAATGAATTAATAGAGAAGAGTATCATCGAACATTGGGACCGTGATGCTCTTACAGATTATAAAGGTAAGACCCTTCAATATCATGATGTTGCAAGAAAAATTGAAAAGTTGCACATTATGTTTGAGGCAAGTGGTGTAAAACGTGGTGACAAGATAGCACTCTGTGGAAGAAACTCTTCAGCATGGGCAGCTGTATTCCTCGCTGTACTTACATATGGTGCTGTTGCTGTGCCTATCTTGCATGAGTTCATGCCAGAGCAGATTCATAACATTGTCAATCACTCAGATGCAAAGCTTCTCTTTGTTGGTGATGTCGTTGTGACACAGGTTGACGCAATGAAGATGCCAAACTTAGAGGGAATTATCTATATTCCAGATTATTCTTTGGTATTAAGTCGTACGGAAAAGCTGACTTATGCACGCGAACATCTTAATGAGGAGTTCGGACGTCGTTATCCAAAATATTTCCGCCCAGAGCATATTCACTACTATCGTGAACAGAGTCCAGATGAACTTGCTTTGATAAATTATACCAGTGGTACGACTGGTCGTTCTAAGGGTGTAATGCTTCCATATCGTTCTTTATGGAGTAATGCAGACTTTGGTAAGCACGTTTTAGGTCATGTTATCAAGCCAGGAGATAATGTTATCAGTATTCTCCCTATGGCTCACATGTACGGAATGTCATTTGAGTTTATCTTTGAATTCCTCTCTGGTGTTCATATTTACTATCTGACACGCATTCCTTCTCCAGCGATTATATCTCAAGCACTTCAAGAGGTAAAGCCTGTCATTATGATTGCAGTACCTTTGGTAATTGAGAAGATTATTCGTAAAAAAGTATTTCCAAAGATTCAGAACAATCGTATGCGTCTCCTTCTGAATATGCCAGTAATTAATAAGAAGGTACGTGCAAAGATTCGTGAGCAGGTATATCAAGCATTTGGTGGTAATCTTTACGAGATTATTATTGGTGGAGCTGCGCTCAATGGTGAAATTGAGAGCTTCTTGCGTCGCATAGAGTTCCCATATACCGTGGGATATGGTGCAACGGAGTGTGGCCCAATTATCTGTTATCGTGACTGGCAGACTTTCAAGCAGGGGTCTTGCGGTCAGGCTGCTTTACATCAGGAAGTGCGTATCAATAGCTCTGATCCAGCGAACGTGCCAGGTGAGATTCTTACAAAGGGTCCTAACGTTCTTTTGGGTTACTACAAGAATGAGGAAGATACAAGTCAGACAATTGATAAGGATGGCTGGTTCCATACGGGTGATCTCGGTTTGATGGATGAAGATGGTAATGTCTTTATTAAGGGTCGTTCTAAGAATATGCTTCTCGGAAGTAACGGACAGAACATTTACCCAGAGGAGATAGAAGACAAATTGAATTCTCTGCCTCTCGTAGCTGAATGCTTGGTTATTCAGAATGGTGAAAAGCTTATCGGCTTGGTACATCCTGATTACGATGAAGCTCAGAATTTAGGACTCAATGCGGATGACCTCAAGAATATTATGGAGGAGAACCGTACACAGTTGAATACAATTGTACCAGCTTACTGCAAGGTCGCTGAGATTCGTATTCAAGAAGAAGAGTTTGAGAAAACACCAAAGAAGTCTATCAAACGATTCTTATACACAGAATAACTCTCTTATCTATTAGAATATCAGGGATATAAATCCACTTTTATCCAGCATTTTATGCTACTATGGATAGAAGGAGATTTATATCCCTCTTTTATTTTTTCCCTTTTGTTATTTCGAGTTATAGTAGAGAAGGGTATAAGGTCGCCCTTTATAATAATGTTACTATAAGCATGTAGTGTAAAATAAATTCACATCGTAAAATTTAATAGAGGCTTAATAAGGGACCAATAGATGCTTAATTGGCTTCTAAAAGATGCTCTTTTGGAGTCTTACTAACGCCCTTTTGAAGTCTTACTAAGCGTCTTTAATAAGGCTGTCTTGTAACATTTTGATTGTCAGATGATTGTGTTTGCGCGAAATAAAGCTTACTTTACGTGTAAAATAGCATATTGGACAATGGACTTTGTAATAAATTTTACAACCTATTGGTAGGGAAATTTTAGTCTACTTTTAGTGTGAAAAGATAAGTTTAATCACTGTAAAAAGTTCTGGTTTTGGGTAGCATGTATGCAATGACAGGTAGATTTATGATTTTGTCAATGATCTACCTGTGTCCCATAATAATCTTTTTGCCCAGCGGAGAACAACCAATGCGCTGACAACAGCAACTGCTGAGTCAATCCAAGTAATGTTCCAAAACATTGCACAGAGGATTCCGATGATGGCACCGATCTCTGTCAAGGCGTCAGAAAGGACATGAAGATAGGCAGCATGGCTGTTATAGTCTGCTGTTCCATGATGACCATGAAGTACTAATGCACTGATAGTATTAGCAACCAAACCTATTCCTGCTGTTGTTAATGCAAGTTCGTAGTTGAGGATTTCTCCATGTGCTGAGAATCGCTCTACTGCTTCTACAATGATAAAGATAGCTGTGAAAACCAGTAATATACCACTTGTGAACGCAGCTAAGTTTAATATCTTTTCTGTATCGTAATGCGTTGTACCCTTACTTTGCAAGTAACGTACTAATACGTAGGCAGCCCAGTTTAGTCCGATAACTAATACGTGTGAACCCATGTGGACGCCATCTGCAAAGAGTGCCATCGAATGGGAAGATAGTCCCACGATAATCTCTGCAAGCATCACACAGAAGGCGAAGACTACCACAAAGGCAGTACGTTTTTCTTGTGAAGAACGCTTTATATTATTTGACATAGTTTTCTTTTATTTCTAATCAATGACTCAGTTCACCTCTGAATTGAGATTCAACAGCCATTATCTTTAATCCTTAATTGTTTATAATTCCAAAGTGTATGAAAGCATTACGTATTCCGTCCTCATCTACACTTGTTGTAACGTAGTCAGCTACAGCCTTCACTCCTTCATAAGCATTTCCCATTGCTACACCAATACCTGCTGTCTGGAGAATAGTCATGTCGTTTCCTCCATCACCAAAGGCGATACATTCTTCAAGGCTGATGCCAAGATGTTTTGTCATCTGCTTTAATGCGTTTCCTTTGTCAGCTCCCTGCACGGTAATATCGGTGAAACTTGGATGCCAACGTGCCGAAACACAATGTGGCATTGATGAAAAAATATCCTTCTCATATTCTTCACTGAAGAAAGGAGTGAGTTGAAGAACAGGTTGGTTAAGTAATGGTTCTACTGGTCGAGTTATGTCGATATTAGTAACACCCAGACCTTGAACGAAGATTTCATCGAAGATTGGTTTATGATTGTGGAGTGCAACTACATCTCTACCACATACCAAAACGGCATAGTCGCGACGGCTGGCATCCTCAATCATAGCTCGTACCTCATTTTCGGGAATAGGCATCAAAGCTATATCTTCGTCGCCAATGAAGGTGCGAGCACCATTAAAGGTGATATATCCATCAACAAGATGACGGATAGCATCAATGTTGTTGATGATAGCTACAGGACGTCCTGTGGAGATGAATATCTTCACACCTTGTTCTTTTGCTTGCTCGATAGCCTTTATTGTAGATGCTGGAATCTCATGCGTCTGAAAGGATACCAAGGTACCATCTATATCGAAGAATGCTGCTTTAATTGCCATGATGAATCTCTTTTGGAGTACAAAGGTACAAAATTATATTGTAATCAGATAAAATTATAGTTGTGCAGTCTGTCTAAATAAATTAAATACTTCTCCTTAAGGCACATTCTTTATTTTTGTTGTACCTTTGCACCCATGAGTAAAGGTAAGTTACAGAAATTTGCAGAGATGGAGACGTTCAAGAACGTTTTCCAATATCCTTATGGCGTTATCAGTGAGGTTCCGTTTGAAATGAAGGGTCATTGGCGTGAACAGTATTTCCATAATGATAACCCTATTGTGCTCGAATTGGGCTGTGGTAAAGGTGAATATACTGTTGGTTTGGCACGTGTCTACCCAAATATCAACTTTATAGGTGTTGATATCAAGGGTGCTCGTATCTATACAGGTGCTAAACAAGCTTTGGAAGAAGGGTTGGAGAACGTAGCCTTTCTGCGTACAAGTATTGAGATTATCGACCGTTTCTTCAGTGAAGATGAGGTGCAGGAGATATGGCTTACTTTCTCAGATCCACAGATGAAGAATGTGCATAAGCGTTTGACTTCCACCTTCTTCATGAACCGTTATCGTCGTTTCTTGATAGATGGAGGTATTGTTCACCTTAAAACGGATTCAAACTTCCTCTTTACATATACCACCTATATGGTTAATGTGAATCAACTACCAGTTCTGTTCCGTACAGAAGATCTTTATGGTAATGAGTTAGGAGAGGGGAGTGTTGCAGAAACTCAGATGGATGAGAAGACACGTGAAATTCTTGGTATTCATACTTACTATGAAAATCAGTGGATTGAACGTGGATTGAATATTAAATATATGAAGTTCCAGTTGCCAAGAACGGGTGAATTGGTAGAACCAGATATTGAGATAGAACTTGATGACTACCGTTCTTTCAAACGTACGAAGCGTAGTGGATTGACTACGAGTAAGTAGTATATATTGCGTTAGAACATAAAAAAGACACTAACTTCTATTCCTTTTAAAGATATAGGGGTTAGTGTCTTTAATATTTTTATTGGGTTATAATCAAACTTATAACGTATGACCGTCAAGGTAATCTTGAAGCATAGTCTTATAACTATCAGATATTGGAAGGATAGCGTCACCCATAACAACACGGAAACGATCAATACCATCAATCTTCTTCATGTGTACGATGTAGGAGCGATGAATACGCATGAATTCTGGTTTAGGAAGTGACTCCTCAATCTTTTTCATGTTCATCAGACTCATAATTGGCTTATGATCGTTAGCAAGATAAATCTTAACATAGTCCTTCAATCCTTCAATATAGAGGATGTCATCAAACATAATTTTAACCAGTTTGTACTCGCTCTTGACAAAGATGAAACGGTCGTTTGAAGCGTTCTCTGTCTGACGGGTACTTTGGAACCAGTCTAAAGCTCTGTTTGCACCTGCTAAGAAATCATCATAGCTAATAGGTTTCATAAGATAATCAATAGCATTTGCCTTATAACCATCAATAGCATACTGACTGAATGCTGTTGTGAAAATAATCTTAGTTTCCTTAGGTAGAATCTTAGCAAACTCCAATCCGCTAAGTTCAGGCATCTGTATATCTAAGAATATGAGGTCAACCCTATTCTCACGGATGGCTTTTACGCCTTCTACAGCACTATTAAAAACACCAATTAAGTTTAAAAAGAGTGTTTTCTTTGCATAACTTGCAAGCAAGTCTGCTGCTAAAGGTTCGTCGTCAATGATTATACAGTTTAGTGTCATAAATGATGATTTTAGATGAATATGTATTTCTATTACTATCAAATCCCTTTTCCCACTTGTACTTACCTGGATAAGCAAGCTCAAGACGGCGCTCTACTTGTTTAAGGCCTATACCATGACCATTCCTTTCTGCTTCTCCCTTAGGATAGTTACTATTCTGAATGGAGAAAATGATATTCTCATCGTTAGCATCTAACTTTATATGAATAAAGTTCTTTTGCTCTGGGCTAATACCATGTTTAAAGGCGTTCTCCAACAATGAAATAAAAATCATTGGGGCAACATGAATCTTGCAATTAGATGGAATGTTACACTCTCGTTTGATTTCTACATTCTCTGGTATGCGTATCATCATCAAGTCGATATAGTTGTGTAAGAACTCTACCTCTTCCTTCAGGCAGACGTAAGGCTGCTGGTTGTCATAGAGAATATGTCGTAACATCTTTGAAAGGTCGATAATAGCTTTCTGCGCCTTTTCAGTATCGAAAGCTGTAAGCGCATAGATATTATTCATTGTGTTGAGCAAGAAATGTGGGTTAACTTGCTGGCGTAAATTCACCAACTCAGCTTTTGTCATTGCTGTTTCAGCCTCACGCTTTTCCTTCTCAGCCTTTGACCAACGCTGTGCCATCAGTATTGATGTTGCGACACCAGCGCAGATACTTAGGTTAAAGATATTACGCACAATGAAGAATATGTGTGGATAAACATATTTGTCTTCTTTGTTTTCAACAAAGACTTGGTATGGATAAGTCATTAAGTCATGCTCACCTGAGATATAGTACAACCACTCATGCTGTACAATAGATAGGATAAGGATGAGCAGTGTGTTGATTACCCAGAAGTTTTTCTTACGTCCCTTTAACAGCATGGGTGCAAGTACAAAATAATTAGTATATGCAACTGCCATCATTGAAAGGGGAATGATATATATAGACAAGTCGTTTTGCCATGATGTATGTTCATGCGGAGCATACAAAATGGGAATGAGGAAAAGTGGAAGCCAAATGATAATTTGGTTCCAAAAGCTCTTAAATATGTCTATTTGTTTCCTCATTTATTACTTTTGTTTGTCTGTATAATCTATATCTGCAAACAAAGGTAATAAAACTTTTTGTAAAATAAAATGTATTGATTGATTATGTGAGTTTTTTTTACATTAACCAATTATTATGTATATACGAAAGCCATGTAATTAATTTATTTTTGTAATATAACAACCCTAAAAGACACTGAAATAGCTTTGTATACTATGTTTTTAGTGTCGTTTAGGGTTATTTGTTATCTTGACAATAAATGTTTACAATATCTATTTTGTAAAGCTGTTTAAGCGTGCTATATATTTGCCAAGAATGTCAAACTCAAGGTTTACAACAGTACCTACATTAATGTCGGCAAAATTGGTGTTCTCACGTGTGTAAGGAATGATGGCTACTTTAAAGCTATTATCTGTTGGTTCACAAACTGTCAATGAAACACCATTGACCGTAACAGAGCCTTTGTCAACAGTAAAATAGCCACGTTGTGCCATCTCTCGGTTGCATGGATATTCGAAAGTGAAGTATGTGCTACCGTCCGCATCTTCCATATTAACACACTTTGCAGTTTGATCGACGTGACCTTGTACGATGTGACCATCCAATCTGCCGTTCATTATCATTGAACGTTCTATATTGACACGGTCTCCCACTTTGAGCAAGCCTAAGTTTGAGCGTTCAAGGGTTTCTTTCATAGCTGTAACTGTATAGGTGTCGTCTTGGAAGCGAACGACAGTAAGGCACACACCATTGTGTGCAATACTTTGGTCAATCTTCAATTCCTTTGTGAATGAACATTGAAAGGTGAAGTGGATATTCTCCTGTTCATGCTCAATCCCTTTGAGGATTGCCATCTCTTCTACAATGCCTGAGAACATAGCTAATTTTCTTTTATTATCCCCTTTAAGAAAGTCTGGAGGGTTATATAAGTATCGATAAATAATCTTTTATAACTTCACAGGCTACTTATAGGAGGTTAAGTTTTACATAATTACTATATACTTGAATAATTGAAAAAGGTGGGGTACCACTTTGGAACCCCACCTCAATCCCTCTTCTTATACGAAATGGGAATTAGAAAAGTCGTATCGACGATGTGATGAAAAGTCCGAGTATCAATGATAAGAGAGCTCCTCGTCTTTGTAATCCACTGACCTTGCGGCTTAGTCGCTGAAATGCGATTTATGTGGCCCGCCATTAACAAAAGAAGTCATCTCGGGTTTTCTAATTTATTTGATGACTATCCCGATCGAATCGATACGACTAAATCTGTATCCTTTCTGTCTGCAAAGTTAGTATAAAGATTTTTATCCTCCAAACATTTTATACTTAAAAGTATTTACTTATAGAGGTGAATCCCTTTGTTCTTTGTGTAGAAAGGAGCAGAAATGATAATATTCTTTTGTGTATAACTTTAATAGTTTATTGGTTTTATAACCTTCTTTTGACAACAATTTGCTCTCGTCTTGACCATATATTAGAAGGCGTTAAATCCTCCGCACAATTGGTGCTAAGCCTCCGCACCACACGTGCTAAGTATCAGCACGTTGATTAAATGAGGGAAGAAAGGCTCATTATTGTCATTTTAAAGAATGATACTAATATCCCTATTTTTTAGAGGAGTGCATCTTGTAGAATTTCACTCAATGTTGGATGGATGTGAATGATATCTCGTATCTTATCCATCTTAGCATCATAATTCATTAAAGTTGCAACTTCTTGAATAAGGTCAGCAGAATGAGCGCCATAGCAGTGTGCGCCCAATATAGAGCCATCTTCAGCTATCAGCACCTTTATCATACCTTCCGTTTCTTCCATACTTAGAGCCTTACCATTGGCACGATAGAAACCTTTTCGAGTAGAGTACTTGATTTCCTCAGCTTTACACTGGTCTTCAGTCTTACCCACGCAAGCAGCTTCTGGATATGTAAAGATGGCAGATGGCATAATATCAAGACGGATGTTGTCGTTCTTTCCTAGAATATGATTGACAGCACGGAAGCCTTGGAAAGTTGCAGCATGAGCTAACATTTGGCGTGCATTGACATCACCGATAGCATATACTCCCTTAACATTGGTTTCCATATTGTCATTGACAACAATCCCCTTTGTGTTTACTTCTATGCCAGTTGATTCTATACCGATGTTGTCGAAGTTAGCTTGTCTACCAGTAGCAATCAATACAAGGTCGGTATCAATTCTATCTTCTTTGCCCTTTTTGTCGAATACAACTGTTGTGTGGTCTTGTCCACTTTCTGCAGGTGATAGGATTTGTTTTACGGCACTCTGCATATAGAAGGTCACACCTCTTTTCTCTAATGTTTTCCTTAATCGTTTAGCTATATCGCTGTCAATAGGAGGGAGACATTCCTTCATAAACTCTATGACGGTCACTTCACTACCAAAAGCAGAGAAAGCTGAGGCAAATTCCATTCCGATAACTCCAGCACCAATGATTGTAAGGCGTTGAGGAACCTTCGCAATAGAAAGTAATTCTGTGGATGTAACAATGTTCTGCGCTGTTTCAGACTGATTTAAGAAATCTTCCTCGCTCATGAAAGGAGGCATCTTTGAACGTGAGCCAGTGGCAATGATAATATGATCGGCTTCTATCTGTTCGCCATTCACTTCAATAATATGGTCAGAAACAAAGCGAGCCTCACCTACAATAAAGTCTATGCCTGGCTGACTAAGTAAAGTGCTTACACCCTCTCTAAGTTGATTGATGACCCCTTCCTTTCTTTCCATTACCTTTGTAAAATCGAGTGGGGGAGTCGTGTCGTAAAGAGAGGAAGTCGTAAGGCGTAGCTCTGCGTCATGCGCAAGACACTTTGTTGGTATACAGCCTGCATTCAGACAGGTTCCACCGGGTTGTGCTTTCTCAATAATTGTAACTTCCAAACCATTCTGAGCAGCATAGGAAGCGGTTCGGTAACCACCAGGTCCCGAACCGATTATTAATAGATTTGTTTTTTTCATATTCAAACTCTATAGAGTTATTGTTTTTAAAGTATAGGATTGCTATACTTCTTCTTGTACGTCGTTGATAAGCTGACGGTAAGTAAGAATTGGATGCTTGGCTGCAAGTACGTCATCTACACGTCCAATAGGGGTGTCGTATGGTGCTCCCTTTACAAGTTCAGGATTCTCACGAGCCTCTTTGGCAATGGTATGCATAACCTCGATAAAGCCATCAATAGTGTCCTTACTCTCTGTTTCTGTAGGTTCAATCATCATTGCCTCGTGGAACAGAAGTGGGAAATATATTGTTGGAGCATGATAACCATAATCGAGTAAGCGTTTTGCAACATCCATCGTTGTAACACCTGTACTCTTATCCTTCAGACCATCGAATACAAACTCATGCTTACAAAGGCTGTCAATAGGAAGTTCGTAATCATTCTTCAGACATTCCTTGATATAGTTTGCATTTAGAGTAGCAAATGGTCCAACCTCATTAAGATGCTTTTTACCAAGTGTTAGGATGTATGTATAGGCACGAAGGATAACGAGGAAGTTACCAAGATAACCACTGATACGGATATTAGAAGATGAGAACTCTCCTGTGGTATCTGGATTATCAATCACAAAGCCATCCTCAGTCTTTCTTACATGAGGCTTCGGTAGGAATGGTATCAGTTTCTCGCAAACACCAACAGGACCAGCACCAGGACCACCTCCACCATGTGGGGTTGAGAATGTCTTGTGAAGGTTGAGGTGAATAACATCAAAGCCCATATCTCCAGGGCGTGCTGCACCTAACAATGGATTTAGGTTTGCACCATCATAATATAGCAGACCACCACAATCATGTATTAGTTTTGCTATCTCTGGAATATCTTTCTCAAAGAGTCCTAAGGTATTAGGATTTGTCATCATCATACCCGCGATGTCGTCACCTAAGAGAGGTTTTAAGTCGTTGACATCAACAAGTCCTTCAGCTGTACTCTTTACTTCTACAATCTCCAGGCCACATACTGCAGCAGAAGCTGGGTTCGTGCCATGAGCTGAGTCAGGTACAATAACCTTTGTTCGCTTCATATCACCACGCTGATGATGATAAGATGCAATCAGCATCAATCCTGTTAGCTCACCATGAGCACCAGCGTATGGGTTAAGCGTAACTTCCGCCATACCCGTAATTGAAACAAGAGCGCGTTGGATGTTGTATTCTACTTCCAATGCACCTTGTACTGTTTCAATAGGCTGATGAGGGTGAAGGGCTGTAAAAGAAGGCATTGAGGCTATCTCCTCATTGATGACAGGATTGTACTTCATCGTACAAGACCCCAAAGGGTAAAAGCCATTGTCAACACCAAAGTTGTTTTCACTATGGTTAGTATAATGACGTACAACCGTCAATTCATCACATTCAGGTAGCTCTGCATCTTTCTCTCGTTTGCAGAAGTCGGGTAGAGGATGATGTCCAAAACGATTCTCAGGGAGGCTATAAGCACGTCTTCCTGGATGTGATAACTCAAATATCAGATTGCCATATAGTTTATTATTCATTGTTGCTTAGATTTTAAAAACGTTGTGTGACTATAATAAACCGACGAGTGTATCAATCTCCTCTTTTGTTCGTTTCTCAGTAACGGCAATAAGGAGTTTGTCATCATCAACCTTAATTCCTGGAAGAATGCCCTGTTTGATAGCCTTATCGAAGAAGGTGTCTCGGTCTTCTAACTGAATAAGGAACTCGTTAAAGAAAGGCTTATCGTAAGTAAGTTTAACTTTGCCTGTACCAATAAGTTGTTCGCAAAGATAATGTGCGCCATCATAACCTATTTGTGCAGCTTCCTTTACACCTTCTTTTCCCATAATACTCATGTAGATCGTAGCGTAAAGTGCCATCAAACTCTGGTTAGAGCAGATGTTCGATGTTGCCTTTTGGCGGCGGATATGTTGCTCACGTGCTTGGAGGGTCAAGGCGAATACACGTTGTCCACGACTGTCAAGTGTCTTGCCAACGATACGTCCCGGAAGTTTACGCATAAGCTTTTCTGTTGAACACATGTATCCTGCGTAAGGTCCACCAAATGCCATTGGAAGTCCAAGACTCTGAATATCACCTACGGCAATGTCTGCTCCCCATTCTCCCGGTGTCTTTAACAATGCAAGGTCGGCAGCAACACTATTAATAACAAACAATGCTTTGTTATCATGACAAGTATCTGCAAAGCCTGTAAAGTCTTCTATAATTCCGTGACAATTAGGTTGTTGTACGATAACGCCAGCCACACCACCTGCGTTCATTTGGTTCTTTAAGTCGTCATGTGATGTTACACCATCTACCGCCTTAATAGCTTTGAGTTTGATACCATGGAAGTGTGCGTAAGTCTTCAGTACACCAACGATATTCTTACACAATGTTTCAGAGTATAATACAGTGTCAGCCTTCTTGGCATTGTCGAAAGCTACCATCATTGCTTCAGCTGTCGCTGTCGTGCCTTCATACATAGAGGCATTGGCAATGTCCATACCTGTAAGTTCTGCCATCATACTTTGGAACTCAAAGATATAATGGAGTGTACCTTGTGAAATTTCAGCTTGATAGGGGGTATATGATGTAAGAAACTCTGAACGACTGATAAGATGTTGAATAGCACTTGGTGTGTAGTGATCATACACACCACCGCCAGCGAAGCAAGTGAGCATATTATTCTTTTGGCCAAGCTTCTCAAAGAAAGCGCGTATTTCTAACTCGCTCATTGCTTCAGGAATGTCATAATCTCCCTTAAAACGGATGCTTTCCGGTACTTCTGCATAAAGTTCATCAAGATTCTTTATGCCAATACGCTCAAGCATCTGTTGAATATCCTCATTAGTATGAGGTAAAAACTTATGAATCATTTGTTTAGGATTGATTAGGTTAGTAGTAGGCTATAAGTACACACAAGCGTTTATAAGCGATGATAGGCTTTCTATCATCGCCTATTAGCACTTATAAACGCCTACATATATTGTTTCGTAGAACTTTATTCAGCACAGAACTCCTCGTAAGCCTTAGCGTCCATAAGATTCTTTAGCTCTGCGGTATCTGTAAGTTCAACTTTAATAATCCAGTTTTCGTAAGCATCTTTGTTAAGCAAGTCAGGCTCATCCTCTAATGCCTCATTTACTTCAATCACCTTACCTGATACAGGAGCCTTGAGATCAGAAGCTGCCTTAACACTCTCAATAGCACCGAAATCTTCGTCTATCTCAATGTCATCATCAACTTCTGGCATGTCAACATAAACAATGTTACCCAAAGCGTGCTGTGCATAATCGGTAATACCGATATAGCCAAACGCACCTACTACTTTCACGAATTCATGTGACTCTGAATAGTAGAGTCCTTCAATTACTTTTGCCATAATATTATTTTTGATTGTTTATTAGCTTTATAGATTTTGTGTAAATCTTATTTCTTATAATGATTCTCGTAGAACTTCTTCTTAACTACGGTTCCAGGGAAAGTCTTCTTGCGGATTTGGATTTCAAGTCTGTCGCCCATCTGAATAGAAGCGTCTACCAATGCTACAGCACAACTCTTCTCTACTGAGATGAGGCGGTAGCCAGTGGTGACTTCACCAACTTCTACACCGTCTTTTAAAACCTTGTATCCATGACGTGGAATAGCGTTGTCATCCAACTCAATACCACGGAGACGCTGGCTGACTCCTTCTGTCTTTTGTTTTAGGAGAGCTTCCTTACCGATAAACTCTTCTTTGTCAAACTTCACGAACATTGATAATCCAGCCATAACAGGGGTTATCTTGTCAGAAAGTTCATTGCCATAGAGTGGCATGCCCACTTCAAAACGCAAAGTGTCACGGCAGCCCAATCCACATGGTTTGACTCCTGCTTCTATCAGTTTATCCCACACCTTAACGATATACTCAGGTGTACCATAAACTTCAAAGCCATCTTCGCCCGTGTAACCTGTACGAGAAACGATAACTTCAACACCATCTTGCTGCAAACGTTTTACCTCATAGAACTTTAATTCTTTACAAGCAAGACCGAGTACATCTTCTAACATGCTTTCTGCCTTTGGACCTTGAATTGCCAACTGTCCGTATGCTTCGCTCTTGTTCTCAATAACAACATCGAAGCCTTCTGCATTCTGTTTAATCCATGCTACGTCCTTATCAATGTTTGAAGCATTGATAGTCATAAGGTATAGACGGTCGTCAAGCTTACAGATACATGTGTCGTCTACAACCCCACCATCAGGATAGCAAATCATACCATAGAGCACCTTGCCTGCAGCAAGTCCGTTTACGTCATTTGTAAAGATATGATTAATGAATCTATCAGCCTCAGGGCCAGATACAATTACTTCTCCCATGTGAGAAACATCAAATACTCCACAATGTTCTCTTACCGCATTGTGTTCATCGATAATCCCAGTATATTGGATGGGCATATCAAATCCTGCAAAAGGGGTGATAAGTGCGCCTAATGCAACGTGTCGGTCATATAGGCAAGTTCTTTGATTTGTCATATTGTTTAGGTTTATAAGTTTGGTTCTTCGTTTGGTAGCCTGTAAGTATATGTTTAGGTAGACCTAAAAATTAAGTCGATTGCAAATATAGAGAAAAGCAATGAAGAGACAAAATAAAAATATAGAATTTTGATGTTAATAAAGTTAAAGTATGAAAAAGCTAAGTTATATATAGTGTGTGTTAAGTTGATTTCGATATTTATTCGTACATTTGCAATTCTCAGAATAAAAGATGTATCAGTTTAATGAAGAATTTACAACAAATAATTTATCTATTAGCTTGCATATTGGTTTTGGCTGTGGCCGCAGTACAACGTGATGGAAAGCTATTGGGTAACTATGTGTTGAGTAAGGATAAGCAAGTAACAAAGAATAAGATAGATACTCTTCGTACATTGGATGATGGTACTGTCGTTCTCAATACAACTTATTTAGCAAAGGACGTAAAAGGCTTTGCTGGTGTTGTTCCATTAGAGATTTACTTGAAGAAAGGAAAAGTACAGCAAGTGAAGGCATTACATAATTCAGAGACTCCAGAATTTATGCATGAAGCCAGCGAGTTGTTAGATCGGTGGAATGGTAAAACTACTGAACAAGCGTTAGCTATGAGGATAGATGGTGTGACAGGTGCAACTTACACGTCAAATGCTATTATCGGTAATATGAAAGCTGGTTTGCAGTATGCTGCTAAGAATGTGAAAGAGACCTCATTCTTTGATAAACTTGACTTACGTGCGAAGACGATAATTGGATTATTCGTTGTGCTCATGGCAGCTATTATTCCTTTGTTTGTTAAGAACAAGCGATATCGTGTTTTTCAACTCTTGTTGAACTTTGTTGTTTTAGGACTATGGGGCGGTACATTTATTTCCTGGTCTGTTCTTGTTGGTTTAATGTCAGGAGGTATCAATGTTTGGATATCACTGATTCCTATCGTTATGCTGATAACAGCTTTTGTTTACCCTCTCTTTGGCAAGAAGAATTACTATTGTACTCACGTCTGTCCGTTAGGTTCTGTACAAGAGTTAGCAGGTATGGCAAATCATAATAAGTGGAAGATGAGTAAGCAGACGACAGAATATCTTGATCATTTCCGTAAGGTTTTGTTTTGGGTATTGATGCTCTTAATGCTTGCAGGCGTTTGGTCACAGTGGATGGATTATGAACTATTTGTTGCTTTTGTCTTTAATTCAGCAGTTTGGGTAATCATTTTGATAGCTGTAGTCTTTATTTTGTTATCGTTTTTTGTCCCACGTCCTTATTGTCGCTTTGTTTGTCCGATGGGAAGTTTGTTAAAGTTGCCTACAACTAAGGTAACGAAGTGGGTATAAATGATGATAATATAAAATACCCTCATCTATCTGGAAAGATAGGTAAGGGTATTTGGATAGTGCTGAATTTTATTTACATTGTTTCTTGATAAATCCCTTAATAAAGCGAGAAAGCGTACTACTTCGTTCGCTTTTGTAACTCTCTTTCTATGAGTTGGTTATAAATGTATGTTTGGAAAGGTGCTTACTAAGGCTTCAAAAGGGCGTTAGTTAGACTTCAAAAGGGCGTCTCTTGCAAGCCAATTGAGCATCTTTTAGAAGCTAAAAGAGCATGTGTTTAAAAACAAGTCGTGAAAAATTATGACAAAAAGAGCTGTGCTTATCCTTTGTCAAATGAAGAGGGAGTTGGTCGTGTGATATCCCTATAAAATATAAGGAAGAAAGATACAGTTAATCCTTCTTCCTTATATTCCTTCACCTTTTAAAAGGCTTTTATCTTTGTTCTTCTCCTTCCCAGAACTCCCAACTTGCGAAAGCCTGCAGCAGAAGCATTTCAAGACCATTCTTTACAATAGCTCCATGCTCGCGACCCTTTGCCATAAATAAGGTTTCATCAGGGTTATAAAGCAAGTCATAAAGTAAAGTATGACTATCCATAGCTTCGTATGGGAGTGGGGGACATACCTCAGTGTTTGGGTACATACCGAGTTGGGGTACAGTTGATGATAACATTATACTCACGGATAATCTCGGGAGTTATCTCTTCATAGGTTAAGAAGTCAGCTCGTTTGGTACGTGATACAAACTTGGTTTCCAGTCCGAGCGACTTTAAACCATAGTTGACAGCCTTTGATGCGCCACCCGTACCGAGAATGAGAGCTTTTTTATGGTGACGTTCAAGTAAAGGTTCAATACTACGTGTGAAGCCAATCACATCACTATTGAAGCCTTTAAGTATGGTTTTATTACCCTTATGGGTGACACGAATAACATTTACAGCACCAATAGCTTTAGCTTCTGGACTAAGACTATCAAGGTAAGGAATTACTTGCTCCTTATAAGGAATGGTCACATTCAATCCACGCAGTTGGGGATTGGAGTCAATAACCTCTTTGAAATCCTCTATTGATGGAATTTCAAAGTTGATGTATTGAGCATTGATCTGTTCATTTTCGAATTTCTCATTGAAATAGCCAATAGAGAATGAATGCCCTAATGGGTAGCCAATTAGTCCATACTTGTCCATATCTTTACCTTGTTCTATAAATTATTTTTGTTCATCCGATGTTTCGAATGATATTCCGCAATAAACGAATTTCCTGTCACTTCTGTCATTCTAATCAGTTGCTTAACAATCTATTTTACAGTAGTTTAAAGTGAAATGTTAAATGTGACAGGAAAATGAAATCAAAACTATATTGATAATATATCTAATAATCTCTCCTTATTTTAGTAGGACTGTATAAGTCTATATCTCAGAAGAGTCTTATTTTTCAGCGAAATACATCGTACAGATACCGAAAGTCAATCGGCGGAAAGAGCTTTTCGCAAAGCCAGCCTTTTGGAATATCTCCATCATCTTTTCGCCTTGTGGGAACGCCTCAATGGTCTTGTTAAGGTATTCGTATGCACTTTTATCCTTTGAGATAAATTTAGCGTAATTGAGTAGGAATGTGTTAGAATAGATGCGGAAAAGTTGCTTCATAGGGAATTTGACAGGTGTTGTCAGCTCTACAATGCTTAGATGTCCGCCTTTTTTCAGTACTCGACAAATCTCGGTAAGTCCTTTGTCGAGGTTCTGGAAGTTACGAATACCGAATGCTGCTGTCACAGCATCAAACGTATTGTCAGGAAAAGAAAGGTTGAGACAATCTTCTTTCTGGAAGGAAATGACATCACTCAGTCCTGCAGCCTTCACCTTCTCACGACCGATAGCCATCATTCCTTCAGAAATATCTGCACCGATAAGATGTTCTGGCTTCAGTTCATTAGCTGCAAGAATGGCAAAGTCGCCAGTTCCTGTAGCAATGTCAAGCATCAGCTTTGGACGGAAGGGCAGCAACTGATGGATAGCCTTCTTACGCCATCCTTTATCAATGTTTCCAGAAAGACGATGATTTAGTGTGTCGTAAGTTGGTGCGATATTGTCAAACATCTCTGCTATGAGTTTGCCTTTCTCGCCATCACCATCATAAGGTTTAATCTTTTCCTGCTCGTACATAATTCTTTTAATTCATAATTCATAATTCTAAATTCATAATTATGATTACTATTCTTTGATATGCTATAGGGGCATATTAAAGATTAATCACTGAATAGTTCTAATCAAAATTAAGAACTTAGAATTATGAATTTGTATTTATCATTTTATTTTCTTGAAGCCAGATACTGCTTTACATTCTTCTCAATGCGTGCAGCAATATCACCGTCTTCAACAGCCTTATCAAACTTCTCGCCTGTGATATGCTCGTAAAGTTCGATATAGCGGTCGCTAACGCTTTCTGCATATTCTTCTGTAATCTCAGGCATTGTCTGTCCTGGCTCATTCATAAAGTTGTGCTCAATAAGCCACTGACGAACAAACTCTTTCGAAAGTTGCTTCTGTGGCTCACCCTTCTCAAGTTTCTCCTCGTAACCTTCTGCATAGAAGTAGCGGCTTGAGTCTGGTGTGTGAATCTCATCAATGAGGTAGCACTGCCCATCACGCTTACCGAATTCATATTTTGTATCAACGAGAATTAAGCCCTGCTTTGCAGCAATCTCCTGACCACGTGCAAAGAGTTTGCGAGTCCAGTCTTCGATGATTGCATAGTCTTCTGCAGAAACAATACCCTGCTCGATAATCTCTTCCTTAGAGATATTCATATCGTGACCCTCGTCAGCCTTGGTAGTTGGAGTAACGATTGGCTCTGGGAAACGCTCGTTCTCACGCATACCATCAGGAAGCTTCACACCACAAATCTCACGACATCCGTCTTTATAAGCACGCCATGCAGAACCAGTAAGGATTGAACGAATAATCATTTCAACACGAAAGCCTTCACACTTTAGACCAACAGTAACCATTGGATCAGGAGTAGCTAACTTCCAGTTAGGACAGATATCTGTTGTCAGGTCAAGGAACTTGGCTGCAATCTGGTTCAAAACTTGTCCTTTGAACGGTATTCCCTTTGGCAGTACGACGTCGAATGCTGAGATTCGGTCGGTAGCTACCATGACGATAAGATCGTCATTGATGTCATACACATCACGTACTTTGCCGTGATACACACTCTTCTGTCCATCGAAATGGAATTCAGTCTTTGTTAATGCTTTCATTGTTTTTATGTTTATAGAGTCCTATCTCTTGTTAGCCTTATCGTGTGCTTCGTATGCGTTCACGATACGCGTAACCAATTTGTGTCTTACAATGTCTTTTTTGTCAAGATGGATGACCGATATATCATCCACGCCGCTTAGAATAGAAAGAGCTTCTTTTAATCCACTCTTTTCAGCATGTGGGAGGTCTATCTGTGTAAGGTCACCCGTAATTACCATCTTTGTGTTCCAGCCCATACGCGTTAAGAACATACGGATTTGTGCTGGTGTCGTATTCTGTGCTTCATCGAGGATTACTACTGCATCACTCAGAGTTCGTCCTCGCATGAATGCCAATGGAGCAATCTGAATGATATGCTTATCCATCATGTCTTGTAGCTTGACAGCAGGAATCATGTCCTCTAAAGCATCATAAAGAGGTTGCAGATAGGGGTCAATCTTATCCTTCATGTCACCCGGAAGGAAACCAAGTTTCTCTCCCGCTTCTACAGCTGGACGTGAAAGGATAATCTTCTTTGCGGCCTTCTCTTTGAGAGCCTTTACTGCCAAGGCAATACTTAGGTAAGTCTTACCTGTTCCAGCTGGTCCAACTGCAAATATCATATCATTTTTCTCGAAGGCATCAATCAGTTGCTGCTGATGCTCCGAACGACCTTTGATTGGTCTGCCTGATACAGAATAAACAAGGACGTCCTTTACCGCATCAGCTTTGGTCTTACGACCTTTCACGATATCAAGGATGTCCTCTTCTGTAATGGTGTTATACCGCTCCACATGCTTACGCATGGTTTCAATGTCTTCTTCAATCTTTACCATCTCCTCTTCATCACCTAAGATGCGGATAACGTTGTCTCTTGCAACAATCCTCAGCTTAGGGAAGAGCGACTTTATCATCTGAAGGTGGACATTGCCAACCCCATAGAAGACCACTGGGTCTATATCTTCAAGAACTATATGCTTTTCTATCAATTTCTTCTACTTTATATTTGTTCGCAAAGTTACTATAAAATAATGATACTTACAAATTATTCTTAATTCATAATTCGCAATCAGCAAAAACTTATTACCTTTGTATCAATGAAACAAAAAAAGAAGATAACAAAGAATCGATTTTTATTGGGCTTCATTGCTATAACTTTTCTTTTAGCCATCATAAGGTTACTATTTCCGTCTATTGCACATGATAGGATGAAAGTATTATCTAATGTTGATGGTAATAGTATTCGTGCCATGGAAAAAGTTGATTCTGCTAAGATTAAAGCTCAATCAACTCCAAGTAATATTAAGATGTCTCATTTCTTTAAATCAGATGGTTCACAGAAAAAAAATAGAATCATTGGTGTAAGAGATTATGAGGAGAGCTTTCCGGACTCACAGCCACAACAGCTTGAGGCTGCCTTGCGCTATGGTGTAAAGGCTGTTGTTGATCGTACTGATGCTGAGAAACGTAAGAATGAGTTGGTATATGTTGGTAGTAGCCCATATTATAATATGAAGAAGCTGAATAGTAGCATACCATACCTTGTTCCACGTGCTGCTATCTTGCTTCAGGATATTGCTCGTAACTTTATGGATAGCTTGCAGACAAAGGGAGTGCCTATTAATAAAATCTTAGTATCAAGCGTATTGAGAACAAAGGAAGATGTTGAAAAACTTCGTCGGTACAATCATAATGCAACAGAAAATAGCTGTCACCTCTATGGTACAACCTTTGATATAGCTTATAACAAGTATGCTTCGGTTACTCGCTCTGTGTCAAACGATACACTTAAATGGGTGTTAAGTGAGGTACTGAACGACTTACGTTCGCAAGGACGATGCCTCATTAAGCATGAAAAACGTCAAGGCTGTTTTCATATTACAGTAAGATGATTTAGCTTTGACGGCTATCATGCTTTGAAACGAATTGTAGATAAGCCGTATTGATATTAAGAAATAATCGTTGTAGCTTTAATATAATCATCAGATTATTTGGCTATTAGAAAAAAAAGAAGTAATTTTGCAGTCGCTGTCACGAGATGGCAGCATTAAATTCAAACCTTTAAAATATTTATTAAAGAATTATGGCAACAAAAATCAGATTGCAGCGCGGTGGTCGTAAGAACTATGCTTTCTACAGCATCGTAATCGCTGACGCTCGTGCACCACGTGATGGTAAGTTTACTGAGAAGATTGGTACTTATAACCCTAATACCAATCCAGCCACAGTAGATTTGAATTTTGATCGTGCTCTTTACTGGGTTGAGACTGGTGCTCAGCCAACAGACACTGCTCGTAACATCCTTAAGGGTGAGGGCGTTTACTTGATGAAGCACCTCCGTGGTGGTGTTAAGAAGGGCGCATTCGATGAGGCTGCATGTCAGCAGAAGTTTGACGCTTGGAAGCAGGCTAAGGATGCAGCTACAGAGGCTGTAGAGAAGAAGGTAACCGATGCGAAGAAGGCTGCTGCTGCTCAGAACCTTGAGGCTGAGAAGAAGGTTAAAGAGGCTATTGCTAAGAAGGTTGCAGACAAGAAGGCTGCTACCGTTGCAGCACAGGCTGAGGTAGCTCAGGCTGCTGAGGATACAACTTCTGAGGCTCCTGCAGAGGAGACTCCAGCAGAGGCATAACCCTCGCTCACAATTAAAGCATAAGTCCATAGACTCTTTAAGAGTTTATGGACTTTTTGTTTGTGATAGATTCAAAATGTGTTACATTATGGTAAGCTTTCCCATATAAGTAAGTCATTATAGCCTTACTATCTTAATAAAGGCAATAATGTTTGAATTTTTCACATATCGATTTTGTAATTACCCCAAAATAGCTTGCATATAACGCTCAATAGGCTTGCAAAAGATGTCTTTTAGAGGTCTTATTAACGCCCTTTTGAAGTCCAATTAAGGACCTTTTCTTGTATGATTTCATAACTAATTGATTTAATGTAGGTTGTAAGCTTGCTTTTTACACATGTTTTCCCATTTTATTTTTAGTTTTTACAAGAATTTATGTAATGATATTTCAGCATCTTATCTGCCAACTTTCAATGTGTTAAAATGAAAAGGTTCTCTGTGTTAGAGGATGAATAAATAGACAGTCTTAGCTATCTTTTTGTTTAATGAATACCTTTGGTTCTTCCATTAAAACTATACAAACAGTGCTACGCATTTAATGGAAGAGCCCTTTCAATCTACCTATACATACTCTTCTCCTTGTAAGAAGGCGCGTTTTACAATAGGTGTTGTATAAGCGTATGGGATAAATTCAATAGATGGAATTTTATCTGTAATGAAGAAGTTGGCAACTTTTCCACGTGTGATGGAACCATACTCTTTACTTAATCCCATTGCACATGCTCCATTCAAGGTTGCTGCATTGATAGCTTCGGCTGGCATTAAGCGCATCTTGATACAACCAAGCGAAACGATAAACTTCATATCTCCTGATGGGGTAGAACCTGGGTTGTAGTCACTTGCAAGCGTAAGTGGCAGTCCTTTGTCTATCATCTTTCGTCCTAAGGCAAAAGGTAAGTTGAGGAAGAAGGAGGTTCCTGGAAGTGCAGTCGGCATGGTTTCGCTGTTTTTTAGAATCTCTATCTCTTCTTCAGTCATACTCTCTAAGTGGTCAACTGATAGTGCGTTATGCTCTACACCAACCTCAACACCACCAGATGATTCCAATTCGTCAGCATGAATCTTTGGTCGCATACCATATTCTGCACCAGCTTTAAGAATGCGCGCAGTCTCTTCTGGTGTGAAGAATCCTGTATCACAGAAGACATCAATGAACTCAGCCAATTTCTCTGTACCCACAGCTGGTATCATTTCGTTGATAATCAAATCAACGTATGCATCTTGTCTGCCTTTATATTCACGTGGAACAGCATGGGCACCGAGGAATGTTGCTACGACTTTCAGGCGTGTTGTCTCTTTGACACGACGGATAACACGAAGCATTTTCAATTCGTCTTCCGTATTCAGTCCATAACCGCTCTTTATCTCCACACAGCCAGTTCCTTTCCTAATAATCTCATCAACACGCTTCATAGCTTGCTGATAGAGTTCGTCTTCACTCATTTCATGAAGACGATCTGCAGAGTTGAGGATGCCACCCCCACGCTTTGCAATTTCCGCATAGCTGAGTCCACGAATCTTGTCAACAAACTCTTGCTCTCGGCTACCGGCAAAGACAATGTGTGTATGAGAGTCACACCATGAAGGAAGAATAGTTCCTCCTTCTGCATCAACAATCTCCTCGTTTCCAGAAGTTGGTGGACAATCACTCATCTTACCATAATCAGCAAAGCGTCCATCTTCTATTATAAGGTAAGCATCTGGCAGTGTGTTTAGTATTGCCATCTCTTTACCTTTGAGACATAGCTTGCCATCGTGGCCTATACCAGCAAGTAAACCGATGTTTTTTATTATTAGTCTTTTCATTTCAAGTCTTTTCCCTAATCGATGAAAGTATGAAAATAATAGATATTAAATAGAAAGAGGTTGCACCAGAATTGTTACCAATCTTGATACAACCCCTTTATGACTTACTTATTTACGTAAGAATTCAACTGACTTGGCAATGTGAGGTGCCATAAACTCGTCTGTGTCGATGAAAGGAACGTTCTCACGATAAGCCTTGTGGATAGCTTCAATCGTAGGCGAAGACTTCAGCGGACGACGGAATTCAAGTGCTTGTGCAGCATTGAAGAGTTCGATAGCAAGTACACGCTCTGTGTTTAATACTACTTGATAGAGCTTCGTTGCTGCATTGGCTCCCATACTAACATGGTCTTCTTGTCCTTGTGAAGATGGAATACTGTCGACAGATGCTGGAGTACAATAAGTCTTACTCTGACTAACGATAGATGCTGCTGTGTACTGTGGAATCATAAAACCACTGTTTACACCAGGCTTAGCCACGAGGAAACTTGGTAGGTTACGAGTACCAGACACGAGCTTATAGATACGACGCTCAGAGATGTTACTCAATTCGCATAGTGCAATAGCAAGGAAGTCCATTGGCTGTGCGATAGGTTCTCCGTGGAAGTTGCCTGCCGAGATAACGAGGTCTTCATCAGGACAAACGGTCGGATTATCCGTAGCTGCATTCACTTCAATGTCTACAACAGACTTTACATAGGCAATGGTATCCTTTGATGCACCATGTACCTGTGGCATACAGCGGAATGAATATGGGTCTTGTACGTTGACCTTAGGCTGTTTGATAAGCTCACTACCTTCCAGCAATTCTCTTATTCGTGCTGCAGTGTCAATCTGTCCCTTGTGATGACGAACAGCGTGAACAGCATGTGTGAATGGTTCAATACGTCCATCGTAAGCTTCAAGAGACATTGTACCAATGACATCAGCCCACTCGCTCAATCGTTCACTTTGCAGGAGTGCCCATACAGCAAAGGCATTCATGTTTTGAGTTCCATTGAGTAGAGCAAGACCTTCCTTAGAAACGAGTTCGATAGTGTCCCATTTCATCTTCTTCAAGATGTCTGCACCGGAATAGATTTTTCCTTTGTATTCAACTTCACCCATGCCAATAAGTGGCAAACAAAGGTGAGCCAAAGGGACGAGATCGCCCGATGCGCCCAAAGAGCCTTGTGTGTATACAATAGGATAGATGTCGTTGTTGAAGAAGTCTATCAGTCGTTCAACGGTTTTCAACTGGCAAGCAGAGTAACCGTAGCTGAGTGACTGAATCTTGAGTAGCAACATTATCTTTACAATATCATTAGGAACACGATCACCCACACCACAAGCGTGAGACATTACGAGGTTTTTCTGCAACTGTGATAAGCTATCCTTGTCAATAGATATCTTACAGAGAGAACCGAAACCAGTTGTAACACCATAGATAGGTGTTTCTGATTCTTTAATCTTATTATCGAGATACTCTCTACAACGGATAATGCGTTGACGTGCATCTTCAGAAAGTTCAAGTTTTGTGCCGTTCTTGATTATCTCGCCAATCTGCTCAATAGACAGATGCTCGGCACTAATCTGATGAATTTTGTTCATAGTTTTACGGATTAGTATAATAGATTTAATTGATTAAAAAGCAGTGTTGATAACGTCATCATCAACGAAGTTAGGAAGGGTAACACATAGTCCTGGTGTGCGCTCCATCTCTCTTCGGATGGCGTCAATAGAACCAGTGTTGCGTGCCCAACTACGGCGTGCAATACCATTGTTCACATCCCAAAGGAGCATCTGACGGATATGACGATCTGAGTCCTCGCTACCATCAATCACCATACCGAAGCCACCATTGATGACTTCTCCCCAGCCAACACCGCCACCATTGTGGATGGATACCCATGTTGCTCCACGGAAAGAGTCACCAATAACATTCTGTACAGCCATATCAGCACAGAACTGTGAACCATCATATATGTTAGATGTCTCACGGAAAGGAGAGTCTGTTCCCGATACATCATGGTGGTCACGACCAAGGACGATAGGACGAGAAATTTCTCCCTTACGTATAGCTTCATTGAAAGCTAAGGCAATCTTCGTTCGGCCTTCTGAGTCAGCATAAAGGATGCGAGCCTGTGAACCAACAACCAAATGATTCTTTCCTGCCTCTTTAATCCAATGGATATTGTCATCAAGTTGGCCGATAATATCTGGCGTAGCAGTCTTGCGTATTTCCTCTAATACCTCTGTTGCAATACGGTCGGATGTTTCCAAATCCTTTGGATCACCAGAAGAACAAACCCAACGGAATGGTCCAAAGCCATAATCGAAGAACATTGGTCCCATAATATCTTGTACATAAGATGGATAACGGAACTTACCATCTGTCTTCATGATGTCTGCTCCTGCACGGCTTGACTCTAAGAGGAAAGCATTACCATAATCAAAGAAGTACATACCCTTATCTGTCAGCTTGTTAATAGCAGCAACCTGACGGCGTAAAGACTCCTGAACCTTTTCCTTGAAGAGTTGTGGCTCTTCAGCCATCATACGCTTAGACTCTTCCAATGAAACGCCAACAGGATAATAGCCTCCTGCCCATGGGTTGTGTAGAGAAGTCTGATCACTTCCGAGGTCAACGTGTATGTTCTCTGCTGCCAAACGTTCCCAAAGGTCAACAACATTGCCCACGTAAGCCATAGAAACTGTGCGCTTCTCTTCAACAGCCTTCAATGCTGCAGGAATTAGTTCATCGAGCGAAGTATGTAGTTCGTCAACCCAACCTTGATCATAACGCTTCTGTGCTGCTAATGGGTTAATTTCTGCTGTAATACTTACTACCCCAGCTATGTTACCAGCCTTAGGTTGAGCACCAGACATACCGCCTAAGCCAGAAGTAACGAAGAGCATACCTTTGATACTTGTCTCTCCAGCCTTCAATCGTTTACGGGCTGCATTTAGAACGGTGATAGTTGTGCCATGAACGATACCCTGTGGACCGATATACATATAGGAACCAGCGGTCATCTGTCCATACTGACTTACACCCAAGGCATTATCTCGTTCCCAATCATCAGGCTTAGAATAGTTAGGTATAACCATACCATTCGTTACCACTACACGTGGAGCATTCTTATGAGAAGGGAAGAGCCCGAGCGGATGACCAGAATACATCACCAATGTTTGTTCATCGGTCATCTCACTCAAATACTTCATTACCAGTCGATATTGTGCCCAGTTCTGGAAGACGGCACCATTACCACCGTATGTAATCAGCTCATGAGGATGTTGTGCAACAGCCTTGTCAAGGTTGTTCTGAATCATCATCATGATGGCTGCCGCCTGTTTAGAGTTATGAGGATATTCGTCGATAGGACGCGCATACATCTCATAAGTAGGGCGGAAACGGTACATATAGATACGACCATATTGGCGTAATTCCTCAGCAAACTCTGGTGCTAACGTTGCATGGAACTTCTTAGGGAAGTAACGTAAGGCATTACGTAGCGCAAGTTTCTTCTCTTCTTGTGTGAGAATGTCCTTACGTTTTGGTGCGTGATTGATAGAAGGGTCGTATGCTTGTGGCTCAGGTAGCGTGTCGGCTATACCTGTGCGAATGTCTTTTATAAATTCTTCTTTTGTCATAGTTACTTAGTAGATTTATTTGGGGTTGTAGTTATTTGATTTGCTTTCAAGCGTAAAGTGAAATTGTTAAAGCATATAACTGTTTAGCTATCATTATATATCTATTATCTTAGAGATAGTTTAATCGGGCAAGCAAGGTATGCTTGCCCAATTTATTGACATATAATTAACTTCGTTGTGGGATAGCTACAGTGTTATTTATTTCCTTGTTTATAAGGAATATAACTCTTATAATATAAAGAAAAACATTATAGTTTAGCCTCAACTATCTTCATTATCTCTGCCTCAGCTTCATTAGCTTGAGCAATCAACTTGTTTGCCTCGGCAACTAAATGTTCTGCTTTTTCTTTGTCTTTCAAGCCAGAAGCATTAATCTTCACATTCAGCCCTGCGCCGAGTACAGCAGCACGAGCTGCCAATACACCAACACCAGCATCTGAAACACTGTTAGGATTACCTTCTTCTGCCATTGCACGGCAAAGTTCAAATACTTTGTATGAAGCCTTCATTGTATGCAATGGAACTTCTGTTGCGAAAAGTGTTGCTTCTTGTATTGCCTGAGAGCGTGCTGCCTTTTCCTCGTCAGTACCCTTAGGAAGACCGAAGGCAGACATGATACGATTGAAAGCTTCTGTGTCTTCATCAACGAGTACCATTAGTTCTGCTTGTATTGCCTGACCTTTTTCTGCCCAATTGCTAAACTCTTCCCAACGTGCATCCCAACCTGCTTTATGGCTGGAGAGGTTGGCTACCATCGTACCTAAGGCTGCACCTAATGCACCCATATAAGCAGAGATAGTACCACCTCCAGGTGCTGGAGATTCACGTGAAGTCTCATTGGCAAACTCTTTGACAGTCAAGTCAATGAGTTTTGGTGTCTTATTAGCATCTTCCAGTAAGTATTCAATAACTTTCTCACGTGGATTAAAAGGCTTCAAATCATCTAACCCCATTGACATAATGGCAATCTTGATGATGTCTTCTTCTGGAATACCTGTTGAACGTTGCTGCTTCTTTAGGAAATAAGTTCCAGCCTCAAGGAGCGTACGCTTAGGAATAAGACCAACTATTTCAGTACCAGTCACGCGTATTCCTCGGGTCTGTGCACAGCGACAAACCTCATCAAAGGCAACATGAAGAGGAGTAACGTTAATGTCAGTTATATTCATTGACACCTGTGCAATTCCATATTCATCAATGAACCAGCCAATAGCCTTTGTAGCTTTCAACGTACCGGGTTGCATGATGACCTCGCCCTTTTCGTTCTTCATTGGCTTACCGACAGGCGAACCACCTTCACGCATTGGACGCCCCTTTTCTCTTACATCAAATGCTATTGCATTGGCACGACGTGTAGAGGTTGTGTTGAGGTTGAAGTTTGTTGCTATCAAGAAATCGCGTGCACCGACAGCTGTACAGCCTGTTCGTGCTAACTGCTCATCCCATTCACGTGCACCATAATCAGGTGCCTCTGCTGCTTCTGACATACGCTGTGGAAGTCCTTCGTACTCTCCCTTACGGCAAATAGCAAGATTCTTGCGTTCAGGAGTCTTGGCAGCAGCTTCATAGCAGTAGCAAGGAACCTGTAACTCGTTAGCGATTCGCTCAGCCAGCTGACGTGCCAATGCTGCACATTCCTCCAAAGTGATGCCAGCCACAGGGATAAGTGGGCAAACATCCGTTGCACCCATACGAGGGTGAGCACCATGATGCTGTCGCATATCAATAAGCTGTGCTGCCTTTTTTACGCAGCGGAAAGCAGCCTCAACAACTACTGATGGTTCGCCAACGAAGGTTACAACCGTGCGATTAGTTGCTTCTCCTGGGTCAACATCCAGTAATTTAACACCTTTAACGCGTTCTACTTCATCAGTAATCTGTTTGATTACATCTTTGTTTCGTCCTTCACTAAAATTAGGAACACACTCGATGATTTGTTTTTCTCGTGCCATATATAATTAATATAGATTTAAACAATGATTGTTTAGGGTTTCGAGTGTAAAAATACAAATTAGTTTTTGTAAATCAAAACTTTTAATGCAAAACTATTTAAACAAACTTTAGATACCATCATTTGACAAAGTAATGGAAGATAATCGTATTAGAAATAGGTTTATAAAAACAGTTATTAGGCATAGAAATAGGAGAGATTAGAAGGTGAAAAATGGTTTTTTCTAAAATATAGAGTGATAAAAAGCCATTATATAATAAGGTACACAGAGCGATTCTAAGTTTCTTGCTGAAAGCTTAGAATCGCTCTATGTGATATTTCTTAAAACTCTAAACGTATGTAGTAAACTTTATTACTCCTGCAAACTCCTGAATGCTCTTTTTGTTCGATTTTTTCACATATTATTTTTTCAAAGACCACCAAACGGCTTGCAACTAACGCCCAATTGGCTTGCAAAAGATGCCCTTTTGAGGCCTTACTAACGCCCTTTTGAAACCTTACTAAGCACCTTTTAAAAACCATCTTTGCAACTGTTTGGTAACAAGTAACTTACGTGTGTGTTAAAATAACTTGCTCTTAAGCTATTTTCCCACCTTTTCTTTGGTTGTTTTGTCAATATATTTCTTTCCTTTTTGGTATAAATCTCACACAGAGCAACAGAGGTACCAATGGCGTAGAGAGTAGAGGAGTATAATCGCAATGTTTATCGGAAGAAAACAAAAGAGTTATTCTTTTAGCCAAAACTATCGTCCTTCGTCTACGATAGGATATAGTTCAACAAACTCTCCTTGGTGCTTTTTGCCATCATTTATGACCTCTGCTATTTTCTCACTGACAACATCTATCGAGTGAGAACCAGGTCCTGTATAATGATTATTCAAGTCGGTAGTTGTTGCACCAGGGTGAATATTGAAAATCTCAACAGGTATATTGTTCTTTTCAAACTCCATAGCCATAATGCTTGTCATTGCATTCTGTGCTGCTTTGCTGGCGACGTAAGCCATCGGGTGCCAGTAAGGACTCACATCAGACGGTACGGTTATGTTCACAATTCGTCCTTTGTTTGCAGAGAGTAATGGGATAAGTGCCTTTGTCAAGCAGAATGTTCCGACGTAATTCACTTGTACGGTGTCTGTTACATCTTGCAACTCTGATTCATAGCTTGCTACTTCCATATCGCCAGGAATACCAGCATTGTTTACCAATAGTTCCAAGTCATGATATTTCTCTTTTACTTCTTTTGCAGTTTCCTCCAAAGAAGCATTGTCTGATAGATTGACGTATTGCCAGCCAATTACGTCAACTCCCTCTGCTTTCAATGATTTCATCGCCTCCTCGGCACGCTCACTATTCCGCGCACCAACGATTACCTGCCAGCCACTTTTGCCTAAAAACTTACAGATGCCATAGCCAATACCTTTGTTAGCACCTGTTACCAATACTTTTGCCATATTTGTTTTTCTATGTTTATCAGTGTGATATATTTGCTTGCAAAGATACATTATTTTATTGAGAGAATTATCTTTAATGTTGAGATATAATTACATAAAAGACTTTATTCTGTATATAATTATAATGTGTGTGTTCCTTGCTTGAGTCATCATATATCAATCTCTCTCTTCTATATAGTTTTTTTTACGTACCTTTGCAAAGACAATTTGTCTATATTACAATCAATAAAAGAGATTATTTAATGAAGTTAATTAAATCTATGTTCCTTGCTATGATGGCGGGATTGTTGCTTTCTTCTTGTATTAAGGAAGAAGCTTTAAATGCGGAAGCAGATATTACAGATGTAACGGTTGATGGAACTACGCTGGTTCGTAAGCCTGTTATCACGAATAATGAAGTACTCTTCTATGTTAATGGTTGGGAAGATTTAACCAACTTAGCACCGAAATTCAATGTTACTGAAGGTGCAAAGATAGTACCTGAAAGTGGTACGGCATTAGACTTTACACAGCCTCAAAGCTATACCGTGACCTCACAAGACGGTCAGTGGAAGAAGACTTATAAAGTGTCATTTGTAAGTAATGATATTGCTACTGATTTTCATTTTGAAACGCTTAAGGTTGATTCTACCAGTAAGTATCATACTTTCGTTGATAAGACTGCTGATGGTAACCTTGCAGAGTGGGGCAGTGGTAACTCTGGTGTGTCATTCCTTATGGGTGATAGTAAGGCAACTGAATACCCAACAAGTCAAGCAGAAAATGGTTATGTGGGTAAGTGTCTGAAGCTGACAACCGTTAGCACGGGTTTCCTTGGAGCTATGTTTGGTGCGCCGATAGCTGCAGGTAACCTCTTTACAGGTGACTTCCAGATTGATATGGGTAATCCTGCAAAGTCAACTCACTTTGGTCGTCCATTCTACAAGATACCAAAGGAATTGATTGGTTATTATAAGTACAAGGCTGGCGAGAAGTTCCAAGATAAGGATAAAAAGGAGATTAAGGATCGTAAGGATAGCCTTGCTATATATGCTGTGTTCTTTGAAACTGGCGATGGTGTAGAATATCTTGATGGTACTAATTCACTGACAAGTGATCGTATTGTCCTTCTTGCACAGCTCAAGAATGCTAAGGAAACAGAAGAATGGACACGTTTCTCTATCTCATTCGAGCCTGTAGCAGGTCGTACTATAGACAGTGAGAAGTTGAAGAATGGTAGGTATAGCCTTGCTATCATCATGTCGTCAAGTAAGGATGGTGCTTTTTTCAATGGTGCTGTGGGTAGTACGCTCTATGTGGATGAGTTGAAGTTGTACTCTGAGTAATAGTGGTTTGGAGTTAACAACTAACGAGTTTAATAGTTTAAGAGTTGACACAAAGATATTAAAGATAAAATAAAACAAATGAGACAACATATTATAGCAGTTGCAATTGCGGCTATGAGTTGCACAGTGACAGTTTTTGCACAAACAGATCGTACCTCGGTACTGAGTGTTGCAGAGCATAATGGATGGGAATATGAGGTGAAGGCTGGTGTAAACATTGGTGGTGCCTCTCCTCTCCCTATGCCTGTTGAAATCAGAGAGATTAGTAGTTATAGTCCAAAATTCAACGGAACGCTGGAGGGAACAGTCACTAAATGGCTTGGTAAGGAGCAGAAATGGGGTGTTTCTACAGGTTTGAAGTTTGAAGAAAAGGGTATGATTACTGGTGCAAACGTGAAGAACTACAGCATGGAGATTCTCAATGATGGTAGTCGTGTGGAAGGTTATTGGACGGGTTATGTAAAGACAAACTATAATACAACCCTCCTCACTGTTCCTGTTATGGCAAACTATCGTTTCAATGATCGCTGGAAGGTGCGTGCAGGGCTTTACTCTGCTATCAAGTTAGATGGTCAGTTTACGGGTAACGTGAGTGATGGTTATCTTCGTGAAGGTACTCCAGTGGGTGAGAAACTTACCTTTGCGGATGGCAATACAGCGTCATACGATTTCTCTTCTAATCTCCGTCACTTCCAATGGGGTGGTCAGTTGGGTGCAACATGGCGTGCTTTCAATCACTTCACAGTTAATGCTGACCTTACATGGGCATTTAATAACATCTTTGAAAGTGATTTTAAGACGATTAGTTTCGGACTTTATCCAATCTATCTTAACCTCGGATTTGGATATCGTTTTTAGTGTTCTAAATAGGAGATAAATAAAAAGGCTCAGTCGACAACATTTTCGTTTGTCTACTGAGCCTTTTCTTTTAGATGTATGTTATCGTTATTTTGCAATACGTTCCAATTCAATAGCCATTTCTTCTTGCAGCTCTTTTGCCTTTATAGCAGCAACTTCAGCATAGTCTGTACCTGTACTTGCATAGATAATACCACGTGATGAATTCACCAACAGACCACAATCCTTTGTCATTCCATACTTACAAACCTCCTGTAAGCTACCTCCCTGTGCACCAACACCTGGTACTAAAAGGAAATGTTCTGGAGCTATACGACGAATGTCTTCAAACATCTTACCTTGTGTTGCACCTACAACGTACATGAGATTTTCGGTTGTTCCCCATTCCTGTGACTTCTTTAAGACTTTCTCAAAGAGGCGTTCACCCTGATTATCTTCAGTTAGCTGGAAGTCGTGGCTACCTTTATTACTTGTCAATGCAAGGAGGATAACCCACTTTCCATCATACTCAAGGAAAGGCTTTACGCTGTCTTCGCCCATGTATGGAGCAACGGTAACAGAGTCAAGATTATATTCTTCGAAGAAAGTCTGGGCATACATCTTAGAGGTATTGCCAATATCACCACGCTTAGCATCAGCAATGATAAAGTGGTTTGGATGGTTTTCCTTTATGTATTGAATGGTCTTTTCAAATGCCAACATACCTTTCAAACCATAGCACTCATAGAAAGCAAGGTTTGGTTTGTAGGCTACGCAATAAGGTGCTGTTGCGTCAATGATTGCCTTGTTGAATGCAAAGATAGAATCTTCCTCATTCTTCAAGTGTGATGGTATCTTGTTAATATCAGTGTCAAGTCCCACACATAAGAATGTTTTTTTTGTGAAGATTTCGTTGATTAACTGTTGTCTGTTCATAAAGGTCGTCTTTTAAGAATTTATCAAAAGAGTATATTAAATGATTATCAGTAGTAATTTAAGGGGCGTATGGCTCTTGTGTCCGTAAGTTTTGTGTATAACAGATACACGAACCATACGCCCCTAAATTTTGATATAGCTTTTCTTGTAGTTTCTTCTTATAGCTGCGAAGCTTTGTTCTCTTCTGTTAGAGGTTTAGAAGTTGTGCTGCGAACCTTCCATACACCTAATAACAAACCAAGAATAGAAGCTACAAATGTAGAGATTAACATTGTCTTATCAATTGAAACAGAAAGTGAAAGGCTGATTGCTGTACCGCCAACACATAGTAATGCTCCAATAAATGCTGCTGCAATAGCTGCAATAAACTTCTTATTTCGTGCAACTGGAGCAGTTGATGTTGCTGCAATTACGAATATAGCATACTTAGCCAGCATAACAGTACTGAGCATAATAGTACTCACAATTTCACCCATCGGTAAATTTGAATTGATGAGTTTAACGAGCGTACCAAATCCAACCTGAACAGCAAACATTGCAATGAATGCTATTGGCAATGTGAGAACCCATCTAAATGCTGGGCTTAACGTGCTTACAAGTCGCAAATCATAGTTGCTGTCAATGTCTAATTTGCTTTCTTTCTTTGGTTTTGTTTCTGTGTTCATTTTTAGTTTAAATTGGTTGTTACAACTCTGTTTCCTTCAACTTTTCTGCATTTTCTGCTACGGTCAAAGCGTCAATCATGTCTTGGATTTCACCATTCATGAAGCCCTGAAGGTCGTGAGTTGTGAAGCCGATACGATGGTCGGTAACACGGCCCTGTGGGTAGTTATATGTACGAATCTTGGCACTACGGTCACCAGTTGATACCAGAGTCTTACGACGGCTTGCGATGTCATCGACATACTTCTGATGCTCGTGATCATAGATGTAAGTATAAAGACGGCTCAATGCGCGCTCCTTATTCTTTGGCTGATCACGTGTTTCGGTACACTCGATAAGGATTTCTTCAACCTCACCCGTGTTAGGATTCTTCCATGGATAGCGCAGACGTACACCAGATTCAACCTTATTTACATTCTGACCACCAGCACCACTTGAACGGAATGTGTCCCACTTGATATCGCCTTCGTTGATATTTACTTCGAACTTATCAGCCTCTGGCAATACGGCTACTGTCGCAGCGGATGTGTGCATACGACCTTGTGTCTCGGTGGCAGGTACACGTTGTACACGATGAACACCTGACTCATACTTTAATGTACCATAGACATTATCACCCTCAACGGCAAAGTCAATCTCCTTGAAACCACCTGCAGTACCTTCCGATACGGCTGTGATAGAGAGTTTCCAGCCCTTCTTGTCACAATAGCGTTTGTACATATTGAAGAGATCACCAGCAAAGAGTGCAGCTTCATCACCACCAGCACCACCACGAATCTCCATTTGAACATTCTTAGCATCCTCTGGATCCTTTGGTACAAGCAACAACTTGATTTCCTCTTCGAGTGCTGGTTGAAGCGCTTCGTTCTCTGATAACTCCTCACGTGCCATCTCTTTCATCTCTGCATCACTCTCATTAGCAATGATATCCTTTGCCTCTTTGATAGTGGTAAGACAATTAATATAACGGCGACGAGCATCCATAATGTCGCCAAGGTCTTTATATTCCTTTGTCAGCTTCACATAACGTGACTGATCAGCAATGACATTAGGATCAGTTATAAGTGTTGATACTTCTTCATAACGGGCCTCAAGTCCGTCGAGTTTTTGTAATATATTGTTGTTATCTATCATAATCTTTTAGTTAAATTTATAACCTATCGTTCAACATCCACAATCAGAAATAATCTGATACATGAAGAATCCTATTCTCATGTTAGGAGAATAATATTTTCCTAATTGTAAATTCTGAATTTACAGTTGTGAATTATCAATATTCAAATGTACCAAACTCGCTCTTAATCGTCAAGCTGCGCTTGCCTTCTTCGATGTGTCCGACAATCTGTGCATCGATGTTGAACTCCTTGCTGATGGCAATAACCTGCTCAGTAACCTCTGGACGAACGTAGATTTCCATGCGATGTCCCATGTTGAAGACCTGATACATCTCCTTCCAGTCTGTACCGCTACACTCCTTGATAGCACGGAAGAGTGGAGGTACTGGGAACATATTGTCTTTGACGACACGGCAATTCTCATTTACGAAGTGTAGTACTTTAGTTTGTGCACCACCTGTACAATGTACCATACCATGAACCTCTGGACGCAATTCGTCTAATAATCGCTTGATAACAGGAGCGTAAGTACGAGTAGGAGAGAGTACCAACTCACCTGCATTGATAGGACTTCCCTCAACAGCATCGGTTAGTTTATACTTACCACTGTACACTAAATCTTCTGGTACAGCGTGGTCATAACTCTCTGGATAGTTCTCGGCAAGATATTTAGCAAATACATCATGGCGTGCAGAAGTCAGACCATTGCTTCCCATACCACCATTATAGCGTGTCTCGTATGTCGCCTGACCAGTAGATGAAAGACCTACTATCACATCGCCTGGACGGATGTTTGCATTGTCAATAACATCTTCACGGCGCATACGGCAGGTAACAGTAGAATCTACGATAATCGTACGAACAAGGTCACCGACATCAGCTGTCTCACCACCAGTAGGGTAGATGCCGATGCCCATCTTGCGCATATCAGCCAAGAGCTCGTCAGTACCATTGATGATAGCAGAGATAACCTCGCCTGGTACAAGCATCTTATTACGACCAATGGTTGAGCTAACAAGGATGTTGTCTACTGCACCCACACAGAGCAAGTCGTCCGTATTCATTACGATAGCATCCTGTGCAATACCACGCCATACGCTAAGGTCGCCTGTTTCCTTCCAATACATGTAAGCCAAGGCAGACTTTGTGCCAGCACCATCAGCGTGCATAATGTTGCAATACTCTGGGTCTCCACCAAGAATATCAGGGATAATCTTACAGAAAGCCTGTGGGTAAAGACCTTTGTCAATGTTCTTGATGGCATTATGCACATCTTCCTTAGCAGCACTTACGCCGCGCATCATGTATCTGTTGTTCATATCTTAAAAGGAGTTTTCTTGTGCAAAGGTAGCTAATATTTGTTGATTATCAGTTGAATTAAAGCATAAATTTCAGCTAAAAGAGGGCTTTTATTGCTTGAAAAATATGTTGCCGACTTTTATAGTTGTTTTGAACTTCTATCGTAGATAGATATTATCTTATTGTCTGTGTTGACTAATTAGTGTTTTTTGTTGGTAATGGAGGTTGCAAGTTAATATAGTTTTGTGTGTAAAAGATAGTATTCTTTTTCTCGAGTCAAAGTCTTGATTGTAAAAAATAATTTGTATGTGAGATGCCGATAGATGCTCTTTTGGCTTTGAAAAGACGCCCTTTTGGCTTGCAAAAGATGCCCTTTTGAGGTCTTACTAACGCCCTTTAAGAAGCTAATTAAGCATCTTTTGAAATAGTGGTTTGTAATGGTTTGATTATTAGTTGATTATAGCGGTGAAGGTTAAGGTGCTTTTAGGCCGTTATTTAAGATAAAATTAGGCTGTGTTTTGTAATAAAATTTCCTTTGCATGCGCCCATGCTTTAGCCATCTTTATTTGTGTTATTTTGTCCGAACGTGTCTAACAAATTAAGCAACGTTCGGACAAAAGTATTTGATATGGTTTTTAGATGGATTGGACTGAAGTTTGTTTCTTATGCTTTTAGCCTATGTTTTTATAGGTTATTTAATTTTTCTTCAGCTCGCTGAAGGTCTTCTGGTGTATCAATACCAATGGTTTCAACATCCGTAAGACCTACCTTTATTTTATATCCGTTCTGTAACCAGCGTAGCTGTTCAAGACTTTCTGCTAATTCAAGTGGTGATTGTGGGAGACGACTTACTTCACGAAGTACTTCTGTGCGGTAAGCATAGAGTCCAATATGTTTGAGGAATGGGAAATTCGAAAGCCATTCTTCGCTCTCCTTACCACGTACAAACGGAATGACTGAGCGAGAGAAATAAAGTGCATAGCCATCGTTGTCGAGTACAATCTTAGGTGAATTAGGATTCTCTACAGCCTCCATTGACTCAAAAGGTTTGCCGAGTGTTGCAATCTGTGTACGTGGGTCGTCAAAACACTGCATAACAGTTTCAAGCTGACTTTTCTGTATGAAAGGTTCATCGCCTTGTATGTTGATAACGATATCAAAGTCTCCCCCCACTTTGTCGAGTGCTTCGCAGATTCTGTCTGTGCCACTCTGATGGTCGGTGCGAGTCATTATTGCCTTACCGCCAAACGACTCTACAGCATCGTAGATACGCTGGTCGTCTGTAGCAACAAATACATCTTCCATTATGCTACTTACTTGTCTGTAAACATGTTCTATTACAGCTTTTCCTCCAAGTATTGCTAAAGGTTTGCCAGGAAAGCGTGAAGAGCTATAGCGAGCAGGGATAATTCCAATAAATTTCATACGTGTTTCTATCTGTTTAAGTTTAATATACTACTGGTTTAATGTGCCAGTATGCGCAAAAGTAGTAAATCTTTATTAAAAAGGCGATGACTTCCCGACATATTTCCTTTAAAATTATTAAATTTGTTGGCATGATGAAGGTTACATTGATTGGTGCTGGTAATCTTGCCACACAGTTGGGTAAATCGTTGAAGAAGACTGGTGTCACTATCAGTCAAGTGTATAGTCGTACTGAAGAGTCTGCCCGAACGTTAGGTGAATTGCTTGAGGCAGAGTGGCTAACAGATATAAAAGCACTTCGCGATGAAGCTGATGTTTATATCTTCTCAGTGAAAGATAGTGCTCTCAGTGAACTGATTACAGAGGTCTGTAAGGGTAGGGGAGATAAGCTTTTTCTCCATACAGCAGGCTCAATGCCAATGAGTTGTTTTGAAGGAAAGGCACTACATTATGGTGTGTTTTACCCTATGCAGACATTTTCTAAGGCGAAGGATGTATGTTTTGAGAATATACCAGTGTTTATTGAAGGTGATTCAGCAGAAACAGCAGAGGTTATTAGAAGTCTTGCCAATAAACTATCTCAGCGTGTGATAAGGCTGTCTTCTGCAGATAGAAAGTATCTACATTTAGCTGCTGTTTGGGCTTGTAACTTTACAAATTACTGTTATACGGTAGCTTCTGATATTCTCAGTGAGCATGGTATACCATTCGACGTGATGTTGCCATTGATTAATGAGACAACAGAGAAGATACAGAATATTAGTCCTAAGGAGGCGCAGACTGGACCTGCGGTGCGTGGAGATAAGAATGTTATGAGTCAACAATTGGAGTTGATGAGTGATAGAACGGATTTACAAGAGCTTTATAAAATGCTTTCAAAGGGTATTAATCCACTCTTGGAAGGTTCTACTTTAGATAAAATAGATTAATAATATACTCTAATAAGTAAGTATAATTGATTGTATTATAGCTGATTATAATATTAATTGAATGTTTATAATGATATGATAAACTACGATTTAAAGAAGATAAAGGCTGTTGTCTTTGATGTTGATGGTGTATTGTCTGCTTCTACTATTCAAATGGATGATAAGGGAGAGCCACTTCGCACGATTAATATCAAAGATGGTTATGCTATACAACTGGCTGTAAAACATGGATTACAGCTTGCTATTATGACGGGTGGACATAATGAGAATATCCGTTTTCGTTATGAATACCTTGGCGTTAAGGATGTTTATATTAGCTGTTCGGTAAAGATACGCACTTGGGAAGAGTTCCTTAAGAAGTATGATTTGAAGGAAGATGAGATCATTTACGTTGGTGATGACATCCCAGATTATGAAGTGATGAAACGTGCTGGCTGCCCTTGTTGTCCAAAAGATGCTTGTGCAGAAATCAAAGAGATATCAACCTATATCAGTGATTGTAAGGGGGGATATGGCGTTGCACGTGATATTCTTGAGCAGGTGATGAAGGCGCAAGGGAAATGGGTGTTGAATGAAAAGGCCTTTGGTTGGTAAATTGTAAAATAATGAAGCATATTATACTTGCGAGTAATTCGCCTCGTAGACGAGAACTTTTAGCAGGGTTGGACTTGGAGTTTGAGGTAAAAGTACTGCCTAATATTGATGAGTCTTATCCTGATAATCTACCTGCTGCTGAAGTAGCGGGCTATATTTCTCGTGAGAAGGCAGCCCCCTATCGTGCCTTGATAGGGGAGGGCGACCTTGTTATTACGGCTGATACGGTGGTAATAGTTGGAGATGAAGTACTTGGAAAGCCTAAGGATGCGGAGGATGCACGTCGTATGCTTCAGCTTATCAGCGGTAGAACGCATCAGGTTATTACGGGTGTTTGTTTGTTAACAAGTGATAAGGAACATGCTTTTTCAGTGACAACTGACGTTACTTTCAAGCAGCTTTCAGAGGATGAAATTAACTATTATATTGAGCATTACAAGCCTTTCGATAAAGCAGGAGCTTATGGTATTCAGGAATGGATTGGCTATGTTGGAGTTACATCAATCAACGGTAGCTATTTTAATGTTATGGGATTGCCTGTGCAAAGACTGTGGGAAGAAATAAAGAAGTTGTAATATGAAAACAATTCTCATCCTTGTAGGGAAAACGCAGAGTAAGATATTTAAGGTTGGTATAGATGATTATGTCAGTCGTATTGAGCATTATATGCCATTTAGTATTACTACAATCCCAGAATTAAAAAATACGAAAAGCCTTTCTGAAGATCAACAAAAACAAAAGGAAGGTGAATTGATTTTGAAAGAAATTCAGCCTTCTGATACGGTCGTATTGTTAGATGAACATGGTGCAGAATTTCGTTCTGTTGAATATGCTAATTGGCTGAAACAAAAACAAAACACGGCTCGTCGACTTGTTTTTATTATTGGTGGACCGTATGGTTTTTCCTCAGATGTTTATGCACGTGCCAATGAAAAAATCTCATTATCACGTATGACTTTCTCGCATCAGATGGTCAGACTCATCTTTACAGAGCAACTTTATCGTGCTTGTACAATTATTAAAGGTGAACCATATCACCATGAGTAATTTCTAATTTACCAACTTTATTCAATGTTTTTACGTCCAGCACACATGGTGTTTACCAACAACACTATGTGTGCTGAGCGTTAACACAGAACGTGTTTGTTGTTCCTAAGATAATGGTAGTTATGATAAATAGGTTTTTGTAAACCCTATTAGTATTCTTTTCTAAAGTAGATAAATATAAAAAAGAATTACTATATTTGAAGTTCTTTTGACTTCATATATAGCAAGTAAGGATAAGTTACTATATTAATCATAGAGAATGTCTGTTGGTTTGTCTACAAATATAGTCCCGCCATGCTGTATCAAGAAATCTTTATCACGAAAACCCCAAAGTACACTGATACATGGTAATCCGCAGTTTTTGGCTGTCATTATGTCTACATCACTGTCACCAATATACACAGCACCTTCCTTTGATACGCCCAATTGCCGAAGAGCCTCTAACACGGTGTCTGGTGCTGGCTTCTTTCTAATAGTTTCGCGCTCTCCTATTGCGACCTCTATTGTGTCAGGAAAGAAATGTTTTGCAAGGTCTTGTGTTGCTGCATAGAACTTATTACTCACAATAGCAAGTTTCTTGCCGTGATGCTTTAATTCGCTTAATAACTCTGGAATACCTTCGTATGAGCAGGTTGTGTCAAGGTTATGCTCCATATAATGTTCACGAAACTTGGCGTATGTCTCCTTAAATTTAGGGTTATTACTACCATTAGGAATAGCCCGTTCCATGAGTAGTTTTACTCCATTTCCCACAAACATACGTATTTCTTCTATTGTTCGTTCTGGCATTCCAGCCCAGCGAAGTGCGTAATTTGTACTTGCAGCTAAGTCGTTTAATGTACTTAGCAGCGTACCATCTAAATCAAAGATATATGTATCAAATTCTTTCATTATCCTTTTGTTTACCTCAGACAAAAGTACACAATTATACAGACAATGGCTTATCTTTTCTCTTAAATTTCAAAAAAGTATAATCAAAGTCGCATGTCATTGCTCGTTTTGTACTTTAAAATTGTACCTTTGCATTTCAGAATTATAAAGTAAAGACGATGGCAAAATCTAAAGGAAAGAATAAGGGAAAATCATCCCGTTGGATTATTGTTGCAATTTTTGCGATATTAGCAGGTGTAGCATACTTTCTCTTCTTCTCGGGAATGTCCCGTACTGGAAAAGAAGAATACGTTCTCATTGATGAGGATGATAACATAGACTCTGTATATGTTAAGCTTCAACCAATCTCTACTCCTCAGGGCTTTTGGGTATTTAAGCAGCTTGCAGGAGTTATGGGCTATGCAGACAATATTCGCCCAGGTAGATATGTTGTAGGGTCATCAGGTTCTCTTCAAACTTCACGTCATATCATTAATGGTCTTCAAGCACCTGTGAAGATTACGATTAGATCAGTAAGAACAATTGAAGATCTTGCCACTGATGTGAGCGAAAAGCTAATGTTCTCACGTTCAGAACTCCTTTCACGTCTTCAATCAAAGGAGGTTTGTAAGAAATATGGTTTTACTCCAGAAACTATTCCAGCAATGTTTATTCCTAATACATACGATTTCTATTGGAATACATCTGTTGATAAGTTCCTCGATAAGATGAGTGAGGAGAACAAGAAGTTCTGGAACTTTGAGCGTAAAGAGAAGGCAAAACAGGCGGGTTTCACTGAAAGTGAGATTGTAACGCTTGCAAGTATTGTTGACGAAGAAACTGACAATGAGGCTGAGATGCCAAAGATTGCAGGTATGTATATCAATCGTCTACATATTAATATGCCATTGCAGGCAGACCCAACAGTAAAGTTTGCGACAAAGAACTTTACTGCTCGCCGTATCTATCAGAAGTGGCTTACAGTTGATAATCCGTATAATACCTATAAATATCGTGGTCTTCCTCCTGGACCGATTCGTATTCCTTCAGTGGCAGCTATTGATGCTGTATTGGATTATGTTCATCATGATTATATCTACATGTGTGCTAAGGAGGATTTTAGTGGTACACACAACTTTGCCAAGACATACGAAGAGCATCAAGTGAATGCTGCAAAGTATGCTAAAGCTTTGAATGAACGTGGTATAAATTAAGGAGATAATATAGTTTATCAGACTACCTTATCCCGATGTTTTAATACTTTATTTTATCATGTGCGATGCCTCACACGTATTGTGCTGACGCTTCGCATATATTGTGTCTATGCCTCGCACATATTGTGCGGATGTTAAAAACCAACGAAAGTTGGGGCTATCTGTCTTACTAAAATTAGACTTCTCTATTAGAAATTACCTATTGCTTGCCAAAGATTATCTTTAGGCAGCGGTGATTCTATACAAATCTTCTCCTTTGAAACAGGGTGAATAAATTCAACGCGGTGGCTCAACAAGCAGATACTTCCATCTGGGTTAGAACGTGGAGCACCATATTTCAAATCGCCTTTTATAGGACAATCCATGTTAGATAGCTGGCAACGAATCTGATGATGACGGCCTGTCATCAGATTAATCTCTAATAGTGTGTAACGTTCTGACTGGTTGATTACTTTATAATGTAAGATAGATTTCTTAGAAGTTGGGACCTGATGATTATAAGCGTAACTCTTATTTTGTCGCTCATTACGTACAAGCCAGTCTGTTAGTGTTGCTTCTGTTTCAAATGGTGGACGCGTAACAATAGCCCAATAAGTCTTATGTACCTCACCATTACGGAACATATCGTTTAGCCTTGTAAGTGCTTTTGATGTCTTGGCAAAGACAACTAATCCTGCTACAGGGCGGTCAAGTCTATGGACAACACCTAAAAATACATTTCCTGGTTTCTGGTATTTCTCCTTTATCCATTGTTTGACAATCTCTGATAAAGGTTCATCACCTGTTTTATCGCCTTGTACTATCTCGCCTGCCTCTTTGTAGACGATGATGATATGATTATCTTCGTAAAGTACTTCCATAGTAAGAAATGTCTTTATTGAGAGCTATAATAAAAGATTATCAGTATTAACAATTATAGAGAAAAAGCTTATATAATGTCTTTTATCTGTGATGTATGCGTTAAAAGAAAAGTTAACCTAACTATTTTAATGAGTCAAAGAGATTATAGAAGCAAATTATATCCTTCCCTCCCTACCCTTCCAGCATTGCTGTTAGGAGGGAGGGAAGAAGCTTTACATATTCATACCACCGTCAACCTGGAGAACCTGACCTGTAACATAGCTTGACAGTTCAGAACCAAGGTAAACAGCTGTGTTTGCAATATCTTCAACAGTACCACCACGACGGAGAGGAATCTTTGAAGTCCATTCCTTACGAATATCGTCGTCCAAAGCCTGTGTCATAGCTGTATCAATGAAACCTGGAGCAATAGCATTTGCACGAATACCCTTAGGCCCCATCTCCTGAGCAACGCTCTTAGCCAAAGCAATCATACCAGCCTTTGATGCAGCATAGTTAGCCTGACCAGCATTACCATGAACACCAACAACACTCGCCATGTTGATAATGCTACCGCCACGCTGACGCATCATTACTGGTACACAAGCGTGAATGAAGTTGAAGGCACTCTTAAGGTTTACTGCGATAACAGCATCCCACTGCTGCTCAGTCATACGAAGCATAAGACCATCCTTTGTAATACCAGCATTATTAATGAGGATATCAATAGAACCGAACTCCTCCTTAACCTGCTTTACAACCTCTTCAGACTGTGCGAAGTCTGCAGCATTACTTGCATAACCCTTAGCTTTAACACCAAAAGCAGCAATCTCTGCCTCAGTTGCTTTGCCATTCTCGTCGATAACGAGGTCGGTGAATGCAACGTTTGCACCCTCCTCTGCAAACTTCAATGCGATAGCCTTACCAATACCACGTGCAGCACCTGTAATCAGGGCTGTCTTACCTTCCAATAATTTCATGTTGTTTTGATTTATATTGTTAGTTTATAAGTTTATGAATAAGCAAGCTGACTGAAATCACATGATAGAATAATGGTTTATTTCAGTCCGCTCTTTCCTAATGCGCCATACACAACTTTAGCAACAAGTGGACGTGAAGACTCCTCTGTTAGTCCATGACCTAAGCGACCATAGATAAATGGAACTTCGAGTCCTTTGATACAATAGTGTGTGATGTCCGCTACAAGTTCAACGTTTTCAATATCAAAATCTCCATCTTCCTTGGCATCAGAATAAACCTTACGGAAGAGCTCGATTTCGTCCTCATCAAAATTCTTTCGCGCCTTCTCTACCATCCATATATTCCTAAAGAACTCTGCACGTAGATTACCATTACGCATCACAGTTTCTTTAATCATACTAAGATGAGTGTAAATAAGTTCGATGATTTTATCCTGAGGGCTGATATTCTTTGCAGCTACTTCGTCCAACTTATCTGACAAGCGTTCCAGCTCCGACTCAATCACAGCATAATACACGTCATCCTTACTCTTAAAGTAAGTATAGAGCGTACGTCTACCTTTACCTGAAGCCTTAGCGATGTCATTCATCGTTGTGTTGGCAATGCCATTTTTTGCAAAAAGTTGGCGTGCTACATCAACAAGCTTTTGTCTAGTTTTTGATATTGACATACCCTTGTAATTATCTATTTAGTTATTTGCACAGCGCAAATCTTATGTGCAAAAGTATAGATTATATCCCAAATTCGCAAATTTATACGGACAAAAATTCTTCTTTTTTAATCTTTTTATCCTTAAGGTTGTTCTATTTTACCTTAATATAGTCCTTGAGAAGTATAAAAAGCCTTAATCGAATAGTTGATAATAGCTTTGATTTTCTTATTGATTATTATATAAATCATTCCTCTCCTATCAATATTTTGCAATGCATTTACCCCTCAGCACCAATAGTGTTGAGTATGAACACCACTTGTGTTGGGTAACAACACATTGCTTAAAAATGAATAGAGAGATACTTTATTGTAGTTATAGATAAGGTTGAATACAATAAAGAGTAATTATAGAGTAAATGTTTATTATACAGCATTGAGTGATGATAAGACAGAATTAAAAGTATAAAAATTATCCCTCGATTCACATCGAGGGATAACAACAACACAAACACAAAATAAAGCAGGATACACCTGCAATATTGTTTTTTGTTTACTAATATAGATATTATTAATCGTAAAAAGTGATTTCTACATAATTCCGTCTTCTCTGAGCTTCTCCTGCCATTTCCAAGCAGTTGCGAGAACATTAGCCAATGGCGTATCTGCTTTCCAACCCAATACTGTGTTGGCTTTGGTGCAATCGCCCCAAATCTTTTCGATATCGCCTTCACGACGTGGACCATACTTCCAGTTTACCTTAACACCGGTAGCCTTTTCAAAGGTATCAACAATCTCCTTTGTAGAGTTACCACTACCAGTGCCAACGTTGAAATACTCAATCTTCTCTGTATCCTGGTCAAGTACACGTGCCATTGCTGCTACGTGTGCCTTTGCTAAGTCAACAACATAGATGTAGTCACGGATACATGTACCATCAGGTGTGTTATAATCATTACCAAAGATGGTCAACTCTTTTCTGATACCCATAGCTGTCTGTGTAACAAAAGGAATCAGGTTATTAGGCACACCATTTGGCAACTCACCAATCAATGCAGATGGGTGTGCGCCGATAGGATTAAAATATCTCAATACGATACTCTTAATATCAGCACCGCTATGAATATAATCTAAGATAATCTGTTCGTTGATTTCCTTGGTATTACCGTATGGAGAGGTAGCTTTCTGATGTGGAGCATCCTCTGTAACTGGGAGGTTCTCAGGCTTTGGTTGACCATAAACAGTACAAGAACTTGAGAAGATAATTCCCTTAACGTTGTACTCTGGCATCAACTCTAAGAGGTTTAACAATGAAACAATGTTGTTTCTATAATACATCAAAGGTAGTTGTACACTCTCACCTACTGCCTTTGAAGCAGCAAAGTGAATAATACCTTCAATCTTTGGATATTTACGGAAGACATTTTCTGTTGCCTCACGATCACGAAGATCAACCTGTTCGAAAGCTGGTCTAACACCCGTTATCTTCTCTATACCATCTAATACTTCAATCTTAGAGTTTGACAAGTCGTCAACAATAACGACCTCATATCCAGCTTCTATCAGCTCAACACTTGTGTGTGAACCAATGAATCCTGTTCCACCAGTAACAAGAATTGTTTGTTTCATTTTATTTAGTTTTTCCTTATTTATAGGCTCTTTTATCTCAATGAGTTATGTTGCAAAGATAGTGTTTTTTTTATAACCATCAAAAAAAGAGCGTAAAAAAATGTGTTGATATATACAAAATCGAAAACTTTTTGTATATTTGCCATTGTTATAAATAAACATATACCAAGGACATGATAGGAACTGAACAGACCCAGCAACAAGTTGAGCGCTTTTTGAAGAAAGTAGCACAGAAATTTACTGCTAATGATAGTGATATGCCAATGACAGATATTCATCTGCGTGTATCGCAAGATAGTGGTGATCTTATGGCTTTTGACGATAGCGATAATGAGATTACTCGCTGTGTCATAGGTCAATGGATAGACAATAAGAGTGATAATTTCTATCAGGAAGCAGCTTGCATCTTGCGTTCAGAAATCAATCGTATAAAGGATGTAATTGAGAATATGTCAATCATGAAGCCTTATAGTTTCATCCTTGAAGATGATGATAGGAATAATATTTCTGAGCTTTATCTTGTTGATGACGACATTGTTATTATTGGTGGCGACCTTATGCATGATTTAGATAATGACCTCGATAGCTTCCTTAAAGATTTATTAAACAAAGAAGAATGAAGCGATTAGTCTTTATATTCACCTATTGTTTAGCTTGTCTTTTCCCTCTTCCGATTTTTGCACAACGACATCAAATCAATGACGAGAATATTCGTTCATTACAGGTTGTTGCTAATCAGAAGTGGATGGACTTGCCTATCATGATTCTCAATGGCGGAAAGATAAGTATAGATTTTGATGATCTTACGCATACTTACCGCCGTTTGACATATCGTTTAGAACATTGTGAGGCAGATTGGAAACCTTCTGTCGGACTCTTTGAAAGCGATATCATAGATGGTTTTATTGCTGGAAACACAATAGATGATGTAAAGGAATCCACGCTTACGAATACACTTTATACACATTATCATTTGGATATTCCGAATGATAAGTGTCGTCCTAAATTGTCTGGTAATTATCGTCTTTATGTATATGATGACGATGATAATAGTTCTGACCGCCCTTTACTTACGGCTTGTTTTATGCTTACAGAGCCTGCAGAGAGTTCTATGGGTGTTAGATTGAATATTACGACACAAACTGATAAGTCGATAAATCGTGAATATCAGCAAGCGGAGATGCAGGTGGATTATGGAAACTATACGGTAAGTAATCCACAACAGCAGATTAAGACAGTCGTATTACAAAATCGTAACTGGCTTGATGCTCGTTGGAATAGCAAACCACAATATGTCATGTCAAATAGTTTGCGATGGTCGCATAATCTGGATTATATCTTTTGGGCAGGCAATGAATATAGGAAGTTTGAGATTCTCTCAACTGATGTTACTTCTATGGGTGTAGATAGAATTGGTTGGGACGGCAAGAATTTTCATGCCTATCTCTTCCCTACTGCCCCTTTCACTAATTACCTATATGATGAAGATGCTGATGGTGCGTTCTTGATACGTAACTCTGATAATGTAGAGATAAATACGACCAGCGACTATATGCTGACTCATTTTCAACTAAATACACCTTCCCCCTACCCTTACAGGATATTTCTGAATGGTGATTGGACTTATGACCGCCTGCTTTCTGCTTATGAGATGACTTATAATCCAGAAGGTGGCTACTATGAGGCGGTCGTCCCTTTGAAGTTAGGTTATTATAATTATCAGTTTCTTGCCGCAGATGAACAAGGTAGGCTCTCGTCTTTTAGAGTTGACAATAGCCATTATCAAACTGAAAATAGCTATCAAGCACTTGTTTATTTCCGTCCGCAAGGAGGGCGTACTGATAAACTTGTTGGCTATTCAAATGTTAGGTTTATCAAGAAGTGAGACATAAATCCATTGTTGTATCAATGTGATTTTTATGTTTTAATTCAATCACAATTTAGTGTTTTGGTTTTAGAAAAATCATTACATAATTTGTTGTGTTTGGCGTTTATAAACATGAAAAATCATGGTTTTGAAATGTCTTTGTAACTATCAGCCTATCAGTGGTTTGTAAAGTTGTGTTTTAGAAGGTGCTTAGTAGGGGTTCAAAAGGACGTTAGTAAGGGTTCAAAAGGGCATCTTTTGCAAGTTAATTAGGCGTTAATTCGAATGCTATTAAGCATCTTTTAAAAAGGAGGGTTTGAAAATTTAGGACAAAAGGAGTGTCTTCTGTATTTGTTAGAAACAGCATATAAACAAAAAAAAGTGTATCAAAAGGAAACGATATCGTTTCATACTTTTGATACACTTTTACTATTTACTTAAGACTATAAAACAGCTTTTCTCAAGAGAAAAGCAAGTTTAGTAGTTTAATTTCATTAATCATTCATTGACAACAGGAACTCCTCATTGTTCTCTGTACGTCTCATGCGGTCGTGGATAGAGTTCATTGCCTCAATAGAATTCATATCAGCAATGTACTTACGGAGAATCCACATACGGTCAAGTGTTGTGCGATCCTGCAAGAGGTCATCACGACGTGTACTTGAAGCAACCAAGTTAACAGCTGGGAAGATACGCTTGTTGCTTAAGCTACGGTCAAGCTGCAACTCCATGTTACCAGTTCCCTTGAATTCCTCAAAGATAACCTCATCCATCTTAGAACCTGTATCAATCAAGGCTGTTGCAATGATGGTCAGAGAGCCACCACCCTCAATATTACGAGCAGCACCGAAGAAACGCTTTGGCTTCTGCAATGCATTGGCGTCCACACCACCAGTCAAGACCTTACCAGATGCTGGTGCAACGGTGTTATAAGCACGTGCCAAACGAGTGATTGAGTCAAGGAAGATAACGACATCGTGACCACACTCAACCATGCGTTTTGCCTTTTCTAAAACGATACCAGCAATCTTTACGTGGCGTTCTGCAGGCTCATCAAATGTTGAAGCAATGACCTCAGCATTTACTGTGCGTGCCATATCGGTAACCTCCTCAGGACGCTCATCAATTAAGAGCATCATCAAGTAAGCCTCTGGATGGTTGGCTGCAATGGCATTTGCAATGTCCTTCATCAAGATAGTCTTACCCGTTTTTGGCTGAGCAACAATCAAAGCACGCTGTCCCTTACCGATTGGTGAGAAAAGATCTACAATACGTGTTGAAAGATTGGTTGTACGAGGATCACCACAGAGAGTGAACTTCTCCTCAGGGAAGAGCGGTGTAAGATGCTCGAATGGAATACGGTCACGCACCTCAGAAGGCTTACGACCGTTAATCTTATCAATGCTTGTCAGTGGGAAATACTTCTCACCCTCATGTGGTGGACGTACGTGGCACTCTACAACATCACCCGTCTTTAAGCCGAACTGCTTAATCTGATGATTTGCAATATATACATCATCAGGTGATGACAAGTAGTTATAATCACTTGAACGGAGGAAGCCATAGCCATCAGGCATTACCTCAAGAACACCGTTTGCCTTGATAATGTCAGAGAAATCATAGGTTGCATTATTTGCTACTGGAGCATTATCATAGACAGGAGCAGATGGTATCTGCGCAGGAGTTGTTGGTTGATCAAACATGTCATAGTTTGGAACAATACCCTGGTCCTCTATTGGTAGGTCAACAACTGGAATAAAATCAGTACCATCTCCAGGGTCACCTACCCATACGCCATCAGGTAATACTTGGTAACCTGCAGGTTCCATATTCATATTATGTGCATTAACCTTTTCCTGAAGGCGTGCTAATAGTTCTTCTTTACCTTCACTCTCTTCCTGAGGTTGTACGTTAGAGAACTGATCCTCTGGAATGAAATCCTCTGGAGCAGATGGCTCTACATTCTCTACTGGTGCTTCCTCTACAGGCTCTTCTACCTGCTGTGCTTCTTCTGCTTTTGCTTTAATAGCAGCTTCAGCGGCAGCAATAGCTTCTAACTCAGCCTTAGATTTACGACCACGATGCTTAGGAATGGATGCTAATATTTCTTCTGGAGATTTCTCTTCAGTCTTTTCGTTCTTTGAGTCAGGTAACTCTTTGAATAATGATGGCTGACTTGTAGCCGTGTTTTTATTCTTTTGTACATCGAAATTTTCCCCTTCTTCACCATGTACCGAATAAACCCTGTCGGTATCTTTTCGTGCTATTCTGGTACGCTTACGCTTTGATTCTAAGGGATGTGCAGTACCCGCCTCTTCTGCCTGATGGTCAAGGATAGCATAAACGAGCTTGTCCTTATCATCTCCAGGTGAATAAGCGGTACCAGTGCTCTGAGCAATAGCTTCAAGCTCAGAAACTTCTTTCTCTAATAATTCTTCTTTGCTTAACATATAAATATGTATGGGAAATTACATTTGATAGTGTTGACGTTTCATAAGGTGAAACGTCATTAAATGTGTCTTTTGTGCCGCAAAGGTATAATTTTTATTTGAACCTTACAAGATTTCTCTTATCTTTTTTGATATTATTCTATTGATAAAGAGGATTTAATATGTGTATGTTTAGGATTCATTAGGTGGAGAGGTCGTATCTGTATGTCAAATATTTAATTTATAGCAATTGTGTATAACAATATTCCCAACCACTGGAAATCGAAATTCCAAGGGTTGGGAATAATTGAGTTTATTATGAACTTAATGAAGTCCTACAATTAAAATGCTTACTGATGCTGCTCACGCAGAAGGTCGTTGACAGTCTTTACAGGATTGAAAGTGCCGAGTGGTACTTCTACAAAGACTGTGTTCCAATCGCTCATCGCACCATTCCATAAGCCAGGGAGTTCTAAAGCCTTAAGCTCACGGCCATTCTTTGATTTCGAACTGATGAAACCTGTTGACTTGTCGACATACTTTGTCAAGTCAAACGCATTGCCCTTATAATCTTTGATAGCGCAAACAAGGTCAACAGGATTGAAGTGTGTACCTTCTGTAAACATCTTCATTGATGCTTCATCATTCTTATCAATCTGCGAACTCTCAAGAATCTGAAGGCTAACAGTGCCATCTTGGTTATAAGCAAGGAATGGACCGCCACCTGGTTCACCCACATTCTTTACCATGCCGCATACACGTATTGGACGATTTAGTTTCTTATATAGGTATTCTGCGAGTGCTGTATCGTCAAGCAAAGACACATCATGCTTCTCGCAAGAAAGCTCGTTTTGCAAGAAATTAACTATTTTTTCCAGTTCTGTACGTGTACAGTTCCCTTTTTCTAGTTTGTGAAGATAAAGAAAAGCACGCTCTTGTAAGGCTACAAGTGTACCTGCAATAATCATTTTCCAACTGATAGTTTCTTCCTTCAAGCGGTCTGGTACGACGTTATCAATATTCTTAATGAAGACAACTTCAGCATCCAAATCATTCAAATTCTCAATCAATGCACCATGACCACCTGGACGGAACAATAAGGAGCCATCCTCATTACGGAAAGGAGTATTGTCAAGATTTACTGCAATTGTGTCTGTACTTGGCTTCTGTTCAGAGAAAGAAATATCAAAGTTAACACCAAACTTTGCTTCAAATCCTGCCTGCTTGTCTGCTACCTTTTGTTTGAAAAACTCCAGATGTTCGTGTGATACGGTGAAATGTACGTGTGCTTGCTTATTACTTTCTGCATAGCGAGCAGCTTCAACCAAGTGTTCTTCCATTGGGGTACGCATTCCATCGTCATAAGAATGGAACAACAGTAATCCCTTGGGTAGCTGTCCGTAATTCAATCCTTCCTTATTTAATAGCGTAGCAACAACCGCTTTGTATCGTCCCTCTGCTACTAACTCATCGATAGTCTTACCTTCCAGCTGCTGACATTTAGCTGATAACTCCTTAAAGAAAGCAAACTGATGAATATTAGAGAAGAACTCCTTTTCAAAATCACTTACAGGTGCCTCGTTACTTCCGTTGAGAAAAGCAAAAAGATCTTTGAACATACGACTGGCTGCACCAGAAGCTGGAACGAACTTAACCACTTTATGGCCATCAGTTTGATAGTCTTGCCATGTGCGACAAGCTGTTTCACAAGCTTCCTTATCAAGTACTGTAACACCCTTTTTAGGTGTTGCCGCACCTTCAAGTTTCAGATATGGGAAACCTCTCTTGAAGTCTTCCAACTGTCTATTTATCTGTTCTTCACTTATTCCTTTATCATGAATCTGTTTTAGGTCTTCTTTTTTCAACATAATAGTAAGGTATTAAAAAGATTGTATTATTACTGCAAAAATAACGAATTAAACCGAAATAAAGAAACTATTTGACACATTAATTCTTAATAATATCGATTTTCTTTGTATCTTTGCCTCTGAAAAATAATAGAATGTATTGTGCCTATGGAAGAGAAATTCATTTATACGGATAAAGAAAGAGAGTTATCTGAACAGATACTCGAAGGACTAAAAGAGACACTCGGGCAAACGTTTTATGAGACTGATCTTCCTAAACTTCGTGACCATCTGGGTAAGGTTGTGTCGGATAATAGTATCCAACGCAATGTATTCGGGCTTAACCCTATTCTTTGCTCTTTGCAGACTGCGGCTATTGCAGTTAAGGATATCGGTTTGAATCGTGACTCTGTCATTGCAATTCTTCTGTATCAAAGTGTCCAGGAGGAAATCCTTACACTTGATAAAATCAGTAAGTTGTATGGTGATGGTGTATCGAAGATTATTCATGGGCTTATACGTGTTCAGACACTTTATAAGAAAACACCTGTTATTGAGAGTGAAAACTTCCGAAACCTTCTGCTGTCTTTCGCAGAAGATATGCGTGTTATCTTGATTATGATAGCTGACCGTGTCAACCTTATGAGGCAGATTCGTGACGTTGAAAATAAGGAAGCACAGCGAAAAGTATCTGAAGAAGCAAGTTATCTTTACGCTCCTCTGGCACATAAGTTAGGTTTATATCAGCTGAAGAGTGAGTTAGAAGACCTTTCTTTGAAGTATCTTGAGCATGATGCTTACTATCATATAAAAGACAAGTTGAACGCAACAAAGAAGGTGCGTGATGCTTATATTAGTAGCTTTATCACTCCTGTTAGTGAGCAACTTAAAGCTGCTGGGCTTAAATTCCATATTAAGGGAAGAACGAAGTCAATCCATTCTATCTGGCAGAAGATGAAGAAGCAGAAGTGTGGCTTTGAAGGTATTTATGACCTCTTTGCCATTCGTATCATTCTTGATTCACCAGAAGACAAGGAGAAAATGCAGTGTTGGCAGGCATATTCTATAGTGACGGATATGTATCAGCCTAATCCAAAGCGACTCCGTGATTGGCTTTCTGTACCAAAGTCTAATGGTTACGAATGTCTACATATCACTGTGCTTGGTCCTGACAAGAAGTGGGTAGAAGTACAGATTCGTACGGAACGTATGGATGAGATTGCTGAACATGGACTTGCTGCACACTGGAGATACAAGGGGGTGAAGGCTGAAGGCGGAATGGATAGTTGGTTAGCATCTATTCGTTCAGCACTTGAGGCGGGTAATAACCTTGAGGTGATGGACGAGTTTAAGTCTGATCTTTATGAAAAGGAGATATATGTCTTTACTCCAAAGGGTGACCTGTTAAAGTTTCCAAAGGGTGTGACGGTTCTCGATTTTGCTTATCACATTCACTCTAAGGTAGGAAATCAATGTGTTGGTGGAAAGATAAATGGCAAGAATGTCTCGTTCCGTACCGAGTTACATAGTGGTGATTCTGTAGAGATTCTAACTTCAACAACGCAAAAGCCTAATCGTGATTGGTTAAATATCTGTAAGTCATCACGTGCAAAGTCAAAGATTCGTCTTGCGTTAAAAGAAACGCAGATTAAGGATGGCCTTTATGCTAAAGAACTGCTTGAACGTAGGTTTAAGAATAAGAAGATAGAGATTGAAGACTCTACAATGGGATATCTCATTCGTAAGTTGGGCTTCAAAGAGGTATCTGAATTTTATAAGCAGATAGCTGATGAGAAGCTTGATCCTAACCATGTTATTGAGGAGTATCAGAAGGCTTACAACCATGTTCATAACCTTAATCAGCCAAAGGAGGCTGAGAGTGCAGAGAACTTTGAGTTTGAGAATCCTACAACAGAGTATTTGAAGAAGAATGATGATGTTCTCGTCATCGATCAAAACCTTAAAGGTTTGGACTTCTCACTTGCTAAGTGTTGCCATCCTATCTATGGCGATCCAGTCTTTGGCTTTGTAACAGTTAGTGGAGGTATAAAGATTCATCGCAATGATTGCCCGAATGCTCCTGAGATGCGCAAGCGTTTTGGCTATCGAGTTGTCAAAGCACGTTGGAGCGGTAAGGGAACATCTCAGTATGCTATCACCCTGCGTGTTATTGGTAATGACGACATCGGTATTGTGAGCAACATTTCAAATATTATCTCAAAAGATGAGAAGATAGTGATGCGATCTATCAATATTGATTCGAATGACGGCCTTTTCTCTGGTAACCTCGTTGTTCTCCTTGATGATAATTCCAAGTTGAATATGCTCATCAAGAAACTTAGAACAGTGAAGGGCGTTAAGGAAGTAATGAGAATATAAAATAATCAAATATGTTCTGCCCTCATTCTCTGCCCTATTATTGCGGAGAGAATGGGGGCTTTTTTATTTATAGCAATCTTATTTATAAGTTATTTGGTGGACTGGTTGACTATATAATTGCAGTTTGCTTGTATGAAATTTTGTTACAAAAGAATAGCTGTTAATCGCTGAATTAAAGGGAAAAAACAGCCTTTTGTAGGCTTCTTGTAACCTTCAGATTATCAATATGTTATGAAGGTGTGTTTCAAAAGGTGCTTAGTTGGACTTCAAAAGGGCGTTAGTTAGACCTCAAAAGAGCATCTTTTAGAAGCCAATAGATGCTTAATTGAAGTGCTATTAAGCATCTATTGATTTTTAAGGATATGATTTTTTATTACAAAATGGTTTTACTTATCCATCGTGTTTATGCGCTCAATGCGCTTTGCCATAGCTTGTGATTTTGGACTCAGTTTCCCTTTAAGATACTTCTCCATAATCAGTCCTGCTATAGGGGCAGCTACATCAGCTCCAAAACCTCCATGCTCAATATAAACAGAGATGGCAATCTTAGGCTCATTCATTGGTGCAAAACCAATGAAAACAGAGTGGTCCTTACCAGCATTTTCGGCTGTTCCCGTCTTTCCACATACAGGATAGGTTGTTCCGTTGAGTACGGTTGCTGTTCCCTTTGTTACTGCTAAGCGCATACCATTAATGACACTTGAATATATATAAGAAGGAACCTTGGTTTGACGAGGGGTAAGGAATCGTGAAGGCAGTGGTGCCCAGTCTACGCTCTTATGAATATGTGGTGTAAAGAAGTAGCCACGATTGGCTATCGTTACAGCTAAATTACAGAGCTGTAAAGGGGTGGCTGTGATATCGCCTTGTCCCATTCCTGCCCACATAATTGTTTTTGGCTCCCAATTATTCTTATAACGGCGTGAGAGATAGTTCACATTAGCAACCAATCCACCCTTTTCGCCAGCCATATCAATACCCAATGGACCACCAAGTCCCATACTGGTAATGTATTCCCACCAAGTTGTAACAGCCTTCTCCTTGGAACCATACTTCTGTGTATTGCTTAACATTGATAGGTATGATTTTAAGAACCAAGTATTACAAGATACTGCTATTGCGCCAGGCAGTGCTTCTGGAGAGTAATGCGGATGGCATTTAACCTTTATGTTTCCATCACGAAACCCATCATGACAGGCAATCTTGGTGTCTGGCTTAACGATTCCTTCTGAGAGGAAGACTAATGCTTGTGCCGGCTTAATGGCTGAGCCAGGAGGATAAGCAGTTGCAATGGCAAGTGCATCATTAGGACCCGTAGGTGAATTTGTCACCATACAAAGGACCTCACCAGTAGCTGGATCAATCGCAACGATACTCCCCTTCTTGCCTTGCATTAAATCTGTTCCGAGCTCTTGTAGCAGTGGACGAAAGGTTAGTGGTGGGTCTTCACGATACTCTTGTGCCTGAACCCTGTTCAGTGTAAGGAACACGAGTGCAAGTATTGCAAATCGAAAAGATATAATTGTTTTGTTTATAGTTATTTTACGCATACTTATTAAATTCTTGCTTAATATGTTTTGCCATCAGTCACAAAGACTTATGACTCCATAACGCTATTGATATTTTCTTCTTTTAGAGGCTATAATGTTTCTCACTCTTCTTTCTACAAAGAGCAAGTTGGGTTCATCTAAGTTTTTATGGGGTGCAAAAGTACAAATAAATTATTCGCTTGAAACATTCTTTCACTTGTTTATAATTAATTCACAACAATCCAAAATAATTGTAAATTACTAAAGGCGAATGTCTGTAAGTGATGTTCCTGACATGAAACGGTTGAGGTCTACGTATCCACGAATACCGCGTACTTTTCCACGATCGGAGAACTGCCAGATGTTATGTCGCCCTACTCCCTTGATAGATGGACGTACAGAACTATATCTACCCAAGGACAAAAAGTATTTGTTAAAACGAGGATTAAGATGAGAATTATAGAAGCTTACATGAGAATAAATAAGCGGTTTCTTTCCATATTTTCTCTCTATCAGTTTGGCAAATAAGGCAACGCTGTCTTGTACTTGTTTCTTGCTCCAACGTCTTACACCCTCGTGTTCAACGTCAATCATCGGAATCAAGTCCTGCTTGTGTCCTTTCATTGTTTTCTGGAAATTGCGAAACTGAGACCTAATAGGCGTTAAGCATGAAAGATAGTGATAAGAACCACAACGCAATCCCTGACGACGAGCCGCTTTGATGTTCTGCTCGTAGTTCGTGTCTTTTAAACTTGTTCCTTGTGTTGCTTTGATATATACAAATTTAATCTGTTTGTCTTTTGCCACTTCTTTCCAATCAATCTTTCCCTGATGATGCGACACATCAATACCATCATACTGGCGTTTCGTGTTTTTTGAAGACTTATGATAAGAATTTGATGCAGAAGCTATTACACAAATAGCTGATAGGAAAAAGATATTAATGGAACGTGGAAATATAGTTGATTTCATCATTTTATTATTTGAAACATTTTGAATAAGATTCTTTTAGAATCTAAATTATCCTGTAATGGTGCTTGAAAAGCGCTGCAAAATTAGTATATTTTTCTTGAACAAACCCATAAAAATCCGATAATAATCATTATCTTTGCAACGTAATTATATCTCGATATAGTATCAATGAGCAAACAGGACATCACTCAGCAACTCATACAGACCATTGATGAGCTTTCTGAACCGGAAGCGTTGCAGGGCATTTGCCATGAGCATCGTGATGGAGACCCATTGCCATCAGCTAAGGAATTGGAAGAAATTATTGAACTTTCACGTTCTATTCTTTTTCCTGGTTTTTATGGGCGTTCGTCTGTTAATTTTAAAACTATCAAATACCAAATAGGCGTAAACGTAGAACGCCTACATAAACTGCTATGTCGACAGATTATGGCGGGTTTATGTTTTAATGAAGATTGTCATTGTCCGAATGCTGCTGATACACGCCGTTGTATGCAAGAGGAGGCAGATAAGGTTGCAGGACGAGTCATCGAAAAGTTTCCTACCTTACGTAAGATACTTTCAACAGATATACAAGCAGCCTTTGATGGTGACCCAGCAGCAGCCAATTTGGGAGAAGTAATTTCTTGTTATCCAGCTATTAAAGCTGTTATTAATTATCGTTTAGCACATGAGTTAGTTTTAGAGAATGTGCCACTTATCCCACGTATGATTGCTGAGATGGCGCACTCTGAAACAGGTATTGATATTCATCCTGCTGCAACCATTGGTACTCATTTTACTATTGACCATGGTACTGGTGTGGTTATTGGTGCAACTTGTATTATAGGTAATCATGTGAAACTCTATCAAGGTGTGACCTTAGGTGCTAAGAGTTTCCCACTCGATAAAGATGGTAATCCTATTAAGGGTATTGCCCGTCACCCAATCTTAAAGGATGATGTTATTGTCTATGCCAATGCAACTATCCTCGGTCGTATTACGATTGGGAAAGGTTGCATCATAGGAGCTAACGTGTGGGTTACACGAGATATGCGTCCACGGACAAAGAAGTACAAACAGAATAAAACTGATATCTTAGATATCGATTTTGAATATGGTGGTGGGATATAATGTTCCTGCCAACTATTCATTTAATATCGTAAATAAAAATATTTATTACATAAATGCAAGAATTTGAACTCATCGCCAAAACCTTCATGGGTTTGGAGCAAGTATTAGCAAAAGAGCTGACACAGTTAGGTGCCAATAACGTGCAAATAGGACGCCGAATGGTGTCGTTCACTGGTAATAAGGAAATGATGTATCGTGCTAATTTCCAGTTATACACAGCTATTCGCATTCTTAAACCTATCGCACATTTCAAGGCGAAGAGTGCTGAAGATATGTATGAGGAGGTGATGAAGATTGATTGGAGTAAATATATTCTCCCTGGAAAGACATTCTCTGTTGATTCAGTGGTTTATTCAGAGGAGTTTACTAACTCACGCTTCGTTACATACAAAGTAAAAGATGCCATCGTTGACCAGTTCCGTGAGCGTACTGGTACTCGTCCAAATATCTCTGTTAGTAACCCTGATATCCGTTTGAATATCCATGTGGCAGAAGATAATGCAACGCTGTCGTTGGATTCAAGTGGTGAGTCTTTGCATCGTCGTGGTTATCGTCAAGAGAGTGTTGAGGCACCATTGAATGAAGTTTTGGCTGCGGGTATGATTCTTATGACTGGTTGGAAGGGTGAAACAGATTTCATCGACCCAATGTGTGGTTCTGGAACATTGCCTGTTGAGGCTGCTCTTATTGCTCGTAATATTTCTCCAGGTGTGTTCCGTAAGGAGTTTGCATTTGAAAAATGGCCTGATTTTGATCAGGAACTGTTTGACATGATATACAATGATGACTCACAAGAGCGTGAATTCACACATCATATCTATGGCTATGATACTGACATGAAGGCTGTAAATACGGCTCGTATGAATGTTGCTGCAGCTGGTCTGTCAAGATATGTAACCATTGAACAGCAGGATTTTAAAGACTTCACTCAGCCAAAGGAGAAGAGCATGATTGTAATGAATCCTCCATACGGTGAGCGTATTTCTACACCTAACTTGCTCGGTACCTATAAGATGATTGGTGAACGTTTGAAGCATCAGTTTATGGGTAATGAGGCATGGATTCTCTCTTATCGTGAGGAATGTTTCCGTCAGATAGGTTTGAAGCCAAGTATTAAGATTCCTGTTTATAATGGTTCTTTGGAGTGTGAGTTCCGTCGTTACCAGATGTTTGATGGTAAGATGAGTGATTTCCGACACGATGGTGGTGTCGTAAAGACCGAAGACGAGAAGCGTGAGATGGCACAGAAGCACCGCTTCAAGAAGGAACGTGAGTTTAAGAAACGTCTTGATGAAAATGAGGAGAATGCTGAGGCTGATATTCGTTCATTTACTTTTCATAGCTTAGAGCGTAATAAGTTTGGTGGAGGTAAGTTCCATGAAGATCGTGAGCGTCGTCCTCGTTTCGAACGTGATGTAGAAGACCGCAAACGTTCTTTCAGAAGAGGAGACGATGATCGTAAGCGTTCATTCCGACGTGATGATGATCGCAAGCGTTCGTTCAGTCGTGATGATGACCGTAAGTTTGGCGGTAAACGATTTGATAAATCTAACAAGCGCGGAGGATTCCGTGGTAAAAACACGTATAATCATGAAGATTAAATCATTTATTAGTCTTGTGGGGCTTTGTGCTTTCACAGGACTTTTAAGTCCTACTGAGAGTATGGCACAAAAGCAGTTCACACTTGAGGATTTGAACTTTGGTGGCAAAAACTTCTACAGTATGCGCCCTGAAGCACGCTATCTTACGTGGTGGGGAGGCAAGTTGGTACGCCAAGACCTTAACAACTGTTCGTTGGTTGATTTGGTAACTGGTAAGGAGACGCAGCTCTTCTCACTGGATGAGATTAACAAGTGGGCAGGTTTATCTGCTTCTAATGAGGTTGTTCGTCATCTTTATGGTGCTGAGTTCCCTTATGCTGACCGTTCTATTGTGAAGGTGCAGAATGGTAATGAGGACTTATATGTAGATTTCCAAACGCAAAAACTTGTACAGCGTTTGAGTCGTCCAGCTGGTCTTCAGGCACGTGATTGGAATAAAGTGTCTGGTGCAACTGCATTTGTTAAAGACCATCAGTTATATGTTGCGGATGCAAAAGGCACAGAACGTCAGTTGACAACTGATGGTTCTGGTGATATCGTATATGGTCAGAGCGTACATCGTGATGAGTTCGGTATTGATGGTGGACTTTATTGGAGTCCAAAGGGAAGTCGCTTAGCTTTCTATCGTATGGACCAAAGTATGGTTGCTGCCTACCCTCTTATTGATGTTCCTGAGTTAGATTGGAAGCCTGAAAAAGGCGAGTCACGTGCAGCTAAGGTTGACCTTATTAAGTATCCTATGGTGGGCGAAACTTCTCATAAGGTAACTGTTGGTGTATATGACCTTACAACAGGTAAGACTGTGTATCTTCAGGCTGGTGACCCAACAGACCGTTATTTTACAAACATCACATGGAGTCCCGACGAGAAGACAGTTTATATGTTTGAACTCAACCGCGATCAGAATGATTGCCGTTTGGTATCATACGATGCTGCTACAGGTACAAAGTTGAAAGAACTCTATCGTGAGACTGATGCAAAGTATGTTGAACCATGTCATCCTATTCAGTTCTTACCATGGAATGAGAATGAGTTCATCTTGCAGAGTCAGAAGGATGGATATAATCATCTTTACCTCTTCAATAAGGATGGACGTCAGCTTAAGCAGATTACAAGTGGCAAGTGGGTTGTAATGGAGGTACTTGGCTTTAATAGCAAGCAGAAGAGTATTGTCTATGTTTCTAACGAGTGTCATCCTATTCAGCGTAATGCTTGGCTTGTTAATGTAGCATCTGGAAAGCGTACATTGCTTGATAACGGTCGTGGTTATCATCATCCAAAACTGAGCCAAGATGGTACTGCTATTATGGATAGTTATAGTGAACCAGCTGTGCCTCGCAAGTATGAAATCATTAGTTTGAATGGTAAGCCACAACGTAATGATTACTTCACATCTGCTAATCCATGGGAAGGCTATACAGTTCCTGAATATACAAATGGTACGATAAAGGCTGCAGATGGTAAGACTGATTTGTATTGGCGTATGGTGAAGCCTGTTAACTTTGATGCTAATAAGAAGTATCCTACGGTTATCTATGTATATGGTGGTCCTCATGCTCATAATGTTGAGGCTTCATGGAACTGGGGATCACGTGGTTGGGAAACCTATATGGCACAGAAAGGCTACCTACTCTTTATTCTTGATAATCGTGGTAGCGAACATCGTGGTAAGGAGTTTGAGCAGGCTACATTCCGTCATCTTGGTCAAGAGGAGATGAAAGACCAGATGGAAGGAGTTAAATTCTTGAAGTCTCTTCCATACGTTGATCAGAATCGTATGGGTGTTCATGGCTGGTCATTTGGTGGCTTCATGACAACATCATTGGTTACCAATTATCCTGACGTGTTTAAGGTTGGTGTTGCAGGTGGTCCTGTTATGGATTGGAAGTGGTATGAGGTTATGTATGGAGAGCGTTATATGGACACTCCTGAGACTAACCCAGAAGGATATGCACAGACATCACTCCTTACAAAGGCAAAGGATCTTAAAGGTAAACTTCAGATAATTACTGGCTTGAATGACCCAGTCGTTGTTCCTCAGCACTCTTACTCCTTCTTGAAGGCTTGTATTGCTGCTGGCACACAACCAGACTTCTTCGTTTATCCAGGTGAGCCTCATAATATGCGCGGACATCAGAGTGTACACTTGCATGAGCGCATTACAGAGTACTTTGAAAATTATCTTAAGCCTATAAAATAGGGTTTGGTGATAATCTAATAGTACGTTTTATTATTGCTTATAATCGCATCTAACAATTAATAAATACCCATGTGCAGCAAGTCTGCACTCCCCTCTTTCATCGGAGGGGGTGGGCAAAGCTTTATGAGAATATTACTTTTAGGCAGCGGCGGTCGCGAACACGCCTTAGCATGGAAGATTGCACAGAGTGCAAAGTGTAGTAAACTCTTCATCGCACCAGGTAATGCTGGTACGGGAGCAGTTGGTGAGAACGTTGCAATCGGAGTAAATGACTTTGATAAACTGAAGGACTTCGTTGTTGAAGAGAAGGTTGATATGGTTGTTGTCGGTCCTGAAGACCCATTGGTAAATGGTGTTTATGACTGCTTTAAGGATGACAGTCGCACAGCTAATATTCCTGTTATTGGTCCTTCAAAGGCTGGTGCTGTACTCGAAGGGTCTAAGGACTTCGCCAAAGCTTTTATGAAACGTCATAACATTCCGACAGCTGCTTACGAGACATTTGATGGTACTACTATTGAAGAGGGTATGTGCTTCCTTGAGAAGCTTAAAGCTCCTTATGTGTTGAAAGCCGATGGCTTGGCAGCTGGTAAGGGTGTTCTTATTCTTCCAACGCTTGAAGAAGCTAAGAAAGAATTGCGTGAAATGCTTGGAGGTATGTTTGGTAACGCTTCTGCAAAGGTTGTTATCGAGGAATTCCTTTCAGGTATTGAATGTTCTGTATTTGTTCTTACCGATGGTACAAACTATCAGATTTTGCCAGAAGCAAAGGATTATAAGCGCATTGGTGAGCATGATACGGGTTTGAATACTGGTGGTATGGGTAGCGTAACTCCTGTTCCATTTGCTACTAAGGAATGGATGGCAAAGGTGGAAGAGCGCATTATTCGTCCAACTGTTGATGGTTTGAAGGCAGAGGGTATTGACTATAAAGGCTTTATCTTCTTTGGCTTAATTAATGTTGATGGCGAACCAATGGTTATTGAGTATAACTGTCGTATGGGTGATCCAGAAACAGAAAGTGTTATGTTACGCTTGAAGAGTGACATCGTTGATCTCTTTGAAGGAGTTGCAGAGGGTAATCTCGATCAGCGAGAGGTTGAGTTTGACTCACGTTCTGCAGTCTGCGTAATGCTCGTTAGTGGTGGTTATCCAGAAGAGTATGTGAAAGGTTATCCAATTGCTGGACTTGATAAGATAGAAGGCTCTGTAGTTTTCCATAGTGGAACAGCTGTAAAGGATGGCCAGGTTGTAACCGCTGGTGGTCGTGTCATCGCTGTGTCTTCTTATGGTGAGAATAAAGAAGAAGCACTAAAGAAGAGTTTTGCAGAAGCTCAGAAGATTGAATTTACGGATAAATACTTTAGAAGAGACATAGGTCAGGACTTATAGTCTTATCTTCTTGAAGGAAAGGAGATAGCTATAAGGTGTCTATTGTATAACAATATTAATTACGGCTATCTCCGTATATCATCTATTATGCAACAAAAACGCATCCAAAATCGAATAGCAGAAAGCCGCTGGACACAAGCATACGTTGTCTCAGCGGCTGCTCTTGTATGGGTTATTGCGGGGTTATATAATCTTGCAGTAATAGTACCAGGTATATGCCTTTTGCTGTCTACCTATCTTATGATGGAGTTGAATAATGCCAATGCGCTTATTCGTATCTACAGTAGAATGGTGTCATGTTCGTTCTTAGTCTTTGCGACTATGGCGGCCTTTATGTTCCCATCTATTCAGGCTGCTATCATTATGTTGGGCTTTGTAGGCTTCTATACTTTTGCTTTTCGATGCTATCAAGACACTCATGCGCCGGGATGGACTTTCTATGCCTTCTTCTGTATAGGTATGGCGAGTATTGTATGGGTACAAACTCTTTTCTATCTCCCTATTCTTTGGGTCATTATGCGTACCAATATTCTTTCGATGAGTCCTCGCAATTTTGTTGCATCTCTTCTTGGTATTATCCTTCCTTATTGGTTCTATGCAGGATACTTGGCTGTTAAGGGAGATATTACTATACTCTTAAACCATTTTGCTAAGATTGCAGTATTTAGTGAGCCTTTCAATTTTAAGATATTAAGTTTTAATCAAATACTGACTTTATCATTTGTATTGGTATGCGCTGTGATTGGCATTGTGCATTTCATGAATCAAAAGCGCAATGATAATATTCGTACACGTTTGTTCTATCAGATATTTATAACAGTAGATCTTGCAACAATCGTCTTTTTGTTTCTTCAACCTCAGCATTATGAAGCATTGCTGAGTGTGTTGATTGTAACTACAGCACCGCTAATTGCACATTTCTTTGCACTTACACGTACAAGGATAACTAACTGGATGTTTCTCATCCTTTCTTATTCAGCTATCATTATCACCCTACTCAACTTATGGATTCTCTTACACAATTACTTGTAGACTATGGTTATTGGGGAATGTTTTTATCGGCATTCCTTGCAGGAAGTGTTTTACCTTTTAGTAGTGAGGCGGTAATGCTCGGTTTGCTTGCAGCTGGCGTAGACCCTGTCCTATTACTTGTTTATGGTAGTATAGGCAACGTCTTAGGAGGAATGCTAAATTATGGTCTTGGTAGATTAGGCAAACTGGAATGGCTTGAGCGTTATTTCCGAGTGAAGCAAGAGTCGTTAGACAGAGCTTATCGCTTTATGGGCGGACATGGTGCATGGATGGGATTCTTTGCTTTCCTTCCTATCCTTGGTAGTGCCATCACCATTGTTTTAGGACTTACACGTGCAAATATCGCTTTGTCAGTATTAAGTATTACAATAGGTAAAGTACTGCGTTATGCAGCTTTGATTTGGGGTGCATCTTCCCTCTTTTAATTAGTTATTTCCTATGAAGATTATTTTTCTCTTTATAGGAAACAACTAATATCTAATATAACTTAAGCAGCATACTCTCCTATGCAGTATCTCCTTTTATGTTATTTTGTTTTTTCAACGGGAATATATTGTAAGTGTTTTAGTGCTTAGCACCATTGGTGTTAACTATGAGCACTATATGTGCTGGGCACTAACACGTAGATAGAAAAGGGTAAGATAGAATCATCAAGGTCAATATAAGATATGTTAGATATATAGGAATCGCTTATTTATATAGTGTTTACAGATTATACTAATAGGAAATAATCTCTCTTATATTCAATTAATAGAAAGTTATTTGATAATCATAACGTTTTTAAAACCGAAAAACTTTCTTCGCAAGAACTGGTTATATTCAAAATTTATTTTTATCTTTGCGATTATAACTTTATAAAAAGAATATAACTATGAAATCTGACATCGAAATTGCACGCTCATGTAACATGAAGCCAATTGAGGAAGTAGCAGCTACGGTGGGTATTCCAGCTGATGCTTTGGAGCATTATGGTAAGTATATGGCGAAAGTTCCTCTTTCGCTAATAAATGAAGAGCGAGTTGCTTGCAACCGCCTTATTCTTGTTAGTTCAATCTCCCCTACCCGTGCTGGTATTGGTAAAACTACAGTTAGTATTGGCTTGTCAATGGCGTTAAACCGCATTGGTAAGCGTTCTGTTCTTGCCCTACGAGAGCCAAGTCTTGGTCCTTGCTTTGGAATGAAGGGCGGTGCTGCTGGTGGTGGATATGCTCAGGTTGTACCAATGGAGAAGATTAACCTCCACTTTACTGGTGACTTCCATGCTATTACGAGTGCACACAATATGATTGCAGCCTTGCTTGATAACTATATTTATCAGCATCGCAGTGAAGGCTTTACATTAAAACAAATTCTTTGGAAGCGTGTCTTGGACGTAAATGATCGTAGTCTTCGTAACATCGTTACAGGACTTGGAGCATCTACTGATGGCTTACCAACACAGTCTGGCTTTGATATTACGCCAGCAAGTGAGATTATGGCTGCATTGTGTCTTGCCGACAGTGAGCAAGACCTCCGTCGTCGTATTGAGAATATGGTTTTGGGTATCACCTTTGACGACAAACCATTTAGAGTACGCGATCTTGGTGTAGCTGGTGCTATTACTGTTCTCTTAATGGATGCTATTAAGCCAAATCTTGTTCAGACACTTGAAGGAACACCAGCCTTTGTTCATGGTGGACCATTTGCGAATATCGCCCATGGCTGTAACAGTTTAGTTGCAACTAAGATGGCAATGTCACTGAGTGATTATGCTATTACTGAGGCTGGTTTCGGTGCAGACCTTGGTGCAGAGAAGTTCTTGGATATTAAGTGTCGTAAAGCAGAGATTCACCCTCGTGCCACTGTTCTCGTCTCAACTTTACGTGGTTTGAAGATGCATGGTGGTCTTGTTGATGGTGCATCACATGAGCAAGAGCGTCAAGCACTTGTAGAGGGCTTTGCTAATCTTGACCGTCATGTTGAGAATATGCAACGCTTTGGACAGCCAGTGATTGTCACATTGAACCGATATGGTGATGATACAGAAGAGGAAATTGCACTTCTTGCTGACTACTGTAAGAAGTTGGGTGTAGGCTTTGCAGAAAACAATGTGTTCTTGAAGGGCGGCGAAGGTGCTGAGGAATTGGCTCGACTTGTTGTTGAAACGATTGATAAGCAGGGCGCTAACGAAATCAACATGACTTATGCCGATGAGGATAGTATTGAAGAGAAAGTAAACAAGGTAGCCAAGAATATCTATGGTGCTCGCTCTGTTATCCTTAAGAAGTCTGCTCAGAATAAACTTGCACGCATTAAATCATGGGGAATGGATAAGTTCCCTGTCTGCATTGCTAAGACACAGTTCTCATTCAGTGAGGACCCTAAGCAGGTGGGTGTAGCAAAGAATTTTGATATCACCATTCGTGACTTTGTTATCAATGGAGGTTCAGAGATGATTGTTGCTATTGCTGGTGAGATTATGCGTATGCCAGGTTTACCTAAGGTTCCTCAAGCTGAAAAGATTGATATTGTTCGTGGTCAGATAGAAGGTTTGGCTTAACAAGTATCAATAGTTTCGATTAATTTACAACTTGTCCAGTTTTATAGGAGCATCCTATACATCCTGGACAAGTTTCCTCTTGACACAAGATATTACTATTATCAGAAAAACTTAGGCTGTTGACGAAAACAATATGAAAAAAAAGACAATACTACTAATCTTCTTTTCTGTTATCCTTATTGGTGCAATTATTTGGTGTGTCAATGCACCTTACCGTGAGGTAAATTTAAATGATAACTTACAGGCAATTCAGAAATCAGAAACTTGTATCTCTGTCCATGAATTATATAAGGATAAAGAATGGGATACGATGATAGTTATCAAGCCTTATGATAATCATACTGCTTCTGATGAGAAAATAGATATGGGCTATGCTGGAGATAGAGATGCTATCCTTGATAATACTTTATTCGATAGTATTTGTACGCTTCTCTTTATAAAAGATAACAAGCTTGTTGCCTTTTCAAGCATTTATCGTAATGTAATCGATTTTAGTTCACTGGGTAAAACAACCTATAACGGCACAGACAAAATTCGTATTATTAATAAAATTGCAACAGATTGCTGATTTAATCGGAACAATCTTTTATTTTGGCATCTTGAAATCATCTACGGATACACCTTCACGTAGCTGGTCAATGTCTACGTATGTCCATATTCCACGCACTCTTCCACGCTTACTTGATTGCCATATATCATATTTTGTGTCAGGTAGTTGTGGAGGAAGATTATAGTTTGCAATGAACAATCGGTAACGGTTAAACTCGGGATAGAGGTTTAGATGATAATAAGCTTCATTAGTGTAAATCATTGGAGAATGTCCTGTTCGTTCCTTAATTAATCGGATAAATTCTGCAAGATTCTTTTGAATGATATCACGTCCCCAATTACGTGTTCCATCCTTTTCAACGTCAACAAGTAGTAATAGGTCTTGCTGACTAAGGTCAATATTAGCAAGAAAATTATCTACCTGACGCTCCATAGATGTACGATAAGTCAAGAAATGGTAAGAGCCTACTAATAAGCCTCTTTCTTTTGCTGCCTTAAAGTTCTTCTTATATAATGGATCAACGATAGAACTACCTTCTGTAGCTTTAATATAGACAAAACGTAGTTGTGGATTCTCTTCCACCAGCTCATCCCAATGTATCTTCCCTTGATGGCGTGAAATGTCAAGCCCATCAAAGTCTTTAGTGTATGGACCTTTGGTCATATCACGATAAGGCCATTGATCGCTGGCTACAGAGCGAGGTCTGCGCCATGGTTTTAGGTCGATGATAAGAATAACTATTAGTACCGCTAAAGCAGCACAGACCCACCACCAAATACTGTATTTATTGCGCGTTTGCTTTTTGCGCCTACGTTTACGCTTTATCATTTATTGTTTTAATTTATAGAGCCTGTATGGATTTATTAAGCATATTAGCAGCGATAAGCCTAATAATATGCTTTCTAAAGACCTAAAATCATCACAAAGGTAAACATTCTTTTTCAATGCCACAAATTGCTTGTACCGCAAAAATAGCATGATTTCATCGACTTTTAGTAGTAAAAGTCTATTATTAGGCATTGCAAGTTCCAAAACGAAGTGCAATAAAAGAGTGTCCCTCTCCGAGAGATGCAGACGTTCTCGACGCGTAGCGAGAGGTTGTCTGCATCTCTCGGAGAGGAAAAAGAAACAACCAGCAATACAAATAAAAAAGGAGACCGAAGTCTCCCAAAGATTAACTAACTTTGTATTGCAAATGTATCATCAATTAATCTCGGAGCAAAGGTCGCAAATTTTTGCCTTACTCCAAAAGAAAACAGCGAGAAAAGAAATTGCCGAGATCGTCGGTATTAGTCAGTCAACACTCTCACGTGAAATCAAACGCAACAGTACGCCTTCGGGAAAGTATATCTGGACGAAGGCGCATGATATGGCTATGCAGCGCAGAAAGAGCACGGTAACTAACGCCAAACTCTCCGACGAATTAGTTTGGAGAATTAAAGAATATATTATCAACGACCAGTGGTCTCCAAGACAAATATCAGGGTATCTGCGCATAAATGAGAGTATAGAGGTCTCCCACCAGTCCATCTATAACATTATCCACAATGACACAACAGGGAAGCTTGCAGAGCACACAAGGCATAAGATGAAATACAGGCATCGTCCCCAAGGCGGACATCTTCCAATAAAGGACAGGGTGAGTATCCATGAAAGAAGTAAGGAAGTTGACGGGAAGAGATTCGGAGATTTTGAGATGGACTTGATCGTCGATCCTGCCCAGCACGCCATACTCACAATAGTGGAGAAATCCACCAATATGTTGTTTATGCAGAAACTGCCATTTGGAAAAATGTCAAAGCCTCTGGTAAAGGTGGTTAGGAAACTACTGCTGCCATACAAAGACAGCCTGAAGACAATTACAACAGATAACGGACCTGAATTTGCAGCACATAAGGACATCACAAAATACTTAGGAGTGCCCGTGTACTTCGCTGACCCATATTGTTCATGGCAAAAGGGAACTGTTGAGAATACAAACAAATTAATCAGGCAGTATATACCTAAAAAGGATTCGTTTGATAAATATACGGACAAGAGAATTATGTCCATACAAAAGAAATTGAACGAAAGACCAAGAGAAAAATTAAACTTTTCTAATCCAAAGTGCGAGTTCTTTAAACACGTTTTGTAATTTTGCACTTGCTGGTTGACTCTGCGCATAGTAATTGTTCATTCCCAACTTTATATATTAAATGTTAAAGTGTTGTATATCAGGAATATTTTTTGTAACTTTGCAGCGTTAATATGAAACTGAGGCGTGGTGATAACTCATTCTCACATAAGAACACGCCGTAGAGAGTAGCTCTTTTGACCTACTCTTCCAAGGTTTCGGAAATTTTTTAATGATGAGAATTTTAAAAGTAGTAAGTATTTGTTTCTTAATGATTTTTGCTTCACATGTTGAAGTGTCTGCCAAAAATGATGGCTTTGATTGGGAACCAGTAATGAATGCAATCATTCAGATTGAAAGCAAGGGTAATCCTGCAGCCGTAAATGGTCCTTATGTTGGTGTACTTCAGATTTCTCCTATTTTGGTAAAGGAGTGCAACAACATTCTTAAAAGTACTGGTAGCAGTAAGCGTTATTCACTTTCAGATCGTTTCAATGCTACAAAGTCAAAGGAAATGTTTGTGATTATCCAGAGTTTCCACAATCCATTGAACAGTGTCGAGAAAGCCATCCGTTTATGGAGTGGTGGTATTCGATACAATGTTGCAAAGACACAAGCTTACTTTCGCAAAGTAATGCGTCACATAAACTAATAAGTGCAACAATTATTTAAGAATCCTCTTATTTAAAAGTCCGGCTATCCCTTCCTTTGGAACAGATAACCGGACTTTTCCTTTTATATCTCTTTCTTTTTTCTTAATTTTGCAGTAAGAATAAATAAGATTAATACTTAGTATTCTGATGGTTGGATATGTTATTCAAGTGTTTATATGAAGAAAAAACTATTATTTTGCCTCTTTCTTTCAGTTACTATCCTATCAATACACGCTCAGAACGTTACGTATTGCGGCTCAAAACACTATAATATTAAAGTGAATCAATTTAAGCAAGAGGGTTCTTTGCCAGATAATGCTATTGTCATGTTGGGCGATAGTCATTCTGAATATGGAAAAGACTGGAATCGCTTCTTTCCTAATGCAAGAAGGATTATTAATAGAGGGATTATTGGAGATGATAGTCGAGGAATTTCTAATCGATTAAATCAGATTTTGCCTTATAAACCAAGTAAAATATTCTTTGAGTGTGGAACTAATGATTTAAGCCATGGATGGACGGTTGAGCGCACTTTTCAGGGCGTTATTAACGTCATTGAGTCAATTCGTCAAACGTGTCCACAAACTAAACTTTATGTTCAAAGTCTTTTACCCTTAAATGAAAAAGTTGGTGTTTGGAAACTACTTAAAGGTAAGGATGATATGATTATTCAGTTAAATGAAAAGTTGAAGAATTATTGTAGTGCTAATAAGCTTGTATTTATAGACTTATATACCCCCCTTTTAGGTGCTAACGCTAATGAAATGCACCCTGATTATTGTCGTGATGGACTTCATCTTACGAATAAAGGTTATGAGGTTTGGGCAAATATTATTCGTTCTTATATCAATGAATAATGTTAGTGTATATTTTTTGAGGTTTACAGTTTGATGAGGATAAAGCTAAATATAGATGTTAAGTAGCTATATACTTGTTCTTCGATAATATCTTAGTTTGTAAAATAAAATCACATTTTGTAAACTGAAAGATACTCCTTTGGCTTTCAATTAACGCCCAATTAGCTTCCGAAAGATGCCCTTTTGCAATGTTACTAACGCCCTTTTGAAGTCCAACTAAGCACCTTTTAAAATGGTTTTTTACAACTACTTGATAATCGGTTAGTTACAATGATAAAAAAATAACGACTATTTTGACCTTAAATAGATTCGATAGTCGTTATTTTTGTAATAAATTTTTATAGACTTTATATGTCTTGAAATGATTCTCTTATGTCGTTTAGAAAGGTGCTCTCATATCTCCTGTTGGATATGGTGGAATAGGTTCCTCGTTCATCTTACTACCAATAATCTCACCGCCCAGTGGGTCGTCAGGTATTGGTACAGCCATGTCAACATCTTCAGGGTTAGCAAAGCGAGTGTATTCGCCACGGAAGTTGAGTAGCACGTCACCTGTTGCACCCTTACGGTGCTTAGCAATAATAATCTGAGCCATACCGTGAAGGTCGTTGCCATGATCATCTTGTAGGATGTGGTAATACTCTGGACGATGCACAAAAAGTACCATATCGGCATCCTGCTCAATGGCACCAGACTCACGCAAGTCACTTAGCTGTGGACGTTTACCCTCACGTGGGTCACGCTGTTCAACCGCACGGCTTAACTGTGATAGTGCCAATATCGGAATGTTCAGCTCTTTTGCAAGTCCTTTTAATGAGCGGCTAATCGTAGAAACCTCTTCCTGACGGCTGCTGAAGCGCATACCATTCGCATTCATCAACTGCAAGTAGTCAATCATGAGAACTTCTATATTGTGTTCACGTACCAATCGGCGCGCTTTTGTTCGAAGTTCGAAAATTGAAAGTCCAGGTGTGTCATCAACATAGATAGGCGCACCCTGCATCTTTCGTATGTTAGAATCGAAACGCTCCCACTCGTCAGGGGTTAGCTGACCATTGAGAATCTTATTACCCGGTACAGAACATACGTTTGAAATTAGACGGTTGACAAGCTGTACGTTGTTCATCTCAAGAGAGAAGAAAGCTATAGGTTTACGATAGTCAACGGCTATGTTTTTAGCAATACTAAGCGCAAATGAGGTCTTACCCATGGCTGGACGTCCAGCAATAATAATCAAGTCGGATGCCTGCCAACCTGCTGTAATCTTATCTAAGTCATGGAAGCCACTTGGTACACCAGTTAAACTACCTTTGTTGTTTGCAGCCTTGAGGAGCAGTTGATGAGCCTGCTCAACGACAGTATCAATTTGCACATAGTCTTGTAGCATATTTTTCTGAGAAATTTCAAACAAAGTTCCCTCAGCTTTTTGCATCAACTCATCAACATCGACGGTTTCATCGAAGGCATCAGTCTCAATCATTGAGGCAAATTGAATAAGTTGGCGTGCTAAGTATTTCTGTGCAAGAATATGTGCATGATAGGTGATATTCGCAGAAGAAGCAACCTTGGAACTAAGCTCCACGACATAAGCAGGCCCACCTATATCTTCAAGTGTGCCCTTATGACGGAGTTCCTCAACCACAGTCATGATGTCTACAGGTCTCTCCTTTAGGTTCAATGATTGTATAGCTTCGTAAATTTTCTCGTGGCGAGAATCATAGAATGTTTCTGGTTTAATGATTTCAGAAACAACTGTGAAGGCGTCGCTATCAATCATAAGTGCACCTAAAACAACTTTTTCAATGTCAATTGCCTGTGGCTGGAGGTGACCGAATGTCGTGTCAATAGGAGCCTGCTTGGTCCTACGACTACTTTTATTGTTATTACTTCTTTCTGGCATACGCTGGCAAAATTACAAAAAATATTCCATTTCTAACATCAATCTTATAAGCTTTTATTATCTTTGCAGAAAAGAATCTTTAAATTATAATTTTAGACTATGATTACTTTTCCTTGCTGCAAAATCAACCTCGGTTTAAATATTGTTGCAAAGCGTCCTGATGGTTATCATGACCTTGAAACTGTCTTTTATCCAGTGCCTTTATGTGATGCTTTAGAAATAAAGAAGATGGATGAGGAGTTTCCCTCTCCTACTCCTATTGATTTAAAAGTGACAGGCAATGTCGTGGAATGTGATGAGAGCAAGAACTTAGTTGTAAAGGCTTATCATCTTCTTGCACAAGATTATAACCTTCCTCGTGTTCATGCTCATCTTGTTAAGCGTATTCCTATGCAAGCAGGACTTGGCGGTGGCTCTGCTGATGCCGCTTATATGATTCGGTTGCTTGATGAGCGTTTTCGTTTGAATATGGGGAATGCTGAGATGGAACGTTACGCAGCTAAATTGGGTGCTGACTGTGCGTTCTTTATTCGTTCTGAAATTGCTTATGCAACGGGAATTGGTGATGTGCTTGCACCTGCGGATAATGAGGATAATAATTTAGAAGGTTATTATCTTGCTTTGGTAAAACCTGATGTTGCTGTCTCAACAGCAGAAGCATACGCAGGTGTGACGCCTAAGAAGCCAGTGAAAAGCTGTCGTGATATTGTTCGTCAACCGATTGATACATGGCGTTCTGAATTGACAAATGATTTTGAGGCATCTATTTTTGCAAAACATCCTATATTGGCTGATGTTAAGGAAAAACTATATGAGAATGGTGCTCTGTATGCACAGATGTCTGGTAGTGGTAGTACTATTTTTGGTATCTTTGGACAGAAACCAACAAACATAAAGGAACTCTTCCCAGATATGTTCACATATTGTGTCAGACTCTAACATCAATCTTTACTCATTCATGATGGAAAAAGCATTAACGGTTTATAAAGCATCAGCGGGTTCGGGCAAAACATTTACATTAGCATCAGAATATATTACCTTAGTGGTAAAGAATCCACAAGATTATAAGAAGATTCTTGCCGTTACCTTCACTAATAAGGCAACGCAGGAAATGAAAACACGTATTCTTTCCCAGCTATATGGTATTGCTCATAAGTTGCCAGACTCTCAGGCATATTATGAGCAGGTGTTACAGAAAACAGGCTTCCCTGAACAAACAATTAGGGAGAATGCTGCTGAAGCTTTGTCGCTGCTTACTCACCATTATAATGAGTTTCGGGTACAGACGATTGATGCCTTCTTTCAATCTGTATTGCGTAATCTTGCTCGTGAATTAAATCTTACAGCTAATCTTCGTATAGACCTTAATGATGAGCAGGTTGAGGCGCAGGCTGTTGATGAGTTAATTAATAGTCTGGAAGAAGGTGAAGAAGTTCTGAGTTGGATTCGCGATTATATCGATAAAAATATTGAAGATGACAAAGGGTGGAATGTTATTGGGCAGATAAAGGACTTCGGAAAGAATATATTTAAGGACTTCTATAAAGATCATAAGGCTGAGCTTGATAAACGATTCAAAGATACTTCTTTTTTTAACGATTTCATCACGGATTTGCGTAGGAGACGTGCACAAGCTTTAAAGAATTTGAATGATCAAGCAAAGCAAATGCTACAAAAAATACGTGAAGCTAATGTGGACAATCAAAACTTATTTAACAACAAGTCAAGAGGGATATATCCATATATAGTTAAATTGGCGAAGGGCACTCCATCGGATAATGATGCCCCCAAATACGTAAATACGTGTATAGAAAATGCAAGCAAGTGGCCATCTGGCTCTTGTTCTGCAGATGAGAAAGCAACGATTATAGAACTTGCCTCAGCATCATTGTGTAATGATTTAAAACTCTTGGAAAAATATAGAACAGAGGGGTGGAAGGAGTATCAATCAAGTAATCTTACGCTTAAACATCTTTCTCAACTTCGTCTTTTACATGCTATCTCTGAGGCTGTTGATGAGATAAATAAAGACACGAATCGATTTATGCTAAGTAACACGCAATCATTACTTAGCACTTTAATGAAAGAATCTGATACGCCTTTTGTTTTTGAGAAGATGGGAGCTTACTTGAAGCATATCATGATTGATGAGTTTCAAGATACAAGTACTATCCAATGGAATAATTTCCGCAAGCTACTTGATAACTGTATGGCACAAATAGAATCTCATAATCTGATTGTGGGTGATGTCAAGCAGAGTATTTATAGATGGCGCCAAGGTGATTGGAAATTGCTAAATAATATTGAACATGAGTTCTCTAACGAACAAATAAAGATTGAACCGCTGGATACTAACTATCGCTCAGAAAAGAACATAATCCGATTTAATAATGCTTTCTTTACGCAGGCTGTTGTGCAAACTGTTAAAGAGTTGGAGAGCGATGAGATAAAAGGTGCAAGCCAATTAATAGAGGCTTATAAGGAAATTGAGCAGAAACCACGGAAAGATAATGGTAAGGGCTGTGTACGTATTAAACTCTTTCACTATGATAAAACTGTAAGTGCAGAATATAAGGAGAGTGTTCTAAATGAACTAATAGATAATGTTCGTCAACTTTTAGAGCGTGGTTATAAACAAAAAGATATTGCTATCCTTGCACGCTCTAAGACTGTAATACCAGATATTGTAGATAAGTTTCAAAGTGAGTTTGGAGCTGATGTAAGTCTTGTATCTGATGAGGCTTTTCAATTAGATGCTTCGTTAGCTGTTAATGTGATTATTGCTGCTCTGCGATTGCTTACACATCCAGATGATAAACTAACAGAAAGCAAGTTGGTTAAGCTTTATCAGCAGCAAGTAATGCAGACAGATAAAGATAATAATGCATTGTTTGTTGATGGAGGTAAGATGGAATTAAAGTCATTCTTACCAAATGGTTATATTGATAAGTTTGAGTCTTTATTAAGGCTGTCTCTTGTTGATTTAGTTGATGAGATTTATTCTCTTTTCAATCTTGGCTGTCTTGAAGGGCAGAGTGCATACGTATGTACATTCTATGATACGCTGAATGAGTATTTGAGAGATCACCCAGCAGATATAGACGATTTTATCGAAGAATGGGAAGACACTCTTTCAAGTAATACTATTCAAAGTGATGAAGTTGATGGAATACGCTTGATAACTATTCATAAGAGTAAAGGTCTTGAATATGATAATGTTCTGATTCCATTCTGTGATTGGGAGTTAGAGAAAACAAATGGTAATACAATATGGTGTCCAGGAGATAATAAGGAGAAACCTTATGGAGAATTACCGTTGATTCCAATAGATTTTTCCAAAAAGATGTTAGGTACAGTATTTGAAGATGATTACAAAGAGGAGCATCTTCAGAATATTGTTGATAACATGAATTTGCTTTATGTTGCCTTTACACGTGCTGGAAAGAATCTATTTATTACTGGTAAAAAGGCTTCTAAAAGCACTTTAACTAACCTCCAAAATGGTAATACGGCTACAGACCGTTCACAGATTATACAATTAGTTATCGATAATCTTGCTAAAGAATTATCAGGAGCAACGCTTGATGATGCTGGCGATAAGGAGCCTATCTGTTTTGAGTTTGGCACTTTAATGGATAGTGAAGAGCGTGTAAAACAGGAGAAATCAACGGAGAATCCTTTTGAACTAAACCCTAAGACACATAAGTTGAAGATAGAAACTTTCCCCCACCCTGTCAGCTTCCGACAGAGTAATAAGAGTCATGACTTTATTAATGGTGAAGATATTGACCCTTCTGATGCAAATCGTTATATAAAGGTTGGAAATATACTTCATCAACTCTTTTCTACTATTCTTACTGAGGCAGACATTGAACCTCGCTTGAAGGAATTAGAGCAAGAGGGAGTTATCTATAATGATGAGGTTACATCGAGAGAACTGCAGAACAAGATTGCCAATGCTTTGAAGAATGATAAAGTGAAAGATTGGTTTAGTTCACGATGGAGGCTGTTTAATGAATGTACCATTCTTGACTATGATAAGGAGAGTGGAGATATTTATGAACATCGTCCTGATCGTGTAATGACCGATGGAAAGGAGATAATTGTGGTAGATTTCAAGTTCGGTAAACCACAAGAAGAATATCATGAGCAAGTACAACGCTACATGAGTTTACTTATGCGTATGGGTTATGAGAAGGTGTCGGGTTATATTTGGTATGTCGTTAGAAACGAGATTGTACCGACTCCTTTCCTCCTATTTAAGGGAGAGTAGCCTATATTACTAATTTTATTTTATACTTAACAAGCGTTCTGATATATAAATTATGAATACATTTCTCGAACACGTTGCAGTTGATTTGTTGAATAAATATGGTAATGACATGGCACATATAGCTGTGGTCTTTCCTAATAAACGTGCTGCCTTATTTTTGAATCAAGCATTAGCTCGACTGGCTGATGGTCCTGTATGGAGTCCTGCATATATTACTATTTCTGACTTCTTTCGTCAACATTCAGAACTAACAATTGCTGATCCTATTAAAAGTATTTGTGACCTCTATAAGAGTTATGTTGAGGTTACAGGCAATACGAATGAAACCTTAGACCATTTCTATGGATGGGGGCAACTGCTCTTAGCCGATTTCGATGATATCGATAAAAATATGGCGGATGCCGAGATGGTGTTCTCTAATATTAGTAATCTTAAAGAGTTAGATGATATTAGCTATCTTAGTGATGAACAGAAGGCTGAGTTGCGCCGTTTCTTCGCTAATTTCGATTATAACCCAGAGGGGCTTAGAGAACGTTTTATAACTCTTTGGGATAAGTTGAATGATATATATAATAATTTTAGGCAAAAACTTAGAGATCAAAAGCTTGCATACGAGGGTATGCTTTATCGTGATGTGGTAGAGAATGCGAAGATAGAAGCACAATATGAACACTATATTTTTATCGGTTTCAACGTACTTCAGAAGGTTGAGCAGCTTCTCTTTAAACGCTTCTTAAAGGAGGAAAAGGCAAGTTTCTATTGGGATTATGACCGATATTATATGAAGTCTACTAATGAAGCGGGTAACTATATTCGTCGTTGGCTTGATATATTCCCCAATGCTTTACCAAACGATAACGATGAATTGTACGATAATTTAGGTAAAGAGAAGGAAATAAATATTATCTCTGCCCCTACTGAGAACTTACAAGCACGTTATATCACCGAGTGGTTGCGAGAGAATGAAAGATATAAAGATGGTAAGCGTACAGCAATTGTTCTTTGTGATGAACATCTGTTGCAGACCGTTATTCATTGTATACCTGATGAAGTCGATACTCTGAATGTCACAACGGGTTATCCGTTACAACAAACCCCGATTGCATCGATGGTTACGCAGCTTTGGGCATTACAGACAGAAGGTTATTCTGTGCAAGAGCAGAGTTATAGACTTCATTATGTAAACAGAGTGTTACGTCACCCTTATGGAAAGTATTTAACACCTAAAGTTGCCGAAATCATCGAACGATTGAATAGTGAACGGCAGTTTTATGTGAAGCCAAAAGAAGGCTCAATCTTTGAATACCATCCAAGTGATAAGCAGAACCTACAAGCATTAGTTAGTTGGTTAGCAGAAACTATCCGTTTCATCGGCATGAATGGTGCAGACGATAAAGATCCACTCTTTGAAGAGTCTGTTTTCCGTATGTACACCTTGCTCATACGTTTGTCTGAGCTGATGGTAAATGGTGATTTGGATGCAGATAAGATAATCTTTCGTCGACTTTTAACACAGCTTATTGCTGCTACAAGTATCCCTTTTCATGGTGAACCAGCACGTGGTGTACAAGTGATGGGCGTTCTTGAGACGCGTAATCTCGATTTTGATCATGTACTTGTGCTCTCTTGTAACGAAGGAAATATGCCAAAAGGGATAGATGATGCTTCATTTATACCTCATCTTATACGAAAGGCATACGAGTTAACAACAATTGATAATAAGATTTCCATCTATAGCTACTATTTCCATAGTATGATTCAGCGGGCAAAGGATGTTACTTTCCTTTATAATAACTCCACACAAGGTAGTCATACTGGAGAGATGAGTCGTTTCATTTTACAGTTGATGGTAGAATGGAATCACCCAATTCATCGACTAACTTTGCAAGCAGGACAAGAGCCAATGCGCTGTGAAGCCGAAGAGGTTGAAAAGAATGAAGCTGTGCTGAAAAGACTCGATGAAATCAGTTATTTCTCACCAACTGCTATTAATACATATATAACTTGTCAACTAAAGTATTACTTTAAATATATTGCAGGTATAAATGAACTCGATGAAATTGATGTTGATGATGTTGATAATCGAATGTTTGGTAATATTTTTCATACTGCAGCACAGCTTATGTATGAAAAGTTATTGCCGAGAGAAGTCATTACTACCAAGAATATAGATTATTTGTTGAAGACAGGAAAGAGTACCCAGTCTCTCACATCAGGGAATGCTGAACTTACATTGGATGATATCGTTGACGAGGCATTTGCTACTGAACTATTTCATCAACAACGAGGAGTAAGAAAACATCCAAAGCTCAATGGACTGCAACTTATCAATCGTGAAGTAATTATAAAGTATCTTCATCAATTATTGCGTATTGATCAGCGTTCTGCCCCATTACGTGTGATTGGGCATGAGTTTCCTGTTAAACGCTCATTGACAATTAATGTGAATGGATTAGATAAGCAAATCGAAACTGGTGGACGTATTGACCGTTTGGACGAGATATTTGTTGATAATGATATTGCACGCTTGCGTGTTGTAGACTATAAGACTGGTGGTAAAGCTGCGGAGTCACTGAAATGTGTTGATGATATGTTTAATCCAAAATTTTTAAGTAAAAAGAGTGACTATACAATGCAGGCGATGCTATACAGTCTTATTGAAGCAAAGGACGATTCAGAACACAATCCAAATCATCGTGCCGTTAGTCCTGCTTTGCTCTTTATTCAACATGCAGGTAGTGATGACTATACCCCGGTACTGTCAATAGATAATGAGGAAGTTACGGATGTCACTGTATATGAAGAGGATTTTCTTAGAAATCTCACGGAGAAGCTCGAAGAAATACATAATCCTAATATAGCTTTTGCTCCAACAGATAATACTGATAGTTGTAAATACTGTCCTTATAAACAGATGTGTGGACGATAATTACAGCTATAAAGATAATAGGCGGTCATAAATGCGAATACATTTATGGCCGCCTATCGTATTTGTAATGTTCTTAACCAATAACCTTAAACTTAGCAAACTTCAGGAGTAGCTGTTTTGTTCCTGCATTACGGAACTCAACTGTTGCCTTAGCATTTTCCCCAGAACCTTCAAGATTTAACACCTTACCAATACCAAAGCGTTGATGTTCAATCATTACACCAACACTAAGCCCACCTATTGAAGCTACCGATGAAACCGAAGATAATGAAGAACTCTCGGTTGATAATGTTCTACCGCCATTCGTCATAGCAGAAGATAAGCGCTTAAAGTTTCCTCCTTCTGCTATTAATCTACGTTTTGTACGTTCTGACAGTGGGTCTACAGCAGTTTCTGGGCGTTTGCGTTCAGTTATCTTTGGCTTTGGGTCAGCACGAAATTGGCTTGCAACAGGATTTGAATTCTGCCATCTCGAGCCCATTTGACGATATTCTTGTCCCCAAGGTCTGCTACCAGTATATGCTTTGTTTGGCTCGTATTCACGGAAATTATCTTCTGAACGATTACGTCCCCAAGTGCTTCTTGAGCTATTGTCCTCGTCCCAAGGCATCTTACGTCGTTCACCTCCAAAAGTACTATTTGCCTCATCTTCTACATGAATTAGTGCGGGGTCGAAATCATTTAAGAAACGACTTGGGTTATCAATTTGCATTGATCCATAACGAAAACGATTCTTTGCATTCGTCAATATACAATGCCGCTCGGCACGTGTTATAGCCACATAGAGTAATCTTCTCTCTTCTTCTATCTCACGTTTTGAACTTGCCGACATTGGACTTGGGAATATATTTTCCTCCAATCCAACGACAAACACTGTTGGGAATTCCAATCCCTTTGCTGCGTGAATTGTCATCAATGTCACTTTTGGGGTGTCATCGTCTTCCTTATCAGCATCTGTGTATAATGCTACTTCCTGGAGGTAGTCAGTAAGATAGACATTTTCTTCACGACCTTCTTCGCGTCCTGAATCAACAAAGCCCTGCATAGCCGACATAAACTCTTCCAAGTTCTCTCGACGAGCCAAGTCCTCTGGTTCATTCCCTGAACGGATATCAGCACTTACCCCACTCTCTTCAATAATCTCTTTTCCAAGCTCGTATGCATCTTTCAGTGCTACATTCTTAATAAATCCACTGATAAGTGTTCTGAAAGCAAAAAGCTTTGTCATTGTACCCTTGTTGACATCTAATCCATATTGTATAGGATTGAGGATAGTTTCCCATAATGAAACAGAATTTTGCTGGGCACAATCAATAATCTTTTGAACAGTCGTATTGCCAATTCCACGTGTCGGATAATTAATGATACGACGGAAAGCTTCTTCATCATCAGGGTTAGAAACCAGGCGGAAATATGCGATGATATCTTTGATTTCCTTACGTTGATAGAAAGAAAGTCCACCAATAATCTTGTAAGGTATACCTTGTTTGCGGAATTCATCCTCGAAAGAACGACTCTGTGCATTCGTACGGTAGAGAATGGCAAAGTTGCCATAATCACAATCATCATTGCGTTTGATACGCTTCAGTTCATTCGCAACAACCATAGCCTCTTCCCTATCACTATAGCAAGGTTTATAGAGAATCTTGTTTCCTTCAGCTTCTTTAGAAAATACATCCTTCGGAATCTGACGTTCGTTGTGTTTCATCAACGAGTTAGCAGCCTGTACGATGAGTTGTGTTGAGCGGTAATTGCGCTCTAACTTAAACAGTTTTGCATCTTCAAACTTATGTTTGAAGTCAAGAATATTGTCAATGTTAGCACCACGGAAAGAATAGATGCTCTGATAGTCATCCCCCACAACGCAGATGCGTCGATGTGTTTCAGCCAACTGGCTGATGATACTTACCTGTGCATAGTTTGTGTCTTGATACTCGTCTACCAAGATATATTCAAACTGTTGTCCGTACTTCTCTCTAATCTCTTTATTGTTACGGAAGAGCAAGAAGGTATAAAGTAGAATATCGTCAAAGTCCATTGCATTTGCCTGACGACATCTTGCTTCGTATGCTTTGTAAATCATGTGGATAGCAGGCATACGCGCACTTCGGTCACGCTCAATGGCAGCACGGTCTTCTGCATATTCTGCAGCTGTGATAAGATGGTTCTTTGCCATTGAGATAAAGTTATGCACTGCGGCTGGTTTATAGATTTTTTCGTCAAGGTCTAAGGCTTTTACAATACTCTTAATAAGTGAACGAGAGTCATTTTCATCATAAATCGTGAAATTACTTCCAAAGCCGATAGCCTCTCCTTCACGACGTAGGATACGTGCAAAGATGGAATGGAACGTTCCCATATAAAGATGTTGCGCATCTTTAGCAGTTGTTATCTGGGCGATACGTTCCTTCATCTCTCTTGCAGCTTTGTTCGTAAACGTAAGTGCAAGGATATTCCATGGGGCTAAGCCTTTATTAAGTAGGTAGGCAATCTTATAGGTAAGCACACGTGTCTTACCCGAACCTGCACCAGCAATAACCAATGATGGCCCTGTACAATACTCAACAGCCTCACGCTGGCTCTCGTTTAGTGCAGAGAGAATTGTCTCTTCCTTATCTTGATATATCATCTTATCTTCTTCGTTTTTGTCGAACAGAATTGTTTAATAGACTAATATACAGATATTTTAATGCTCTTTTGGGAAAGCAGGCATAAAAGTCATCTGGTGTTCAATCTGTCCTATTCTCTTGCGCATATAAGGTCCAGGGTTCTTTGAGGAGAAGCGGCGTGGGTTAGGTAATGTCGCTGCTATGAGTGCACAATCTCTTCGACTAAGTTGGCTTGCCTCCATACCGAAATTCTGTTCAGCGCATGCTTCAACACCATAGATTCCATCGCCCATCTCAATAGAGTTTAGATAAACCTCCATGATACGCTGTTTGCTCCATAGTGTTTCTATGAGGAAAGTGAAATAAACCTCTAATCCTTTTCTTATCCACGAGCGTCCCTGCCACAGAAAGACATTCTTTGCCGTTTGCTGAGAGATTGTAGAGCCACCACGTAGCTTCTTACCTTTTTTTAGGTGGTCTTCGGCTGCTTTCTCAATAGCCTGATAGTCAAAACCATGATGTGTAAGAAAACGCTGGTCCTCACTTGCCATTACCGCTACAGGCATTGATTTTGGCATTTTCTCTAATGGAATCCATTCATGGTATAGTTTCACAGATTCTCCTTTACCAATCTGCTCAAAGCAACGGCTAATCATCAGAGGGGTAAAGTATACAGGGATAAAGCGATAGACTACTACCGCCAATATTGTGGAGATGAAGGTTAGGGATAATACCCATCTTATCACTTTAAAAATCTTCTTGAACATAGTTAATGAGTTAATTATTTGCAAAGGTACTAAATCTTATTTGATAGCAAGCGGGAAGAAGAAGTTTTTTCCTCTCTAAAACCAGCATGAAAATTCTAATAAATAAGACAAACAAGCTATTTATTGCTATCCAGTAAATATTCCCATAGAAGTTAAAACTGAAGTTAGTCTATTAGCATATCTTTTTATTTTTACAAGTAATTCCTCGCTTTGTTTATAGAGGAATGTAAATATTTTTCCAATCTTTCAAAGTCCACACATGCTCTTTTAGCTTCTAAAAGACGCCTAATTGACTTCCAATAGGTGCTCTTTTGAAGTGTTACTAACGCCCTTTTGAAGCCCAATTAGGCATCTTTACTTTTGCTGTTTTGTAACTTGTTGATTCATTGAAGGTTATAAACCTACTCGTGATAGGTTGTTTTTGCCATTATTTGAGGATTTTTATTTGGATTTATGTAATTAATTTTTCATAGTTGAAGATATGTTTTTCGAGGTGTAAAAAGAAAAGATCCCTCCATTAAAGATATACGCCTATAAAATAAGCGTCTACGCATTTAACGGAAGAACCTTTTAATTACTTTGTGTATATAAGTAGGATAGCTACTTTATATTTACTTAATCAGACTGATAGAACGCTTAAGGAACTTATCGAGTGCTGCACCCTGAAGCATACCATTTTGTAGCAATGCCAAGTCGATGAGTTGATGAACAATATCATTACCCTTAGCGTATGCTGCAACAATAGCTTTCTTCTTGTCCTGAAGTTCAGAAACAGTCTTCTGAGTATTCTGCATATCGTCCTTCTCCTCCTGTGTCAGTTCCTCAGCTTTCTTGCTATCTTGTGACTGATGCAAAGCTGCCAAACGTGCCTCCTGTCCCTTTAGCTCGCTTGCTATAGGCTTCAATTCCTCTGCAGTGTTAGCAGTGACATCGTCAAGAACCTTCTTTACTAATGGGTGGTCAGCATTAAGAACGAGGTTATAAGAATCAGGCAGCTGAGCATAGAAACCCATTCCCTGCTGGAACTGACTCATCTCCTTCATACGGCGCATATACTCGTTCTGTGTTACAAGAACTGGCTGGAAAGATTCTCCGAGTGACTGTACGTCAACTGTGAAGTCTGCTTTTTCGATAGCAGGAATCTGTGAACGGAAAGCCTCTGACAAATTGTCAGTTTCATCTGCTGACAGATTATTCTTTGGAGTATCCTCCTTTTGAATAATACGGTCAACGATATCAGAGTCAACACGTACGTAGCGTGTCTTCTCCTGCTTCTGCTCAAGCATTGAAAGCAATGGTACATCCAATTGTCCGCTTGCATCAATAACACTATAACCCTTCTGCTTTGCAGCCTCAATATAGCTGTATTGCTCTTCCTTGTTACTTGTATAAAGGTTTACAAGATAACCCTCCTTGTCGGTCTGATTGTCCTTAACGAGTGTGTTATACTCCTCAAAGGTAAAGTACTTACCTTCGGTATCCTTGATAAGAGAGAAGTCCTTTGCACGCTCGTAGAAATCTGATTCAGAAAGCATTCCGTAGTTGATGAAGAGCTTTAGATCATCCCATTTCTCCTCAAACTCCTTACGATTTTCCTTGAAAATACTCTGTAGTCTGTCCGCAACTTTCTTAGTGATATAAGTTGCAATCTTCTTCACATTCGCATCACTTTGTAAGTAGCTACGGCTCACGTTCAGAGGAATATCTGGAGAATCAATAACACCATGAAGCAATGTGAGGAACTCTGGTACAATACCCTCAACCTGATCGGTCACGAATACCTGATTGCTATAGAGCTGAATCTTATTACGTTGCAGTTCGATATTATTCTTAACACGTGGGAAATAAAGAATACCCGTGAGGTTGAATGGGTAGTCAACGTTCAGATGAATCCAGAACAATGGTTCGTCATTCATTGGAAAGAGAGTACGATAGAAGCTCTTGTAGTCTTCATCTTTCAGTCCAGATGGAGCCTTTACCCACAAAGGTTCAACGCTATTGATAACATTATCTTCCTCTGTGTCAACCATTTTTCCGTCTTTCCACTCAGTCTTCTTACCAAAGACAACAGGAACTGCCATAAACTTACAATACTTGTTTAGCAGTTCTTCAATCTTTGATTTCTGCAGGAATTCCTTGCAATCATCGTCGATATAAAGAACAATATCGCTACCACGATCTTCCTTCTCAGCGTCTTCAAGTGTATATTCTGGGCTACCATCACAGCTCCATTTCACAGCCTTGCTACCCTCTTTATAGCTCTTTGTAATAATCTCAACCTTCTTAGCCACCATGAAAGAAGAATAGAATCCAAGACCAAAATGACCGATTATAGCCTCTGCCTTGTCCTGATACTTCTCAAGGAAGTCATTGACACCAGAGAATGCAATCTGGTTAATGTACTTTTCTATCTCCTCTGCGGTCATACCGATACCACGGTCGCTGATAGTCAATGTCCCTGCCTTTTCATCTAAACTAACACGAACACTCAAATCACCCAACTCGCCTTTGAAGTCACCTGTTGCAGAAAGGGTCTTCAGTTTCTGAGTAGCATCAACAGCATTTGACACCATCTCACGCAAGAAGATGTCATGATCTGAATATAAGAACTTTTTGATAACGGGGAAGATGTTCTCAGTTGTAACCCCGATATTTCCTTTTTGCATAGCAATATAATTTAATTGTTTTCAATTTTCTTTGTTGTATATAACAAACTCCGTGCCATGATAAGAGAACATATATTACATAAGCCAATATACAATAATAGAAATAAAAATGCCATCTTGTTCAAAAGAGCAAGATGGCGTATAATTTATGTTATTGCTATTTCCTTTTACTTGATATTCTTAAGGACAGCAAGGAGATGATCCCATACCATTTGAACAGTAGGTATAAGGAGGCACTCGTCTGGTGTATGGACATAACGAAGTGTTGGACCAAAGCTAATCATATCTAAATGTGGATATTTCTCAGAGAAGAGACCGCACTCAAGACCAGCATGAATACCAAGAACAAGTGGTTCCTTACCAAAGATATTCTTGTACTGTTCAACAGCAACGTGTACTAACTCTGAGTTAGGATTCATCTTCCATGCAGGATAGCTGTCATCAACAACAATCTCTGCACCAGCCAACTCAAAACATGCACGAACAGTGTTGGTCATATTTGCCAAGTTGCTCATTACGTTTGAACGCTGTGAAGAGACAACTGTTAATTTATTCTCCTCTGTCTGTATGCTTGCAACATTGCTTGATGTTTCAACCATGTAAGCCAAGGCTTCATCCTGACAATTAGTCAATGGACCATTGTCAAGTGCCTGCAAAGCAAGGATAACGTTGTGTGAAATCTGCTTTGGCATAACTGGAGCGGCATCTGCACTCTCAAGGTTCCATACCATTGCTGTGTCTGTAACATGGAACTCGTCCTCCACCTCTGCACTAAAGATATTCCAATCTGCCTTAACAGTCTCTTTGTTAGCTGAAGGAACAGCGAAGAGCACCTTACCATCACGTGGGATAGCATTGTGTAACTTACCTGAATTCCAATAGCTCAAACGAAGGTCCATCTTAGCCTGCTCCGCATAGAGGAAACGAGCAAGGAGTTTGATAGCATTAGCACGTTTCTTATTGATGTCATCACCAGAGTGACCGCCAACAAGACCCTTCAAACTTGCTTCCATAAAGAAATAACCCTCTGGTGCATTCTCACGCTCAAAGTTGAATACCGCTGTTGTACTATTACCCCCCGCACAACTTACAAAGATTTGACCTTCATCTTCAGAATCAAGGTTGATGAGATAGTTTCCTGTCATGAAACCAGCCTCTAAGCCGAAAGCACCAGTTAGGCCTGTTTCTTCATCACGTGTAAAGAGACATTCGATAGGTCCGTGCTCAATATCATTAGAGTCAAGGATAGCCAACTCATAAGCCATACCAATACCATCATCAGCACCGAGTGTTGTACCCTTTGCATGAAGCCACTCGCCATCAACATAGGTCTGAATAGCATCCTTATGGAAATCAAATTCTATATCAACGAGTTTGTCACATACCATGTCCATGTGGCTCTGGAGAACAACAGTTGGTACATTCTCCATACCTTTTGTTGCAGGCTTAGAGATAAGTACATTGCCAACTTTGTCAACCTTTACTTCAAGATTGCGCTCCTTAGCAAACTCTTGTAAATAACTAATCATCTGCTCTTCATGCTTAGATGGGCGTGGTATTTGATTGATTTTAGCGAACTGCTCAAAGACACAAGCAGGTTTTAATTCTACATTTGCCATTTTTAATAATATTTTTTTTTGTAATCTTGCTGTTTTATATTACCTTTGCGGTCAATATAAATGCAAAGATAAAGAAAATGTTTGTAACTTTATTGTTAACATTGTTAATAATTGCTATAGCCATGTTGCTTCTCGGAGTGCGTGTGTTATTCAAGAAAGGCGGAGAATTCCAGTCGCAACATATATCGGATAATGCTTATCTAAAGGAGAAAGGAATCCATTGTGTTATCGACCAGGACAAGGAAGCTCGAATTGAGAATAAAGCATATTAGAGTAAGAAATAATTAATTAAATACAATAGAAATGAAGAAATCATTTAGCAAAATGGCAGTGCTTGCAATGGCAGCATTCGCTTTTGTTGCATGTAACAATCAGCCAGTGAAGAATGACACAACTGCAAGCAAGGCTGAAACTTCTACAGCTGCTCCAGCTGCAAATAGTCAGAAAGTAGCTTATGTAGAGATTGACTCTATCATGAGCCAGTATACTTATTGGAAGGATGTAACTAAACTTGTAAAGGCTAAGGAGGCTAATATTCAGCGTACATTGGCTGGCAAGCAGAAGGCTATTCAGGCAGCTGCTGCTAACTTCCAGCAGAATATTCAGGCAAATAAGTACACACAGGCACAGGCTCAGCAGATTCAGGCAAGCATTCAGAAGCAGGCTCAGGATGCTGATGCATTGCAGCAGCGTCTTGGTGCTGAGTATCAGAACGAGGTTGCTAAGTATAACAAAGCTCTCTCTGACAGCGTGCATAACTATCTGAAGGAGTATAATAAGGATAAGAAGTATAGTATCATTCTTGCTAAGAGTGGTGATAATATCCTTTATGCTGATCCTGCTTACAATATTACAGAGGATGTTGTTAAAGGAATGAACCAGGCTTACAAGGGTATGAAGAAGTAATTTGTGGGTTCACAGTTACTTATTAAATAGATATAATAAAACCAGTCGTAATTTACGGCTGGTTTTGTTTTTATAGAATAGTATCATAGAAAGAGATAAAGTTTAGTTTCTTGTTTTGTATAGCACTTTCTAATAATCTTCTTTCGTTTAAGTTTGATATACCATTCTTTTTACAGATGTTAACAACTATTATAAGCCTATATTTCATCTTTTTGCAGTTGTGTTGATGCTTCGCACATATCGTGTTGATGCTCCGCACATATCGTGTTGATGGTAAGCACCAATCGTGTTGAGCATTTAATACCTTGCAAATAAGGCTTTGTTGTATTCAACTTGTTGTTAGAAAAGTAGAAGACTATCACAAATTAAAAATAATCTCTTTGATTAAGTTGTTTACTTGTCTAAATAGATTCAATATTTGCGAGTGTATTGTTTAATGATTATGGTGTTGCTATAATTAATGATTTATTTCAATTTTAACTCATAGTTGAGAAAAGCTATTATTCTTTTTGACGTATCAACATGTATTGTTTTTCTTTTTCATCAAAAAGTAGTAGCAAGATACTAAATAAACGATACTATTATGTTGCAAAGCCTAAGATAGCCATGAACAGTAGTAAAAAGATAAAATCTTCTTCCTCATAATCTTTTTATATTTTGAATTGCAGGTTTTTATAATGCGGTCTTTTTAACAAGTTCTATACCTTGTCTTGACATTTTACTCTTTGTTATATTCCCATTTGTATTGGCCAATAGATTCTCCAGCACGGGTAACATACGATTGAGGTTACCATATTGAATCATAAAATTCCAAAAAGGTTCAAACTTCTTCCACCCTCCCATATAAAAGAGATGAGCCAATTGCTGCTTTATATTATCGTGCCCAAAGCTTGCCTTAAAAATATTACTCCATGAATAGAAGTTACGATAAGCCCACTCGTAGCCTTGTTTTAACTCCTCTGCTGTTAATCCCAATGTTTTGTACACAACCGTTCGGGTATCATACTTGCTCCAGTCATAAGACGTAATACGTCCATCTCGTTCCATCTGTTGAAACAGACGCGTTCCTGGATAAGGAGTTAGAATATGGAAGGTTGCTGTTGTTATGCTATGTTCAATCCCCCAATCAACAGTTCTTTGAAATACATCTTTATCATCATGATCAAGACCAAAAACAAAACTTCCGTTAATCATAATACCAAGACTATGCAGGCGTTCAACAGCTGCTACATAATCTTTCGATAAGTTTTGTAGTTTGTTACTTGAACGAAGATTGTCTGGAGAAAATGTCTCAAAACCTAAAAACAAACTCCGCAATCCTGCCTCGGCAGCTTTTTCTATCAAATTACCATTGAGCACTGCTGCAACTGTAGAGGCACTCTGAAAAACTCTACCCATGCCACGCATACCCTCAAATAGTTCTGATGCGAAATGAGAATTACCTAAGAGATGATCGTCAAGAAAATAAAGGTGTCTGCCAGGAAGGCTATCGATTTCAGCTAAGGCATCGTCTACTTTCCGAGTGTAAAACGATTTACCTTCACTATAGAAGGCGTCCTTATAGCAAAAGTCACAATGGTGGGGACAACCACGGGAAACAACAAGCGAGTTAGGTACTAAATACTTCTCTCTTTTAATAAGATCACGGCGTACAGGAGGAATGTTTTCAATACTTCTCCAACTTGCCATATACCGTTTTTGAGGGTGTCCTTCGCGCAAGTCTTTGATGAATCGTGGGAATGCTTCTTCCCCTGGTCCTAATATTAGTGTGTCTGCGTGTTGTGCCGCTTCGTCAGGAAGACTTGTAACGTGAAGTCCTCCCATAACGACATATACTCCTTTTTTTCTATATTCATCAGCAATCTTGTAAGCCCTATAAGCATTAGTAATGTAGACTTGAATACAAACCAAATCTGGAGTATCATTCAACTTAAGTTGCTCAATGTGTTGATCCTGTATCTCTACTTCATCATTATCAGAGAAATAGGCTGCAAGTGTTGCCAGCCCCAAAGGTGGGAAAAGCGAGTATTTGATAGGTCGCCAATAAGGGCTTTCTGCCTCTTGCAAAGCTGGTAATATCATTTTTACCTTCATACTGTTAAGTCTTTATTCTTCATGACACAATATTATCTTAACGAGGTGATTAATTAGCTAAAGCTAATCAATACATAAATTTTAAAGTCAAAACTATAGTTCTTATTTAATATATTATACAAAAGTCGCCATTACTTTTCATATATGCAAACTTTTTTCAAGAAAACTCAATTGGATAAGGTTGTACTTATATTTTTATTAATAAGATAGAGATAAATTCTCTTTCTAACAACAAACTTCTTGAAATAAATGTGTTTTTTTATAGAATAAAAGAAAAAGACAACGAAAAATTTTGAGGTATGAAAATAAAGTACTATCTTTGCACTCGCATTTGAGATAATGCTTGGTAATTCGGTTGTAAGCCATCTTGGAAGGATGGGTGAGTGGCTGAAACCAGCAGTTTGCTAAACTGCCGTGCGCGTCCGCGTACCGGGGGTTCGAATCCCCCTCCTTCCGCTTTATCTCATAATCTCAAATGCAATTTGGTCGATTCATCTAATGGTTAGGATACAAGATTCTCAATCTTGGCATAGGGGTTCGATTCCCCTATCGACTACAAATCATCCTTCTATAGGAAAACCTTATTTTGGTCGATTCATCTAATGGTTAGGATACAAGATTCTCAATCTTGGCATAGGGGTTCGATTCCCCTATCGACTACAAAAAGAAAGTTTAGCTTAATGGCTGAACTTTTTTTGTTTTATATGCTTATTTGTTTTTGCAGATTGCGCCAGGTGGGTATGTTAAATTAAATTTGCTGTCACTTCTGTCATTTGTTGTGAGTACTTAACTTGTTTGTTTACAGTAGAATAAATGAAATGTTAAAAGTGACAGTAAAATGAAACAAAAAATATTCTTGTAAGATGTGTGTATAAAACAAAATTAAATCTTCAATCTTTAGTAAAAGTTATCTTGTATGCTTAAAATGTATGCTTGTGGGTAAGTGTAGATGCTCTTAGAGTGTATATTTGAGGTTCTAAGCTGCTATCCTACTCTATTGGCTTGTAAGTTTAATCTTTGGCAGTCTATCGTGTGTGGGTTAAGCTAAGGGTATGTAAAAAACAAATAAAGGCTATAGGAAAACCTATAGCCTTTTATTGATTTTATCTTTATAGAATTAATTCTTAAAGAAATCCTTGACAGCCTCATTTGGGACCATCTGCTCATCGAAGATGTAAGCACCAGTCTTTGGGCTCTTTACCATCTTGATAACTTTTGAATATGCGCGACCATCCGTAGAACCTTCGTGGAGGGTAGCGACCGCTTTCTTTGCCATAGTCTATTAATTTTAACTATTAACTATACTACTCTTTTTAGCGAGCTTACTTAATCTCCTTGTGAAGGGTAACCTTCTTCAGAACAGGATTATACTTCATGAGCTCAAGACGCTCTGGAGTATTCTTACGGTTCTTTGTAGTTACGTAACGACTTGTACCAGCTACACCGCTGTTCTTCATCTCGGTACATTCCAAGATAACTTGGACTCTGTTTCCTTTAGCTTTCTTTGCCATGATATTTAGTCTCCTATTACCTTAATGTCCTTCCAGTCAACATAACCCTTAGAAACAGCCTGCTTGAGTGCTGCATCAAGACCTACCTTGTTAATTAGACGAAGACCAGCAGCACTAATCTTCAGCTGAATCCAGCAAGCCTCCTCTACATAGTAGAACTTCTTGCTGAAGAGGTTAACATCAAAGCTTCTCTTTGTACGGTGCTTTGAGTGAGACACGTTACAACCTATCTGTGCCTTCTTTCCTGTGATTTGACAAATCTTAGACATTTCTATCTTTGTTTTGTGATTCGTTAATTGATACCTATTCCAAACAGGGTGCAAAATTACAAAAAAGTTTCAAATAAGCAAAACTTTTACTACAATAATTGTTGCTTTTAAGCTTTTTTGCGAGTTTATTCGGACTTAATATCTAATTCTTTTAGGAAATCAAGGAATAGACGGATTGCTTTGTTTGTTGCAATGGCAAGATTTATGTCACGTCCGAAGTCTTCGGTTAACTTAAATGTTCTTACCTCATCTTTGTTGCCATATGCCAACCAAATAGTACCCACTGGATGTTCTGCTGTACCGCCTCCAGGGCCGGCTACTCCTGTAGATGCAATGGCAAAGTCTACTCCAATAGTTTTTATAGTGCCTAATACCATCTCACGTGCAACCTCCTCTGATACTGCACTTTTCTCCTCAAGTATTTCATGAGATACGCCAAGTAGTTTCTCCTTTACTTCATCCGTATAAGCAACTACTCCTCCTTTATAATAATTAGATGATCCTGGGATAGCCATTATCGCTTCACTGATACGACCACCTGTGCAGCTTTCTGCTGTTCCAATTGTGTAACCTGAAGCATAAAGGATGTCACCAATCTGACGTGATATTATCTTACTTTCAAAATCCATAATCTTACTCTTATTAGGGGGGATTGTTTAATTATTCAAAAGTTACTTTGCTAAACACAGGGATATCCATCTGTGTAAAGTCTTTGTCTTGATACTTGAAGTTACCTACACTGGCAATCATTGCTGCATTGTCTGTCGTATAGCTAAACTTTGGTATGTAAATCGTCCAACCATAACGCTCTGCATGGTCATGGAACGCATTACGAAGACCATTATTAGCCGATACGCCACCTGCAACTGCTACATGTTTAATACCAGTCTCTTTAACAGCTAAGCGTAACTTCTTCATCAATATACTAACAATTGCATGCTCAAGGCTGGCTGCAATGTCTTCTTTATGATGCTCTATGAAATCAGGGTCTTCCTCTACCCATTTTCTCATATTATATAAGAATGATGTCTTAAGACCAGAGAAAGAGTAATCAAAACCAGCAACATTTGGCTCTGCAAACTTATAAGCCAAAGGATTACCTTGGCGTGCAAGCCTATCAATGATTGGACCACCAGGATAGCCGAGTCCCATTACCTTTGAACACTTGTCAATAGCCTCACCAGCAGCATCGTCAATAGTCTGACCAAGTACTTCCATATCGTTATAGGCATTCACCTTAACAATCTGGGAATTACCACCAGATACCAAGAGACAAAGGAATGGGAATGGAGGCATGTGGTTGTCGTCATCGCTTTCCTTGATAAAGTGAGCCATGACATGACCCTGCAAATGGTTTACCTCAATCATTGGGATATTCAATGAACGAGCAAAACCTTTTGCAAAGTTTACACCAACCAAAAGACTACCCATCAATCCAGGACCACGTGTAAAGGCTATGGCTGAAAGTTGTTCTTTAGTAATACCCGCACGCTTCAATGCTTGATCAACAACAGGAACTACGTTCTGCTGGTGCGCTCTTGATGCAAGCTCAGGAACAACTCCTCCGTAAGCTTTATGCACCTCCTGTGAGGCTGTTACATTACTGAGGATTACACCATTCCTCAATACGGCAGCACTTGTGTCATCACAACTGCTTTCTATACCTAATATATAAATATCTTCTTTTTCCATTTTCAGTTAGATTCTCTCCTAAAAGAATATCAGACATTAATGTGTCAGAATCTCTAATCCATGTTCAGTCATAACGAAAGTATGCTCCCACTGAGCTGAAGGCTTTTCGTCTCCTGTGATAACCTCCCAACCATACGGGTCGTCAGCATCAATGAAGACTTTCCATGTACCCATATTAATCATTGGTTCAATGGTAAATACCATACCAGGAACCAGTAACATACCAGTACCTCTATGACCATAGTGAACAATGTCTGGCTGTTCGTGGAACTCGATACCCACACCATGACCACAGAGGTCACGTACAACACCATAGCCATTCTTCTCTGCATGCTTCTGAATAGCATGACCGATGTCACCTACAAAGGAATAAGGCTTAGCTGCTTCGGCACCTATCTCAAGGCATTCCTTCGCTACACGTACCAAACGTTCCTTCTCAGGTGTTGTCTTTCCAATGATGAACATACGACTTGCATCTGCATAATAGCCATCTACAATCGTTGTCATATCAACATTGATGATATCTCCTTCTTGAAGAACATCTTCTTTCTTTGGAACACCATGACACACAACTTCATTGATACTTGTACATACACTCTTTGGATATCCCTCATAGTTCAAGCAGGCAGGGATTGCATTATGGTCCTTGCAATACTGCATACAGATATCATCAATCTCCTGTGTATTCATTCCTGCGTGGATAGCCTCAGCAACAGCATCCAAGCAGCCAGTATTGACGATACCACTCTTTCGGATACCTTCAATCTGCTCAGGTGTCTTAATCATATCACGTGTAGGAACGAGTTTGCCCTTCTTCTCAAGAGCCATTATCTTTAAGTCCATTTCGGTTGGCTCCTGTCCTGGAAGACAATGCCACCTTTTCTTTTTCAACTGCATATCGTCAATTTTATCTTTTTGCAAGAATTAAGCAGTTAAACGCAAGAAAACAAGTTTTCATTTTGCGAAGTGCTGCTTAGTTTCTGCAAAAGTACTATAATTCAAAGACAAAACAAAATAAATCAAGTCCTTTCTTACAGAAGAGTCTTATTTGATATATCGTATAATAGTCTACTTAAATCGAATCAAGCAATTGGTACTTATCATATATAAATCTCATCAGAAGAATCTTTGCCAATAACTGGTAATACTTCTTTTTGTCAAGCCTTTCTTTATCAATCAAAAAGGTTGAGTTTATTCTCTCTTGCCTTACTCAAAGACAATACCTTTTGTTGTTGCTCCTTATAACCAGCTCTTAGCTTTTCGTATTTTTCGTCTAATTCCTCACAGAAATGTCCACGCTCTTTATCATTGAGCAATAAGGATGCTATGGAAGGATTGACAGAAGCGTCTTTAACCCATACAACTGGGGCATCATATAACGGAGCAATCTTCAGTGCAACATGAAGTTGAGACGTTGTTGCGCCACCAATCATAACAGGAATATTCAGTCCTGCTTCCTTAAAAGCTACAACACTATTAACCATCTCCTGAAGACTTGGTGTAATGAGGCCAGACAATCCAATCAAGTCAACATTTTCTTCCTTAGCTTTCTTGATAATCTGGTCAGCTGGCACCATAACGCCCAAATCTATGACTTCATAGTTGTTACAAGCCATCACGACACCCACGATATTCTTTCCAATATCGTGAACATCACCCTTTACAGTAGCTAAAAGCACTTTTCCAGCAATAGCCTTACCATCAACCTTCTCCTTTTCAATATAAGGCTGAAGAATTGCTACAGCGTCTTTCATTGTACGAGCAGTCTTGACAACCTGAGGCAAGAACATCTTACCTGCACCAAATAAATCGCCTACTTCGTTCATACCCTCCATCAGAGGACCTTCAATAATATTCACAGCATGCGGATACTTCTCCAATGCTTCGTGAATATCCTCATTCAAATAGGTTGAAATACCCTTACGCAATGCATATTTTAATCTGTCTTCCAACGCATCATTACGCCATGCTTCCTGTGCTACTTCTTGCGTAGCACCGCCATTCTTTTGTGCTTCTTTTTCCTCAAGAATCTTGTTAGCTAATTCTATCAGTAGTTCGTCGGCTCCCTCTACCCTATCTAAAACAACGTCTTCAATTATCTTCAAATGGTCTTCTGGTATATCAGCGTATGTTACTTTGGTAGCTGGATTGACAATACCAAAGTCCATACCCACCTGAATGGCATGATAAAGGAATACGGCGTGCATAGCCTCACGGATATAGTTGTTACCACGGAAACTGAACGAAAGGTTACTCACACCACCGCTAACGTGTGCGCCTGGTAGATTCTTCTTAATCCATTCCGTAGCACGAATGAAGTCGACCGCATAGTTATTATGCTCCTTCATACCCGTACAAATAGCAAGGATATTTGGGTCGAAGATAATGTCCTGAGGTGGGAAAGCCACTTTCTCGGTAAGAATTTTATAAGCCCTATTAGCTATTTCAATACGACGCTCGTAGCTTGTTGCTTGTCCTTCTTCATCAAAGCACATTACAACAACAGCTGCACCAAAGCGCAGTACATCCTTTGCATGCTGGATAAAGGCTTCTTCACCTTCTTTCAAAGAAATAGAGTTGACAATAGCCTTACCTTGTACACACTTCAAAGCAGATACAACTACCTCCCAATCAGATGAATCAATCATCAGTGGAACACGGGCAATCTCAGGTTCTGATGAAATCATATTGACAAAATGAGCCATCTCATCTTTCGACTCCAATAAACCGTCGTCCATGTTGATATCCAATACTAATGCACCATCATCTACCTGTTTACGAGCAATTGTCAAAGCCTCTTCATAGTTCTTCTCTTTGACTAAGCGAAGGAACTTACGGCTTCCTGCAACATTACAACGCTCACCAACGTTTACAAATGATATTTCTGGAGTCAATCGGAACTGCTCAAGTCCAGAGAGAATCATCTCCTTTGGTGCATCAACAGGTATATGAGGTTTCTTTCCCTCAACAACCTTTACGTAGCCAGCAATGAACTCTTCCGTTGTTCCACAACAGCCACCAATGATATTTACCAGACCTTCATCTACAAATGAAGCCATTTGTGGAACCATGATTTCTGCTGTTTCATCGTATTCTCCCATTGAGTTAGGCAAACCTGCATTGGGATGAATGCTTATATAATAAGGTGCTTTAGCTGCCAACTCCTTCAAATAAGGGCGCATCTGTTCTGCTCCGAACGAACAGTTAAGACCAACAGAAAAGATAGGATAAGACGATACTGACGCAAGGAAAGCATCGAGTGTCTGACCACTAAGCGTTCTGCCAGACAAGTCAGTAATGGTCACTGACAGCATAATAGGTAAATCAACACCCGACTTCTTCATCTCTGACAATGACGCATCAATTGCTACTTTAGCATTAAGCGTATCAAAGATAGTCTCAATCAAGACAGCATCAATACCCCCTTCTATCATCGCTGCCACCTGCTCGCTATAAGCATCAAAGAGTGCATCATACGTAAGATCACGCTTAGCAGGGTCGCTTACATCAGGCGACATCGAACAAGTTTTGTTCGTCGGACCAATACTACCTGCGACAAAACGAGGTTTATCTGCAGTCGAATATTCATCAGCACACTGTCGTGCAAGCTTTGCTCCTGCAAAGGCAATATCACGGGAGAAACTCTCCATGTGGTAATCCGCTTGCGAAATACGCTGTGCAGAGAATGTGTTAGTACTGATAATGTCAGCTCCAGCCTCTAAATAACGACGGTGAATATCCTCAATAATATCAGGGCGTGATAGATTCAACATATCATTATTACCCTGATAATTGAGCATCTGTAAAAGTTCAAGGTTACCTCGGAAGTCTTTCTCCGTCAAGTTATATCCTTGAATCATAGTGCCCATCGCACCATCTAAAATCAGTATTCTATCTTTAATGTTATCCCTTAACTTCATTACTCTTTTTAATAGTGTTTCTTTGCCCGATCCATCTCTCGTCGGTCTTCTTTTTCTTTTAGTGTTTGACGCTTGTCGTATTCTTTCTTACCCCTTGCTAACGCAATATCAACCTTTGCTCGTCCGTTCTCATCGATGAAGATAAGTGTTGGAATAATTGTGAAGCCTGGGTTCTTTGATTCTGCTTCAAGGTTGCGTATTTCTTTTCGGTTTAATAAGAGTTTTCGGGGGCGTTTTGCCTCATGATTGGCATACGACCCATAGAAATAAGGAGATATATTCATCCCCTGTACCCACATTTCACCTTTTGTTATATAGCAGTAAGAATCAACCAACGAAGCCTTACCAGCACGGATAGACTTTATCTCAGTACCAGTAAGAACAATACCTGCAGTGTAAGTGTCAACAAAGAAATATTCGAATGAAGCTTTCTTGTTTCTTATCTGAACAGGCGATTTCTTTCTTTTCTCTTGTTGTTCCTTATTCATTTTCAATTGTTGCAAAATTCTCAATATGGTCATCGATGTAGGCAGCAATCATTGCACACCATCGTTCCTCATTGACCACAAATTCATCATCAAACTCGTCAAATTCTGGCATCTGTTCGTATAAAGCCATGAAATCTTCGTCAGACTCAACAGCTTCAATTGCCTCACGATACTTTTCGTAGTATTTCTTTCCGTGACGAATGTGTGTGTATAGCTCTCGAATGCCCCAGTTACGCATAGCAACTGCAAAAGGGTTCTTGAAGATAAATGCTCCATAGCCATTGTATATCAATTGGATATAACCTCCATCCATCACTTCCTGATGAAGATAACTCCATGCCAACAGTGTTATCTGATCAGCATTTAGTTGCTGCATTGTCTCCAATGTCAGCTTATTATCTATTGCATTGCCAATGGCATCAACAAAGACCTGAACAAAACTGTCCATTCCTTCTTCAACGGCTTTGCGTATATCGCTATCTTTTACTTTGACGTCAATCATTGTTATATCTTTTGTTATACAATTCTAAGGGTTATGTAAGTACTGGCAGAGAAATGGTCTTCAAAATGCCAAATGCAACTTATCTTCTGCAAAGATAATGCAAATGAGCGCAAAAGAAGCTTGCTTCTAATTTGCCGAGTGCAGTTTATCTTCTGCAAAGATAATGCAAATGAGCGCAAAAGAAGCTTGCTTCTAATTTGCCGAGTGCAGCTTATCTTCTGCAAAGATAACTTTTTTTTCTTGATTATGTCTTTATCAATTGCTATTTCTTTTGTATAAGCTTATATACAAGCATATAAAGAGAGAATTCTTAGACTTTTTCCAGTCTTATCTTATGTTATTTTAGACTGAATATGATTTATAATTTTAATACTATTCGAAATGAAATATATTTACACTTTCAGCCTCTATTTTTGTTTAAAATGAATTATAAAACGCTATTTTGGAAAACTATATAATATCCAGTAAATCAATATGTTGTGAGAATAGAGAAATAATAGTTGCTTAGTTGGCTTCTTAAAGGGCGTTAGTTGCCCTTCAATTGGGCGTCTTTTGAAAGGCAATTAAGCCTTATTTAGAACGCCATTAAGCATCTATTAATATTGAGGATGAGAAAATATATTACAAAAGAGTGTGGTTTTTGTTTTTTCTTATATTATCATTTCTGCTTTTTCTTATCTTATTCAAGATTTCTTATCTCTATATGTGAATCATACATTCATCCTCCCCAGTCTTCAAATCATATTCTTTTTTGAATAAAGAAAAAGCCCACTCATAAAAATGAGCAGGCTTTAATTCTATAGTTGTAAATTGATTACTCTTCAACTGGAGTGAAATCATCCTTACCTACACCGCAAAGAGGGCAAACCCAATCCTCTGGGATATCCTCAAATGCTGTACCTGGCTCAATGCCGCTATCTGGATCACCGAGTTCTGGGTCATAAATATAACCACATGTCACGCATTCGTACTTCTTCATAATGCTCTGTTTATAATGTTAAAAATTAATTTTAATTTGAATTATATCGTTTGCAAAGTTACAAGTATTTTGTAATAATTACACAATTAAATAGTTAAAAAATGCTATTGTGTTAATGTGCTAATATTGCTCATAGATACAAAATCTTCTGATTTACATGCAAATACAATGTCTGTATACTTGTTGAAAAAAGTATCTTTAAGGATTTAATTCGTACATTTCACTTGGTATCTTTCTTTTTAATACTTCAAGTGTAAATTCCTTACCAATAACAATTCCACTATCACGTAAAACAGATTCAATTGTCTTTTTAGCCAATTCTGGATGATTGTTTTCATCACTCAAATGGCATAGCCATACATGGTGTAAAGCAGGAGAAGCATTCTCTAAAAGTGCTTTTGCACAAGCTTCATTGCTAAGATGACCATTTGGTCCACTGATACGTTCCTTTAAATGTCGTGGATATGGTCCTGCTGCTAACTTCTCTGGTTCGTGGTTTGCCTCTATAACTAAGTAATTAGAAACAGAAATAAACTGAGCAATCTCATCTGTGATATGTCCACAATCAGTGATTAATGTAAATCGGATTCCATTATATTCTATAGAATACCCAACGCAATCGGTACTGTCATGGGGGACCTCGAAAGGTGTTACTTTAAATTCACCGATAGAAATCTTTTCACCTTTTTTTAAGTATCTAACATATTGTGAATCAACTTTACGTCTTACACACCAGTTTTGGCTAATTCCTCTATGAACATCCTCTGTTGTATATACAGGTAGTTGCAAATCACCACTTATAGAGCCAACCGACTTCACATGATCAGCATGATCATGGGTGATAAGCACATTATGAACCATATTTAATTGCAGACCATAGTTGTGGAAATGCTTCTTTAATGTACGAATACCAACACCACAATCAATCATTAGACAGTCTGTGTCAGTATATAAAAGATAGCAATTACCACTACTACCACTGCCGAAAGATAAAAACCTCAGCATTATTTTCTTATTTTAGGCAAATGTAACAAAAGTATTTTGATAGACAAAATTATTGTTTATGTTTGCCTTATTATACACTCTACTTTTAGGAATAATTAAATATAAAGGTATCTATGAAATGACTAAAATGGAAGTCCTACGGCGAAATGGAACGTAAAGTCTCGCTTTAGATTGGGATGCCATAAAGCATAATGCTCCTCCGTACTTGTATATGCAGGATTAATGGCTTTCATACCACCATCAAATCGAAGTATGAAGTAGTCGAAATTGAGGCGTAAACCAAGTCCGTATGCAACAGCTATTTGGTTATAGAAGTTTTTGAAATTAAACTGTCCGCCTGGTTGGTCAGCATAATCACGCAGTGTCCAGATGTTTCCTGCATCTATAAAAGCTGCTGCATCAAGTTTCCAAAACAGATGTGTACGATACTCCGCATTTAAGTCAAGCTTCATATCACCAGTCTGGTTGATAAAGTCTATTCGACCATCAACACCCTTAAACTTACCTGGTCCTAACTCTCTTACGCTCCAACCGCGAATAGAGTTAGCACCACCAGAGAAATAACGCTTCTCAAATGGAAGTACTGTACTGTTTCCATAAGGAATTGCAATACCCAAGCCACCATGTAAAGCTAAGGAGTTACGCTCGTCAAAGCGTAGTATCTTGGTATAATCGAAGTCGAACTTTGCATATTGTGCATAGGCAATATTAAAGAGTGTTCGTTTTCCTTCACTATTCTTCTTGAAGTTAAAAACACCGCTAAAACCATTCAATAAGTTACCTGCCAATTCCATTCTTGCTCTGAATGCTTGGTTAGCCCCACTGTAATTCACACCAAATCCTGTGCGCAAGATAAATAAATCTTGATAGTTATAACGTAGAATAGCATTGCGAGTTGTCGCATTGTCGAGATAGTCATGCTTAAAGGTCTCACTAATCCACGGCATATATACGTAGCTGAGGTTAAGGAGATCAAAGTCGTATGTCAGGTGACGAACAGGATTTGACCAATGATATTTCCATGCAGAAGAAAAGACTCGACGGTGGAACTCTGGTCTGTTTTGAAGATTCCATCCCACAGATACCTCTGATGTTGCACTACTCTTTCTTTTAAAGTTCTTTGAGATAAATGGGGCCAAGAAGCGAGGGAACTGCAGATGTGCTTGTACACTATATTCCTCATAGTCGCTATTCTTATAGCCTTCAAGGCCTTTAATGGCCTCAAAGGCTGCTCGGAACTCTAAACTTAAATGTTCACTACCTCTAAATAGATTCCTATTCTGATAAGAAAGTACGGCTGCCGCACCTAAATCACCCGCTGTATTTGTTCCTTCTGGTTGGAAAGATATTGTGTTAGGTTTATTGTTTGAAACCTGAATATCAGCATCTAAGTAATGCGTAGAAGATGTTGTATAGGTAAATGTCTTACCTATCACCAAACTATCATAGCGAGGAACTTCCCTAAAATTGATATTTGTGTAACGTACTGCACCAAGACGTGAGAAGTTGTTATAAGTCTTCTGTAAGTCTGTCGCAGAGAAGTATTTGCCTTTTTCTATTAGGGTGTTATCTTCCAAGATTCCCTTTCTAAGATGGAAACCTGTTGAATCTCCTGGAATAAAATTAACGTTATTAATGACGTAGCGTGGGTGTAGCGTTGGTTCAGCATCGCTATTCTCAACGTATTTCATTAAGTGCAAGGTCACGTTTACATGCTGTCTACCTTGTGTAGAGTCTGCAGTATAATATATGAAGTCCTTATGAAATCTATAGAAACCAGAGTCATTCAAGATATGTGTAAGCCTTTTACGCTCGTCATCCAAGGATGTAACGGTAAACTGATGTGGTCGATCAGTATCTGTTTTGAGGTGAGAAGCAAGTACTTTCTTTATAACTGAATCTTCAATTTCGTAGTTAAATCGATCAATGATATATGGGTCACCTGGGTGAAGCTGGTAATTAAGGGTAAGTTTCTTACCTTTAACTTTTTTGCTTACGTCTACTGTTGCATTCATATAACCCATATTTTGCATTGCAACCGTCAAGTCCTCAGACGAAAGACGAGCCTGAACAGAATCATACAATACGGGTTCCTCTCCCATTCTACGGAGTGTACGGTTAATCCATTTCGTTGTATCTTCTCCCGCCATAGCGTAAGTTCCTAATGGAATCTTAAAGAGAGAGAACCAACGTGAGTTCCCTTTTTGACGTACATACTGCATCAGAAGCGAAGAGTTAACGTCCTTTCTGTCAGAACGTAGCTCTACCTTATCCAAAAGATATTGCCCATCAGGAACAAACTTATCTGATGAACACGCTATGACTACAAGCGTAATCATAACGATAAAGGTAGGTGTAAGAATTCTATATAACTTTGAAAATATCATTGATATCCTAATTTTTAATCTAAAAATAATGCAAGTGAGCACAAAGAAAATTTAATTTCAATTTGCCGAACGCAGCTTATTTTATGCAAAAATAATGCAAGTGAGCGCAAAGAAAATTTACTTTCAATTTGCCGAACGTAGCTTATTTTATGCAAAAATAATGCAAGTGAGCGCAAAGAAAGTTGACTTTCAATTTGCCGAACGTAGCTTATTTTATGCAAAGGTAGTAAAAAGTTAAGAAGTAATAGATGACGAGTGGATAGTTTTTTGTAAATTTGCGAAGTGATATCAAAAAATAAGATAAAGCTTATCCATTCTCTTGAGACTAAAAAAGGAAGAGAGAAAGTAGGATTATTTGTAGCAGAAGGACCTAAAGTTGTCAATGATTTGCTGCACGAAGGGTTTGTGGCAGATGAGATTCTGGAAGATATTGAAGACATCAAAAAGGTTTCTTTTCTCCAACATCCACAGCCTGTTTTGGGTATTTTCAGAATGCCAGAAGAAGATTGTAAACTAACAAATGATTACTTAAGTTTATTCAATAAATATATTGATAATCAACTTGTATTAGCTCTTGATGGTGTGCAAGACCCAGGCAATTTGGGTACAATCATTCGAATTGCAGATTGGTTTGGAATCGAAAACATCTTCTGTTCAAATGAAACAGCAGACTGTTGGAATCCAAAGGTTGTACAGGCAACAATGGGAAGTATTGCAAGAGTAAAACTTTATTACTTAAACTTAAATGAGTTGATAGACCATCTCCCTGCTGACTACCCTATCTATGCCACCCTTTTGGATGGCAATAACATTTATAGTCAAGAACTCTCTCATCACGGAATGATTGTAATGGGAAATGAGGGAAAAGGTATATCTTTCCATCTCAGAACAAAGATTAATCGAAAACTTTTGATTCCAAACTATCCTCCAGAGCGTGAAACGGCAGAATCTTTGAATGTAGCCATCGCAACATCTATTGTTTGTGCTGAGTTCAGAAGACGATAAAAGGCTGTTTTTCTTGAAATAATTAACTACCAACCTACAAAGAAACATAATATGATAGACTTACAGAAACTGGTCAGAACAAATATTAGAGAACTCATCTCTTGCGCTGAAACCAAAGCTGAAGAGAATGTAAGGGATTCTCAACATATTATGCTTGATGCTAACGAAAATCCTTATAATAAACCGTTTAACCGTTATCCATCTGACAATCAGACAGAGATAAAGGAAGAACTTGCAAAACTTAAAGGTGTTACACCTAAGGATATTTTCTTAAGCAATGGCTCTACAGAGGCGATAGACATGTGCTATCGTATCTTCTGCCAGCCCAAGGTTGATAATGTTGTTGCCATTGAGCCAACCTGTGAACTATACAAACGTTATGCTATATTAAACGATATTGTGTATCGATCTGTACTTTTGGATGATAGTTTTCAGTTAAATGCTACCGCTCTACTTAACGTTTGTGACAAGCATACTAAGCTGATTTGGCTTTGCTCTCCTAATTCGCCAAGTGGTAATGTATTGAACGTAGAAGAAGTTGAGAAGGTATTGAAAGGTTTTGATGGTATTGTTGTTATTGATGAGGCTTATTCTGACTTCTCACGTTTACAAACCTTCCGAGAGCGTTTGTCAGAGTTTCCTAATATGATAGTTCTCAACACTTTTTCTAAAGCATGGGCAAGTGCTGCAATTCGGTTAGGTGTTGTTTATGCGCAAGAAGCTATCATTAACGTATTTAACAAAGTGAGCGGTCTTTATCATATCAATCAACTTACACAAGAACAAGCCATTGATGTGCTTAAGCACCGCTATGATATTGAAGATTGGATAAAGATACTCTTATTAGAACGCAAACGCATGATAAGTGCCTTTGCGAGTTTAGCTTGTTGTGAGAAAGTTTATCCATCGAATGCCAACTTTTTCTTAGCTCAGATGAAAGATGCGCAAAGTGTGTATGATTATCTGTGTGAAAAAGGTATCAATGTATGGAATTGTTCTAACGTATCGTTATGCGATAACTGTTTACGCATAACAATAGGTTCTAAGGCTGAAAACGCAGAAATCCTTGGAATACTTAGATATTATAAGCCAACAACATAGTCTTAAAGTCTATAAGTTGATGTTGTCTTATTACAGCATCAACTTATAGATAATCAAATACTTCTGTTTAGTATTATACGATAAGACGTCTTCGTATAAGTAATTTAGCAATGTCTTGTTTATTTCATGGTGACTATAAGATATGGCTCTAATGCCTTTTTGTGATAGTGCGGAGCCCCAGCACCAATGGTGCGGACGGTTAACACCAATGGTGCAGATGGTTAATAAACACGTGGACCAAAGATAGTTGTTCCCACACGAACCATCGTTGAGCGACATTCCACAGCTATGTCATAGTCATGACTCATTCCCCATGAACGCTCCTTGAACTCTGAATCATCAGCAAAATACTTTGCTTTCAGTTCATCAAAGAGCTCTGCTGCCATTGTCATCTCCTTTTTAATCTGATTACGGTCATCAACATTCGATGCCATCATCATTAACCCCGAGATATGTACATGCTTAAGCTCTTTCCACTCACCACTCTCCAATAGTTCACGACAAGCATCAGGAGTGAAGCCATACTTTGTTTCCTCTTCTGCAATATGAAGCTCAAGAAGGACATTGATAACACGATCATACTTCGCTGCATGCTTGTTGATTTCCTTCAATAACTTCAAAGAGTCAACTGCTTCAACCATAGAGATATAGGAAGCAATATACTTCACTTTATTGGTTTGTAGATGACCAATAAAATGCCACTCGATATCTTTGGGAAGCGTTTCAACCTTTTGTGTAAGTTCTTGCACTTGACTCTCGCCAAAGATGCGTTGCCCTTCACGATAAGCAGCTTCGAGGTATTCGTTAGGGTGAAACTTACTGATGGCAACCAACTTCACACCATCAGGAAGATTCCCAAGCACTTCGTGTAAATTCTTTGCTACATCATACATAATTGTAAGTTTCTTTCTTGTCTATTAATTAATTTACTTCTCGAACTCTGGCTTATCGTTCTTCTTTCCAGCACGATGCTCAAAGACATCCATAATCTTTGTTTCAGTGATAGCAGCAATCTCGTAATCAATCATTGTACCCCCCATCACCTCGTCTACATGCTTAACTGCACCGCTTACAGAATGAGCCTGGACAAGATAAGTTACTGAAGTACGCTTTGCTTTATCTGTTTTTTCGTCCAATGTGATGAAAGAAAGCTTTGCCTTAAACCACTTATCGTCAGTATCGATATCGCTAAAGAAAATCTCACCGAATGGTGCTGGAGAAATGGCTTTTACGTCAAATTCACCGCTAACATAATGTGACATTTCCTCTGTGATAAACTCCTCAGCCTCAGAGAAACTGAATGCATCAACCACATACTGTTCAATGACTTTCTTGTTCTGACCATCTTCCATGGTCTTGTCATATCTAACTCGTGTTTCAAACCAAGTGCTTGTTCTACTTCTCATAATTATTCTTTAAGTTTTTAGGCCCTGCTTTTCAACTATCAAATAAAGAAAAAGCGAAGAGCAATAGGCGGTTTTTATAGATGTGCAAAAGTAGTAAAAAATCTGCGTTAATCTGCTAAAAGTGCGGTTAAAATAAAAAAAATGTCTATCTTTGCATCATAGTAAAGAATATAAGAGCAGACATCTTCTACTCTCATACATTATCGGGAGAATAAATAAAGTCAATATGCCGGAAATATCAGTTCGTGGACTTGAAATGCCGGAGTCACCTATTAGAAAACTGGCTCCACTTGCCGTTGCTGCAAAGAAACGTGGTATTAAAGTTTACCATTTGAATATCGGTCAACCTGATCTTCCAACACCGCAATGCGGACTGGACGCTTTGAAAAAGATTGATCGTAAACTTTTAGAGTACTCACCATCTCAAGGCTATCTTTCTTATAGGGAAAAACTCTGTGACTTTTACGAGAAGTTCAATATTAATGTTACACCAGACGATATCATCATAACCGCTGGTGGTTCTGAAGCTGTGCTCTATTCATTTATGGCATGTCTAAATCCAGGAGATGAAATCATCGTTCCAGAGCCTGCATACGCCAACTACATGGCATTTGCTATATCAGCTGGTGCAAAGATAAAGACAATTGCAACCTCTATAGAAGAAGGTTTTGCACTGCCTAAGGTTGAGAAGTTTGAAGAACTTATCAACGAGAAGACACGTGCTATCATGATATGTAATCCGAATAACCCTACTGGTTATCTGTATACAAGAAGGGAGATGAATCAGATTCGAGATCTTGTTAAGAAGTATGATCTTTACCTCTTCTCGGATGAGGTTTATCGTGAGTATATCTATACTGGTTCGCCTTATATCTCTGCAATGCACTTACAGGGAATAGAGAATAATACCGTACTTATTGATTCTGTATCAAAGCGTTACAGTGAGTGTGGCATTCGTATTGGTGCGCTAATAACAAAGAATGAGGAGATTCGTAATGCTGTGATGAAGTTTTGTCAGGCACGCCTCTCTCCCCCACTCATTGGTCAGATTGTAGCAGAAGCAAGTCTTGATGCACCTGAATCCTACTATCGTGATGTCTATGATGAGTATGTTGAGCGTCGTAAATGCCTGATTGATGGGTTGAATCGTATTCCGGGAGTATACTCTCCTATTCCTATGGGAGCCTTTTATACTGTAGCTAAACTTCCTGTTGACGACTCAGATAAGTTCTGTCGTTGGTGTTTGGAGGAGTTTAATTATGAAGGTGAAACGATAATGATGGCACCTGCCAGTGGTTTCTATACTACACCAGGTGCTGGACATAACCAAGTCCGCATTGCTTACGTACTTAAACGTGAAGACTTACAGCGTGCTTTGATTGTTCTTCAAAAAGCTTTGGAGGTTTATCCGGGACGTGTAGAAGAAGAATAAAGTCTGTTTATAATTCACAATTCATGATTCAGAATTCATAATTATGATTACTGATATTTGTTCTCGTTAATCCCCTTCTCAATTTTATTTAAGAGACTATTATGGACTGAAGATTGGTAAATAATTGTCAACAAGGAATAAGAACAGACTTGTACAATTAATATATAGGAATAGAAGATTCGCTCATACAGAATGAAGGTAATCATAATTATGAATTATGGATTATGAATTCTGCATTAAAGTAGTCATCATAATTATGAATTCTGAATTATTGAATTATAAATTAAAATAATGAACTATCCGCTTTTTATTGCTCGCAAAATATATAACGGAGGAGACAAGACACGAAAGGTATCAAAGCCTGCTATTACCATTGCTACTATTGGTGTAGCAATTGGTTTAGCTGTAATGATCGTGTCTGTATGTGTTGTATTGGGTTTTAAGCATTCTATCCGTGATAAGATGGTGGGCTTTGGAAGTCATATAACTGTAGCCAACTTCCTTACATTGCAGGGCTCTGAACAATATCCAATAGCAGTAAACGATTCACTTATAAAGGAACTCAAGGCGGTACCAGGTGTAAAGCATGTGCAGCGTTATGCGTATACGCAGGGCATATTAAAGACCGACAATGATTTCTTAGGTGTTATGTTGAAAGGTGTTGGACCAGATTTTGATTCTACCTTTATACATAACAATATGGTAGAGGGAAGTCTCCCCCATTTCTCTGCTACAGAGAATCAACAGAAGTTAGTTGTCTCTAAAACGATTGCTGACAAACTAAACCTGAAGGTAGGACAACGTCTTTTTGCCTACTTTATCAACGATCAAGGTGTTCGTACACGTAAGTTTACTATTGCTGGTATCTATGAAACAAACATGAAGCAGTTTGATTCGCAGATTTGTTTCACTGATTTATATACAGCTAATAAGCTAAACGGATGGGAAGCCGACCAATGTAGCGGAGTTGAATTACTTGTCAACGACTTCACACAGCTTAATAATATTTCTTCTCGTGTACTTAATAAGGTGAAGAATACGGTTGACCATTATGGCGAAACCTACTCTTCCGAAAACATTATAGATCAAAATCAGCAGATATTCTCTTGGCTTGATTTAATGGATTTAAATGTATGGATTATTCTTGCACTTATGGTAGCGGTTGCTGGTGTTACGATGATATCAGGTCTATTGATTATCATTCTCGAACGTACCCAAATGATTGGTATCTTAAAGGCACTTGGTTCACGTAATCGTCAGATACGTCATATCTTTCTTTGGTTTGCTACCTTTATTATTGGTAGAGGTCTGCTTATTGGAAACCTCATAGGATTAGGCGTTATCTTCTTACAGAAGTGGACTGGACTTATAAAGCTCGACCCACAGACTTATTATGTAAGTACGGTGCCAGTAGAAGTAAACCTCCCCCTTATTATAGGTCTAAACATTGCTACAATGTTGGTATGTGTAGCTGTTCTGATTGCACCAAGCTATCTTATAAGTCGCATCCACCCAGCTAAGTCAATGCACTACGAGTAACAACATTTATTCCCTTCAGAATGAAAACCATTAAAAGGAATCGAGTCGTTATCTATATTTCTGTTATTATAGAGATTATTTTAGTTGTACTTTGTGTCATTAAATATATCCCTGTATATAACATCTATATAGGAAAGCTGCGGGCTAAGGATCTAATTGAAAGATTAGAAAATTATAAAAAACAGCACGGAGAATATCCAGAAACTTTGAAGCCTATAGGCTTTCCAAAGGCTGAAATAGGTGAGTATGTGGAGTATAAAGGTACTTGTTATTATTATATAAGACACAGTGAATGTGACTTTGAATTGTTAATTCCTGATGGTTTAGACTCCCCTATTTACTATTCACTCGCCGAAAAATGGTTTAGTGTCAACAGGGGTGAAATTATCAAACAGCTTACAGAACCACTTTATAAAAAATATCTATTAGCAGAGTCTTCAAATAAACTCACAACCTCAGTACGTAGCAACGTTACAAAAAGTGAGAAGGAAAACATTCCTTTCTTTAACTACACAACAGCAGACAGCATAATTTTTATTAAGAAGTTTTATGACAAGAAACATATTGCTTCAAAGGGCTTTGCTTTAGTTGACGTTAAAACTAAAAGAATAAAGCCTATTGGAGCTTGGACTATATTTACTTACAACGGAAAGAGTTATCAAGTTACTTATGACAAAGATTCATCTAAAGGACAAATTTTATCACGTCTTTACTTGCGGGTTACGTGCTGGGGCGAGTAAATTAGGTCTATTAACTATCTTATCTTTGATGGTATTTTCTTGTACGCATAGAAAGCCTATTGAAGTGAAGAAGCATAGAACTGATATTAGCTTTATTAATAACCGAGATGTTCATTTTGATATCTTGTATGTGGCTTGCGATTCCTGTTTTCCTATTCACGATATTGGTTATCGTGTACGTGTAAAGTTATCCGCCAACGAGGATAGCCTTATAAGAACTATTAAGAAAGAACAATGGTTGCAACTTTTGCAGAATTCGGCAACTGATTATGCAGCCAATGCCTTGTTATATTCCCTTTACAATCGTGATGCAATAGTTTTATTATACCATAGAGACATCGAAGATTGGAGGATGTCTATGAAGGAAGATGATATAAATTACTGGAAAGGTAATCTTCGATTTTGTAAAGAAAATTACAAGGTTGAAAAATAATTGAGGCTTAATTCGATTCGAATTAAGCCTTAATTGATGTTCAAAAGGGCGTTAATTGAAGCCTTACTAACGCCCTTTAAGAGTCGAAGTAAGCACCTTTTCTTACACGAGTTTGTAATCATTTGATTTACTTTTAGTTACAAAGGTAATTGAAAATGCTATATTCTTATCGTTTTAAGGTATAATATAAGAAAAGTATGTAAACTTTTTTCTAATCCTTATTGTGGTATTTTTAGAGTGAAAATATTACTTATAAGTTTTATGTTGTTACTTAGCACGCATCGTGCTATTGGTAAGCACCAATTGTGTGAGAGCCTAACACCAATGGCGCGAATGCTAAACACTTTATAAAATACTACCGCAGTGGTGTCTTTTTAAGTCTTAATTCCTACAATAGACATCTAAAGTTTATTGGGAGAAAACACCTCTCCTTCCAAGCCAACAATGGTATCAATTCTTATTTTTGTTCTATCTTTCATTATAATGATGCGTTCATTGGTTCGAATAGCCTTGACAACACCTGTAATTGTAAGGTATTGTCCACCATCCTTACGTCCGTCGGGTTGGAAGTAAGTAATTGTAATTGATGGTTCTTCTTCTAAACAAGTGGTAAGAATTGAAAGTTTTCTGTCCATCAATTGACGGTCGTCTTCCATCATCTCAATCTTTGAATTTGTTTGTCGGGCAGTCTCAGCAATTGCATCCCCATAACCAGTAAGAGCTGAAAAGGGGGCAAACTGTGCCGCCCGATTATAGAGACTCATCTGTGGATGTCGCTTTGAGACATGACGAGGAAGATGAATTATGTCGTCGTAATTATCTGTCATGCCTTATGTCCTCCTATCTGTTTGTTTCGTTCTCTTGCTGTCGAACCTTCATCAAAGTTCAAGCCACGAAGCATAGAGTTCTTACCAAATCGTTTTTTAATATTGATAATCGTTTCTTGTATCTTTCTTTCACGTGTCAACTCGGCATCTTCAACCTGCTTTTCTCGCCTTATAGCTTCATAATCTGTAAACATATCAAGCTCAACAGGATTATGTGCCTTTTGCTTCATTTGCTCTTCACTAATGACGTGATTAGTTGAGATACCCAATCTTCTGACTAATAATCTTTTATCAACAATCTCGTCATAAAGAGCAAGAACAGCCTTGGCTATTAGGCAAGTTGAAGACGTATATCGATGAAGATTGGCTGTTCCGTGTGAACTTTTTGGTACTTTTCGTCCATACCAGTCAACAGTAACAGGACCAGTATAGCTCTTTCCTGCAGGCGAAGTCAAACTTTCACGATCGTAGCTAACGTGTAAGACGAGTTGATCTGTAACGCAACGTTTCTCAACTAAGTCTAAGGCTATCGCATCAATCATCTCCTGCACGACAACTCTTGTTTTACGAAAGCTGTATGGTTCTTGAAGAACTTGACCGCTACTCATTGAACTATGCTCTGGTCGATAAGCTTTAACCATCTCCATTGTACATGGCTCCCAGCCCCAAGCATGGTCGATAAGCAACTCGGCATTTACTCCAAAGAGCTTATAAAGAAGTTCTTCTTGATGAATAGAGCAGCGTGCAATCTTGCCCATCGTGTCTATCCCATAGGAATATAGACGCTGCGCAATACCTCTTCCCACGCGCCAGAAGTCTGTAAGTGGGCGGTGATCCCAGAGTTTTTCACGATAACTTTGTTCATCTAATTCGGCTATACGCACTCCGTCTTTGTCAGCAGGAATATGCTTTGCAACGATATCCATAGCCACTTTACACAGATACATATTCGTACCAATGCCCGCAGTTGCTGTTATACCAGTCTCACGTAGTACGTCGCTTATCATCTTCCTTGCCAATTCATGACCTGTCATCCGATAGCTGGAAAGGTAAGCAGTAGCATCAATAAACACTTCGTCTATCGAATACACATGTATATCCTCTGGTGCTATATATCTCAAGTAAATATTGTATATCTTTGCACTATGCTTGATATAATGCGCCATGCGGGGAGGTGCTGTTAGATAGTCAACAGCCCAGTCAGGATGCTCTTCAAGTTCTTTTGCATTATATGATTTCCCCGTAAGTTCTTTTCCGGCTAAGATTCTACGCTCATCATTGACCTCTTTTAATCGTTGTATTACCTCAAATAAACGTGCTCGTCCTGGAATACCGTGTGCTTTCAACGAGGGTGATACTGCAAGGCAAATCGTCTTTTCAGTTCTTCCTTTATCTGCAACAACTAAGTTGGTTGTCATAGCATCAAGTCCACGCTCTACGCACTCCACACTGGCATAGAACGATTTAAGGTCTATGGCTATGTAAGTTCTGGTAGATGGTTTACTTGATGGAGACATTTTGAGGAAAAAGTAGGTGTTTAAAAGTTTAATAAAATAGTATTGTAGGAATCAAAAGATGATTAAAGAGAGTTAGTGAAGTTAAGCACCAATCCTCTGTTACAGATAAATTAGCGTCTTACCTTACTTTACTAACTCTCTCTAAAATCCTTTTTTTCAGCTTTTAATAGTCTTTTTCAGTGTATTGTTCATCCAGCAACACCTTTGAAGGAGTCTTGCCTGAACGATAAGTATATCTGAAATTGAAGCCAGCATCCTTATAACCTTTTGTACCAGCATCAGCCTTTAACGCATCATTTAAAGCTTTTCTTAACTCTGACTTCTTAGAAATAATAGCCTGTTCATTATCAGCATTTCCAACAAGTGAGTAATAGTAATGGATTGTACGAGTCGATGGTTCGAAGACCATACTGTCCATTCTTGTGTCATTTACTACGGGTGTAGGACACTTCTTCTCGGTATATTCTTTGCATTCCTGTGCTGCTCTGTCCTCCAGACTGTTACGACAAGCAGAAAGAGAAAGCAGCAGTACGCCTGCATAAAGTAAGTGTTTCATTCTCATTCAAGTTAATATTAATTTGTAAGGGGCTTTATGTAAAGATAACACCTTTTATTTTCACCCTAACCATATATCTGTTGCAAAGATAAGAAAAAATAGGCAATTTCTTATTTTAAGGTTCTTAATTCTCAATATTTATAACTATATTTGCACTTTGAAAATATAGACAAACGGATGAATCATATAAGAAATTTCTGCATTATTGCCCATATTGATCATGGTAAGTCAACCTTGGCGGATCGTCTCCTTGAATATACTCAGACGATAAAGATTACTGGTGGGCAGATGCTCGATGATATGGATTTGGAGCGTGAGCGTGGTATTACTATCAAGAGTCATGCTATCCAAATGGAGTACACATTGGATAAGGAGAAATATGTCCTTAATCTTATTGATACTCCGGGACACGTAGACTTCTCTTATGAGGTGTCACGAAGCATTGCTGCATGTGAAGGAGCATTGCTGATCGTTGATGCAACACAGGGAGTACAGGCTCAGACGATTTCTAACCTCTATATGGCTATCGATCATAACTTGGAGATTATTCCTGTTATCAACAAGATTGACATGCCTAATGCTATGCCAGAAGAGGTTGAGGATGAGATTGTTGATCTTATTGGTTGTGACCCTGAAGATATTATTCGTGCCAGTGGAAAGACTGGTGAGGGCGTGCCAGACATTCTTGAAGCAATCATTAAGCGCATCCCTTCACCAACTGGTGATATCAAAGCTCCTTTGCAGGCACTTATCTTTGACTCTATTTTCAATTCCTTCCGTGGTATTATTACACTGTGTAAGATTGAGAATGGTGTCATTAGAAAGGGTGATAAAGTTAAGTTTGTACAGACAGGTATGGAATATGCTGCTGATGAAGTGGGCGTATTGAAGATGGATATGATGCCTACTCAACAGCTTTCAACGGGCGAAGTTGGATATATCATCTCAGGTATTAAGAATGCCACTGAGGTGAAAGTGGGTGATACTGTTACCCATATTGTTAATCCTTGTGAGAAAGCTATTGAAGGATTCCAGGAAGTTAAGCCTATGGTCTTTGCTGGCGTCTACCCTGTTGATCCAAATGACTACGAAGGTTTGCGTACATCTTTGGAGAAACTGCAGTTGAATGATGCCTCATTAACCTTCCAGCCAGAGAGCTCTCAGGCTTTGGGCTTTGGTTTCCGTTGTGGCTTCTTAGGCCTGCTTCACATGGAGATTATACAGGAGCGTTTGGATCGTGAGTTCAATATGGATGTTATTACCACTGTTCCTAACGTAAGCTACATGGTATATGACAAGCAAGGAAACGAGAAAGAGGTTCATAACCCATCTGGTCTACCAGATCAGACAATGATTGATCATATTGAAGAACCATATATCAAGGCATCTATTATTACTTCCAGCGAGTTCATAGGTCCTATCATGACGCTTTGTCTTGATAAGCGAGGTGAACTTATTAGCCAGAACTATGTGAGTGGAAATCGTTTGGAACTCCTCTTCATGATTCCGTTGGGTGAGATTGTGATAGACTTTTATGATAAGTTGAAGAGCATTTCAAAAGGATACGCTTCATTTGATTATCATATAGATTCGTACCGCCCTTCTAAGTTGGCAAAGCTTGATATTCTTTTGAATGGAGAGCCTGTTGATGCCCTTTCAGCACTGACACATGAGAGTAATGCTGTTGTGTTTGGACGAAGAATATGCGAGAAGCTAAAAGACTTAATTCCACGTCAGCAGTTTGATATCGCTATTCAGGCTGCTATCGGAGCAAAGATTATAGCAAGAGAGACCGTTAAGCAAGTACGTAAGGATGTTACTGCCAAGTGTTATGGTGGTGACATTAGCCGTAAGCGTAAACTTCTTGAGAAGCAGAAGAAGGGTAAGAAGCGTATGAAGCAGATTGGAAACGTACAGGTACCACAGAAGGCATTCCTTGCAGTATTGAAGTTAGATTAAAATCAAAGGTATAAGAAAGGAAAGGAAAATGAAAGATTTGGTAAACGATACAAGAGATATAGCGCGTGAATTGGCACGTAAATATAGTACGATGACTCATGACGAGTTGGATGTACTTGAAAGTATCCTCGTGCCAATGAAATTCGCTAAAGGACAGATGATTCTCAGTGAGGGTGAGGTCTGCAAGCACGTTTATTATATAGAAAGAGGTCTTATTCGCCAATTCTATTTCAAAAATGGTAAGCAGATTACAGAACACTTAGGAGAGGACAGAAGTATCTTTATGTGTATTGAAAGTCTTTTCCGTGAGGAGCCTACTAAACTACAAGTTGAGGCTTTAGAGCCAACATGGGTTTATGCTCTACCAAAACAGAAGTTAGAGCAGGTAGCACTTCATAATGTCAACATTCAGATTCTCTATCGTAAGATATTGGAAGAGAGTCTTATCACTTCACAGGTTCACGCAGACCTTGTACGTTTTGAGACTGCACAAGCTCGTTATAAGAGAATGTGTAAGCTAAGCCCACAGGTTATCTTGCGTGCACCACTGGTTTATATTGCCAGCTATCTGCAGATGACCCCAGAAACATTAAGCCGTGTTCGTTCATCAACATTGCTTGATGATTAATACGTTTTTATACTAATCAAGCGTTATAAGCAGTTAGAGGAGTTAAATAATCACCTACTATTCGTATTGAAAAGCGAATGATAGAAGATGATGGTAATTATTTAACTCCTCTAACTTTTTTCTTTTTATAAATCATGATAGAAGGGAGAATACATTAATTGGGACTCCCAGTAATCTATCTAACCACCCTATCCTACTTCCCTAACTCTCCCACATAGTGGATAATTCTCCCTTCACTTGTCACACCTTCAATTATAATATGATAGTTTGAACTATATTCTGATGGTAAAAGTAGACGGAAAGAGCTACCACGTAATGAAGGTAACCACACTGGAGTATGTGCGTTAGGAGTGTAACTTTGTGGAATTTGATAGCCTAATGTTGTAAAAGTCTTCGTATTTGTTAGTGGTACAGAAGCTGCTTTGAAATCTCCTTTCTTTGTTGTTATTGAGATAACACCCATACCACCAATCGCTCCCCAGATAACTGTTGAGCCACCCTTAAAGACATCTACTCTCTCAACATCAGACATTTGAACGTTGTCTAAGTCGTAATCATCATTTAGAAATATTCCATCTATGGCAATAGCGGCAGGTCTTTTTCCATCTACAGCCGTCCCCCCTCGCACATAGCATTTTCCCAATTCTACTCTAACACTTGGTACTCTGCGCAACAACTCATGCAAACAAGTTGCGCCAATGCTTTCTATATCACGAAGTCCAAAGGAGAAGTCTGCGGTGCGCGCATAAGCATCAGAACGAGAAGAATAGGTAGGCTGATGACTAAAAACGTTCACTTCTTCCATTTGTATACCACCTTTAGGAAGTGCCAATGTTGCATCTATACGTGTTGTATCATTTCCTATCCATTCAAACGGAGGGAGTTGGCCAGTATATGAGGGGAACTCCTCTTCGTCTAATAGCAGTTTTACCCATGATTTTCCAGCCTTTGTAAACGCATTAAGAACATATTGTGTGCCTTCTGGAAAATCTATACCTTCAAATGAAAAACGACCTTGTGCATCGGTTTTAGTGACAGCATAAAAACCTTTATCGGGTGAAATAAGATTTACTACACCTTCTTTTATGGGCTTATGACCAATCAATGTTTCAACTCGTCCTCGTATTACTGTCGATTTCTCAATACTAATCTTTCCCTTCTTACATTCCCCTTTAATTACGTCGGCCATTCGATATCGATTCCAACTACAGCTATCGAGCAATCGTTCTGACTCATTATTGAAAAGAATCGATGCTGGTTGCTCTGGACGATCTGCTACATCCATATCATATAATAAATGAGAAAGAATATTTGATTGTCCATCTAAAAGGTTTGTTCCACCATATTCTACACGTACAGATACGTCCATTGTTTCCCCCTCACGTAGATTATTAGCCTTGATAATACAAGGTACTTGACCGTCATTTGTCTTTTCTGTTTCTATCCATTTTACTGATATAGTACACAATTCTTTCTCTGGATATATTAACTTCAGTTTTTCTTCAACTGTGTTTAAGTTGGCATCAAGAAGTTGGAAAGAGTAAATTCCACCTTGAGACAGACTATCATAACTCAGAATAACATCTTTATCTTTGCTTATTTTTCCAAAGTATATAGGAACGGAACGACAGTGAATAAAGAGTCTATAATCGGTTTTAATACTATCAGAATAATTATCAATACTTACTTTAATATTATTTCCTAATTTATTGATATACAACTTTAATTTAGTATTTCCTTTAATCGTATTTGTAGCCTTACTATATTTGCAAGGTAAGAGCTTTCCCTGCCCACCAATAAAGATACTTTTAAGACTTTCATAGCTACTGAGGTTCAACATATTCTTCGTATAGCTACGCAACAAATAACGTCCTTTTACTACTCCCTCAGGGATGTCTATATGTCCAACAAAACCTTGATCGCTTCGTATCAAACGTACTCGCTTTACAACAAGATGTTCTGAATTAAGGAGTTCTACATATACGTAATGACTCATACTATCCGTCTGATGAACTACGGCATTCACTAAGAATACACGCAAATGGATTCGTTGTCCCGCCTGATAACTCTCTGCATCCGTAAATATGTATGTCTTTTCCTGTGGAAACAATTGTACTTGCCGAAGGATACGACTCAATAATACATTGTTTGTCTGCGCATACAATGATGTGTTAAAGCATATCAGTAATATAGTAAATATTAGTTTTCTCATAATAGATTGGCATCAGTAAATGAGTTCTATAACCGATTTTCAATAATGAAAATAAGCATCTGTAGAGTTATATGCAAACTTACACAAAATTCTTAAATAATATGGTCGTAAAATAGAAAAACCATACACTATTGTATAAAAAACTTTATATTTTATGTCTGTTTAGAGTATTATTCCTTTCTTTAATTCCCTAAACTGCTTACGTTTTAAGCCTATAATGCAATTGTAAATACCATCAGCACCATACGTGCGGAGCATCAGCACCAATGGTGCGGAGTATCAACACGTCATGTGTTTGATTATAACACGTCAATAGAGAATGGGAAGGTTGAACAGTTCTTGTCGTCATTATATAATAAAAAAGCTACTGATAACTAATCTAACATGTGAGATGTTTTATCTGAGAAAAACACAGTCATTGAGTTTGCAAACTGTACTATTAGTGCTAATAATAGTCTATTGTGGTTTATTAATCAACTTGGCTTCAAAGGTTCTTCATTTATACTATCCATATTACAGAAACATTTTGTAAATTTGCAGTTCAATAGGCTGCTTCATAATATTAGCAAATATGGATTGTTGATTTAGTAATTTTACAGAAAAAATAATACTGAAATAATAGCCTAAAAATAACACATAGTGAAGATTAAGAAATGATATATCCCAAGAACTTTGAGCAAAAAATTGGTTTCACGGAGGTTCGTTCACTCCTGCGTGCACGCTGTCTTTCACCGTTAGGAAAGGAACAAATAGATGCAATGAACTTTTCTACTGATGTCACACAGGTGAATACTTGGATGGAAGAGATTAGAGAGTTTCGCAGAATACAAGAGGGACAAGACGACTTTCCTTTAGATAATTTCTTTGATGTACGCGAAAGTGTGGCACGAATCCGCTTGGAAGGAACCCACATGGAGGTGGAAGAACTTTTTGATTTGAAGCGTTCATTAGAGATAATTATTGCTATTGTGAACTTTCTGAGCCGTGGAGAGGAGACTGAACAGGGCGAAATACGTCATTTCTATCCTGCTCTTTACAATCTTGCTGATGGTGTTGCAACCTTCCCTTTGCTTGTTCAGCGCATTTCGCAGATTATCGATAAATTCGGTAAGATGCGTGATAATGCCTCTCCTGAACTGCTTCAGATACGTCGTGAGTTGGCTCGCATCGAGGGAAGTATCTCACGCACACTCTATGGTATCTTACGTGCTGCGCAGGGAGAAGGACTTGTTGAGAAGGATGTCACACCAACTTTGCGTGATGGTCGTCTGGTTATTCCTGTTGCACCGGGCTTAAAACGTAAGATTTCGGGTATTGTACATGATGAAAGTGCTACGGGTAGGACTGTCTATATAGAACCAACAGAGGTTGTTGAAGCTAACAATAAGATTCGTGAACTTGAGAATGAGGAGCGAAGAGAGATGATTCGTATTCTCACAGAGTTTGCTAAACAGGTACGTCCTAATGTACGTGAGATACTCGACTCTTACAATCTTATGGCGGCTGTAGACTTTATTCGTGCAAAAGCTGAGCTTGCTCGACTCTTTAAGAGCTTTGAGCCACAGGTGGCAGAGAATCCTCATATTGACTGGATAAGAGCTATTCATCCTCTACTTCAATTATCATTAGAACGAAAGCATAACAATAAATTAAACTATTCATTATCTGGTGATAATAACGAAATAGATAAAGTTTCTAATGAGGTTGATAATACACAAGACTACGACACAATATTAGAAGAAGAGAACAATACACGCAATGTTCCTTCAAGTGTTGTTCCCCTCGATATTCAACTCACAAAAGACAAGCATCTGTTGATTATCTCTGGTCCGAATGCTGGTGGTAAATCGGTTTGTTTGAAAACTGTGGGTTTGCTTCAGTATATGCTTCAATGTGGTCTTTCAATTCCTGTTGGTGATCGCTCAACCACTGGTATCTTTACGGATATTATGATTGATATCGGTGATGAACAGAGTATTGAGAATGACCTTAGTACCTATTCTTCACACTTGATGAATATGAAGATGATGATGCGTCGTGCTTCTGATCGTACGCTTATCCTTATTGACGAGTTCGGAACTGGTACGGAACCACAGATTGGTGGAGCAATAGCTGAGTCTGTTTTACGTCAGTTCTGGCAGAAACATGCTTGGGCTGTAATTACAACTCACTATCAAAATCTCAAGCATTTTGCGGAAGAACACCCTGGCACAGTCAATGGTGCGATGCTCTATGACCGCCATGAAATGCGCCCACTCTTTCAGTTAGCTATCGGTAGACCCGGTAGTTCGTTTGCTATTGAGATTGCTCGAAAGACGGGAATACCTGAGGACGTAATTCGTGACGCATCTGAAATTGTAGGTTCTGATTATATTCAGAGTGACAAATACTTACAGGATATTGTTCGAGATAAACGTTATTGGGAGAACAAGCGTCAAACCATTCATAGTCATGAGAAGGAATTGGAGAAACGTATCAGTCAATATGAAAAAGATATTGCAGCGTTAGAACAAAGCCGTAAGGAGATTCTTAATCGTGCTAAGGCACAAGCTGAAGAGATTATTAAGGAGAGCAATCGTCGTATAGAAAACGCTATCCGAGAAATTAGAGAGAAGCAAGCTGAGAAGGAGGAGACCAAACGTATTCGTCAAGAATTGGCTGCTTATGAGGCAGGATTATTGGATGGAAATAAGAGTGATAAGCCTAAAACCTCGAATAAGAAGAAACTAAAAAGTAGTGGATTACTCTCTGATGACGATTTTCAGAAGAAGGTTGATAAGATTAAAAGTCGCAAGGAACGCCATGAACAGCATCTGAAAGAAAAAGCAAGTAAGCAGCAAGCTGCTGCTGAGGCATTGAAGAATGCCGTACGTAAACAGCAAGGAGGTGGGCTCGTTATGGCTGGTGATTCTGTACGTATAAAGGGTCTAACGTCTGTTGGTAAGGTGGAATCTATTGAAGGAAAGCAGGCAACTGTTATCTTTGGTGGTATGAGAACTAAGATGGCTATTAGTCGTTTGGAGCATGTTGATGCGGCAACTATTCAGTCAGAACAGAAGCAATTCCAAGCTTATAACTATAGTCGTGAGACTCGTGAAACCATTGATAAGCATCGTAACCAGTTCCGACAAGAGTTGGATGTACGTGGTATGAGGGCTGATGAAGCCTTAAATCAGGTGCAATACTTTATAGATGATGCTATCCTTGTTGGGGCAAGTCAGGTGCGTATTCTTCATGGTAAAGGCAATGGAATACTTCGTCAGCTCATCCGACAGTATCTTGGCAGTGTTCCTAATGTTACAAACTATCGCGATGAACATGTACAGTTTGGCGGTGCAGGTATCACGGTTGTGGAACTATAAGTTAGTTGACGAGTTTACAAGTAAACAAGTTTACGAGTTATTTCTTTTATTAGAAGACAGATAAAGAATATAGGCAATAAATTGAAAGAGCAAGCGTTAGAATATTAATATGAACTACCTAAGGCTTTTACATATACTTCGCAAACAGCGACAGAATCTTCTGTTAGCTGTTGGTGTCACGTTGATGCTGACGTCATGCGGTATAGATAGAAATATTAAGAAAGGCGAAAAACACCTTTCCTTGGGCGAATATTATGACGCTGCGACCCAATTCAAAACAGCTTATCAGCGTACATCACCTAAGGATAGACGCCAACGAGGAGAGTTGTCTTTGAAGATGGCTGAGTGCTATGAGCGTATTTCGTCTTCTCAACGAGCGATAGCAGCTTATAGAAATGCTATCCGTTATAAACTGGATAATGGTGAGACGCATAAGCGTTTGGCTGATAATCTAATGAAGGAAGGTAGTTATGCGGAGGCTGTTAAGGAGTATCGCATTGCGCTTGATTCAATGCCTAACAATCAATTGATAGCTCAAGAGCTTCAGGCTGCATCAATAGCTGCAAGCGTAAAAGAGCGTGGTTCGAAGTATATTGTGAAGCGTATGGACGTGTTTAACTCACGTCGACAAGATTATTCGCCAATGCTTTTCGGTGATAAATACGAACAGCTTTACTTTACTTCTACACGAAATGAAGCCAAAGGTGATGAAGTGAGTGGTATTACTGGTGCAAAGGCTGGTGACATCTTCCTTAGTGAAAAGGATGATAAAGGTAAATGGAGTACTCCAAAGGCTATTGAGTCTGCATTGAATACAGAGGCAGATGAGGGTACACCTGCTTTCTCTGTAGATGGTAGGGAGATGTATATTACACAATGCTTGACTGACCCCAGCAACCCTCGCTATGCTCAAATATCAGTAAGCAATCGCTCTGATGCTGCTTGGGGAAAGGCTAATAAGTTGGAAATTAGTCGTGATACGCTATCGAGTTTTGCGCATCCTGCTGTTTCACCAGATGGTAATTGGCTTTATTTCACCAGTGATATGCCAGGCGGAAAAGGTGGTCTTGACATCTGGCGTGTACGTCTGACAGGGGGTACAACAGGAGGTGTTGAGAACCTTGGAGAACCAATCAATACTCCTGGAGACGAGGAATTTCCTACTTTCCGACCTAACGGTGACCTTTATTTCTCAAGTAATGGACATGGTGGTTTGGGGGGGCTTGACATCTTTATAGCTAAAGTTGGTAGCGATCGTCGCTACCACTTGGAACATCCAGGATATCCTCTTAACTCACAAGGTGACGACTTTGGTATGACTTTCGAGGGTATTCATAATCGTGGTTTTTTCTCTTCAAACCGTGGGGACGGACGAGGTTGGGATCATATCTATAGCTTTGAACTCCCTGAAATCATCCAGACTGTGAAGGGATGGGTCTATGAAATGGATGGTTATGAGTTGCCAGCTGCACAGATATTTATGGTTGGTGATGATGGAACCAACAAGAAGTTAGCCGTCAAAGGTGATGGTTCTTTCGAACAAGAGATACAACCTGGCGTTAATTATATCTTCCTTGCAACCTGTAACGGTTACTTAAATCATAAAGAAGAGATAAAGGTTGGTAATGTAGATGATTCTAAAATACATACCCTTCAGTTTGCTTTAGCAGGAATCAACGTACCTGTATTGATAGACAACATCTTCTATGACTTTGATAAAGCGACACTTCGACCAGAATCAGAGAAGGCTTTGGATGCTCTTGTCAACCTACTCAAAGAGAATCCAAACGTAACAATAGAACTCTCAGCTCACACTGATTACCTTGGTTCTGCTGATTATAACAAACGTCTTTCACAACGACGTGCAGATGCCGTAGTGGCTTATCTCACTGCACATGGTATCGTTCGTGACCGCCTTACACCAGTTGGATATGGTAAAGAACGTCCTAAGAAGATTCGTAAGAAGGTCACAGAGAAATACTCTTGGCTGAAAGAAAACGATGTACTCACTGAAGATTTCATTAAGAAACTTGATAAGGAGAAGCAAGAAACAGCCAATCAGTTGAACCGCCGTACTGAGTTTACAGTGCTTCGAACAACATACGGCATGTTTGATGAGAAGGGAAATCTTAAGCAACAGCCAAAACCAAAGAAGAAAGAAAGTCTTGATGATGATGGAATGATAATTATTGACATTCCCTAAAGTATATGACAAAAGATAATAGCCAGCAATATCAGGCAGCACAATCTTCTTGTTCTTTTAATTCAGATGGGCAAGAAGTAAGGGGTATAGAAGAAGTTGAAAAAAGACTTCCTCATGCCTTCACAGATTATACTCGTAGTCTTTTTGGTGATAGCCTTTATCATACATTCCTAAAAGGGTTGGACGAAATAGCACCTGTGAGTATTCGTCTAAATCCCTTTAAGTTGGCAGAAGGCACTCATAAAGTTAATCCAGAGTTGAATCCTCAGCCTATTCCTTGGTGCAAGGATGGCTATTGGTTGGAAACAAGACCTAACTTTACGTTTGACCCACTACTCCATGCTGGAGTTTATTATGTGCAGGAAGCATCATCTATGTTTCTATCTCATGTTTTACAACACTTGGTAAAACAGCCTGTTATGGCACTCGATCTCTGTGCTGCTCCAGGCGGTAAAACAACTTGCGCACGTGCATCCTTACCTGCAGGATCCTTTCTTTTCTCTAACGAACCGATAGGAAAACGAGCACAAATATTGGCAGAGAATGTACAAAAGTTTGGTCATGATGATGTCGTTGTTACAAACAACTACCCTCGTGATTATAAAAAGTCAAAGCTTGGTTTTGATGTTATCATTGCCGATGTTCCTTGCTCTGGTGAAGGAATGTTCCGTAAAGACCCACAGTCAATAGAGGAATGGAGCCCACAGAATGTTGAGAATTGTTGGCAACTTCAGCGTAGTATTATTGCTGATATATGGGACAACTTAAAGCCAGGAGGTATTCTCATTTATTCTACTTGTACCTTTAATGCACATGAAGATGAAGAGAATATTGCATGGATTCTCAACGAATATGATGCAGAACTTCTCTCTGTACCTACAGAAGAGGCATGGAATATAACAGGATCACTCATTGATAACCCACTTAATGACGGTCGGGATTTCCCAGTCTACCGATTCCTTCCTGGTAAGACACGTGGTGAAGGAATCTTTATGGCTATCATTCGTAAGCGTGGAGAGAATGATGCGCTTAATAGTAAGACAACTATTGATATTGATAAAGCTATCGCCGAAGGTCGTAAACGTCTTCGCATTCTCTCGTATGGAGTAAAAGAAGGAATACAAAAAGGGAAGACAATTATTCCTGACCATACGTTGGCACTCTCCTTTTCTACTGATAAATCGGCTTATTCTACTGTAGAAGTTGATTACCAAACAGCTATTGCTTACCTTCGTCATGAGGCTATCGTACTGACTTCAGAAGCTCCACGTGGTATCGTACTGCTTACTTATAAAGGGTTTCTGATAGGCTTTGCAAAGAACCTCGGAAACCGTGCAAACAATCTTTATCCACAGGAATGGCGCATAAAGAGTACACATATACCAGACGAGCCTTTGGTTCTTTTATAATATAAATGTAGACAAGAAAAATCCAGAAAACAATATATTCCTACAATATCTTAGAAATAAACGGACAATTATGCAACAATATTTAAACCTCCTCAACCGCATCCTCACAGAAGGAACACAGAAAGGTGATAGAACCGGAACTGGAACTTTATCTATTTTTGGACATCAGATGCGCTTTGACTTGCGCGATGGTTTTCCACTATTGACAACTAAGAAGCTTCATTTGAAGAGTATTATTTATGAATTACTATGGTTCTTACGTGGTGATACGAATGTGCGTTACCTACAAGAGCATGGTGTAAGGATTTGGAATGAGTGGGCTGATGAGAATGGTGAACTTGGTCCAGTCTATGGGCATCAGTGGCGTTCATGGCCTGATTACAAGGGTGGTACTATTGATCAAATTAAGAATGTCGTGGATATGATTAAGCACAATCCAGACTCACGTCGTATGATGGTTACTGCATGGAACCCAGCAGAGGTGGATGATATGGCTCTCCCACCCTGCCACTGTCTTTTCCAATTCTATGTTGCAGAAGGTAGACTATCGCTCCAACTCTATCAGCGTTCAGCTGACAGCTTCCTCGGTGTACCTTTTAACATTGCGTCATACGCTCTCCTTTTGCAAATGATTGCACAGGTTACAGGACTCGAAGCAGGTGAATTTATTCATACTACAGGTGATACACATCTCTATTTAAATCATCTTGAGCAGGCTAAACTCCAACTTACTCGTGAACCACGTACACTGCCAAAAATGAAGATTAACCCAGATGTAAAGGATATCTTTGACTTTAAGTTTGAAGACTTTGAACTTACTGATTACGATCCCTTGCCACATATTCCAGGAGTAGTTGCAGTGTAAAAAAGCCTCCCCCAACCCCTCTGAAAGGAGGGGAGTGCAAATAGGGAGTAGCTATTCTCTTAATTTTGTAGTAAAGTATATTAGTCAAGAACTTTAAATCCTTCACCAAATTGATTGCTAAATCAGTACTCCCCTCCTTTGGAGGGATTGGGGGAGGTCAAAAAACACCATTATGGAAATAAATATCATTGCTGCAGTAGCAGCCAATCGTGCCATTGGTTATCAGAATGATATGGTCTATTTCATTAGAGAAGACCTTAAGCGTTTTAAGCAACTAACAACAGGACATACTGTTATCATGGGGCGTAAGACCTTCCATTCATTACCGAAAGGTGCACTGCCTAATCGTAGAAACATTGTACTCAGTAGAACGGAAACAGACTTCCCTAACTGCGATGTCTACTCTTCGCTTGAAGAAGCTCTTAAACATATAGGGACAGAGGAAAAGGCTTTTATCATTGGTGGGGCAAGTCTTTATAAAGAGGCGCTTACTATTGCAGACCATCTCTACCTCACAGAGATAGCTGCTACTCCTCCACAAGCAGATGTTTTCTTCCCAGAATATAATGATGGTACGTGGGTTGTAGAATCATGTGAGGAACGTCCTGCTACTGATGATAATCCTGCATACGCATTTGTAAACTATGTAAGGAAATAATCTTTACCCCAAACTCCTGTTCTCCAGAGAGGAGAATAACAAGAATTGAGTTATATAGTAGTATAACTAAATATACAAGATAATTCATTTTAAAAGCTCCTAACTATAGGAGCTTCTTGTATAATAGTATGTTTCCACTTTACTATTTGTCAGATATTTTCCACAGTTTCAATTCTAATACATGCTCTTTTAGCTTTTAAAAGATGCTTAATTGGCTTTCAAAAGATGCCCTTTTGAATGCTAACTAACGCCCTTTTGAACCCTTACTAAGCACCTTTTAAAATGCAAGTTTATAACTATTTGTACTGCTGTGAGTTACAAACGCATAAGAAAGAGGTGTTTTTTGATAAATAAACACTCACAACTTCGTTACTTTTGTAAAGTCTTTTCGTTTGCATATAGTTGTTTAAAAGTACTTTTCTGACTCTCTACTGCTTTCTTTTAAATGGTAATATTCAATGTGTTTGGTATTAAAGAACATGAGTACTTACCATCAACACCACATGTGTTAAGCATCAGCACAATATGTGTTTGGCAAAAACACGTAAGTGAGAATTGATGTTAGATCATATTATAGTTATAGTCTTAGAGAATAATAAGACACAAATAAAACTATTCAGCCCCGCTAATCGAATTAACGGGGCTGAATAGTTGAAAATCATACAAGATTAGAATGGCAAACCAATTGCCAAGTGGAAGGCTTGTGCATCCTTAAATTTAGATATGTTATAGAAGCCTGTTTTACCCGTTTCATAAGGTACGTGTAATCCAAGTCCCCAATCAAGACGAATCATAAAATAGCCAATATCGTAGCGTAGACCAACTCCCGTACCGAGTGCCATTTCATTTAATACATTCTTTATCTTGAAATGTCCTTCTGGTCGACCATCGTCGTAGTGCATTGTCCAAACATTACCAGCATCGAGGAAAACTGCTCCGTAGAGTGAACCCATAAGGTGAGGACGATATTCAAGATTGAATTGCAGTTTAATATCACCTGTTTGCTCTACGTATGAACGTCGACGCTGCGTTGAGCGATAACGTCCTGGACCTATTTGTCGGGCATTAAACGCACGGATACTATTAGCTCCACCCACATAGAATTGTTCAGTATAAGGTGCAAAACGACTATTACCATAAGCCCATAGCGTACCCAAATTGACGTGGGCAGCAATACCACTCTTCTCTCCTATGCTCCATACTTTTGTAAGATTGGCATCAACTTTGAAAAATTGTGCGTATGGATTTTTGAAAAGTTTCTTTTCTTTTTCACTCCAACGTCTGCCGAACGCCGCATAGCCTGCAGATAAGATATTAGATGCTTCACTAACAGTTACCCATGCCTTAATAGGACTCTTATAATGAGCTGGACTCATAAAGGTATATTGGAACATCATCTTTGGTATGAACTGGTCTGCCAATGATACTTCAAGATATGGAACACTATCTATCAATTCAAGATAACGGTCGGTCACGTTATGCATATACTCATAAGTCAATGTCAACGGAGAGAACGAATAACTATTACGTTCGTTTGGTTGCCATTGGTATGTTAACTCGCCAGATACAACGTGGCGTTTGAAATACTTAGAACGATTCAATACATCTACAGAAGCTTTAAGCGTAGTTGATGGTGTCGTATAATAAGTGCGTGGACCCTTTGGAATATAAACAAGTCCCTTCTCTGCAGCTTCAGCACTCTTTCTCTCTTCTCGTTCCCAACGCTTTCGTGGTGGTGTAATGAAAGGATTAACAAGACGTGGGAACTGTAGACTTGCTTCAGCACCATACTCGTAGTTATTCAATCCAAGTCGATCATTACCATTATCATCAGTACTTGCAGACCATTCGTAAGAGCCATGTACGCGCAAGTTAAGTTTCTCACCGCCACGAAATGCATTACGCTTCGTTAGACCAATGATGCCTTCTGGACCATATCTTCCACTGGTCTTTCCCTTACCATAAGCCTCAATATAAAAATCATAAGGCTTATCAAAGACACAATTAATTGTCATGTCCAAGACATTACACGTATCGGTAGTGTCACGAGGAGTGAATGTGAAGTTTGTAGCAGCGAATAGTCCACTACTGTTCAATTGCTGCTGGCTCTTTTCAAACAATTCATTATTGTAAACAGTACCAGGCCATATCTTCAAGTCATTAGCTATTGCACGTAGACGAAGCGGCATGTGCGAACCATTATAATTTACAATAACATCACGAAAACGCCGTTGCTGAGTAAGAGAATCAATAAACTGACGCTGTAAATTGATATTAATTGTTCCAATAGTCCACTTCCTCAAAGCTTTTTCACTTACTGAATCAGCCATTTGCAAACGAATAGATGCTAAACCATAAGCCTTCGTTGTATCAGCAAGATAGCTTGCATCGTTATTCTGATAATAATAGTAACCATTATTACGGAAAAGCTCTGTTATTCGCTTACGTTCTTGCTCAAGTGTTGCTACATCAAAAGCATCACCCTTGCGAATAATAGCTTTATCCAGATTCTTTCGTATCAAACTATCTGCTGAAGGCGGAAAGTTAGTATATTGTACGCTATCAAGCAGCCATAAACGTCCCATATCAACAGCATACTGTAAGCGCATCTTCTTTGGATTACTCTGTGCAAGCTTCTCGTAGCTTATCTTTCCATTGAAATAACCGCGCTTACGTAAGAGATTCTCACCCACCGTTACACGTAAGTCTGGTGTTGTTGAACTCATCAATACTGGTGAAGAACCAAACGCGCGTACTAACCAACGACTGAATGCTGTTGTGTCTTGTGAAAAAGCATTCCATATCCATAAACCGACAGGGAAAGGAGAACGTACACTGGGACTACCCAACCAAGCAGCGTTAGGCTTAGTTGCAAGTACTAAGTCTAATTCTTCTTTCACATCATTAAAATGCTGATTTGATTGGTAATTACTGTATTTTGTTGATTCCATACCTGTATATAAGTATTCACCATCAGGGATGGCTGAAGTCGTACTACAGGCTGCAAGCATGAATAAGAATGCCATAAAAACGAATAGTTTTATGACTCTTTTTTTACTTACTGAACTTATATGATTATTATTTCTTTTCATTTACAAAGTTGATTAATGTGTCGCGTTTAGGCTTCTCTGTCTGTGGCTTTACCACAGAATTATCCTCTTTGAATCGGAAAATATCCTTGAAATGGCGTAACTTACGGCGCCACATGAAGCCAGCTCCAAACTCACTCAAGTTACCTTCCAACCAATCGTATGCCTCACGCTCATAATAGAGTTTCAAATACTTTGTTTCTTTCTGATTAAGACGATACTCAAGTGAGAAATTATCGAAGTAAGCACCATTATCTTCAGAGAACTGTGAGCCTGTAGATACTCGTCCACCCATGATAATACGTAGGCGATTATTCCACAAACGTTTTGAGAACTTGAAGGTATAGTCTGTGTGTAAGTTACCATTCACATCGGCAGCACTTTCCATGTTGGCTGTTAAGTCGAGCCCCATTGAGTTGAGTGCCTTACCCGTAATAGAGTTAACCTGTGTCTGTAGGAAGCCTGCTAATGCACCACTCATAGCTGTATTGGCGCTTGCTGAGTTATCGCCATCAAAGTACATACCCGATGCCAACATCGTAACTGCAAGTTTTGAACGTTCCTCAACACTCTTGATATTAAGAATATTCTGCATCTCTTGATCATCTGGAGCGGTGATGATAAACTCAACTCCAGGTTTAGGGAATTGCTTGCTAAGACTTACACCACATTCAAAATCAACGATTCTACTTTCCCCAGAACCACTGGATACACTTGTTCTTACTTCTTCTGTTGCAGTAATTTTCAGTGTAGGCTTCATTGGATCACCTGTAAACTCAAGATAACTTCCGTCTTTAATATTGAAAGTGCGGAGTGGAATAACTGGCAAAGAGTATTTCATCTTACCATCACTCAACGTATATCTACCACGAACCTGCACTCCATTTGTTGGGTCATAGTTAAGAAGTAGATTGCCACCACCAACGAAGTCGACATAATTAGACTGGTCAGCATTCAACGCACAGAAGACATGTGCTTGCTCATCAATATCTACACTAAGAGCCATTGTAAAGCCCATAATATCTGGACGTTTAATAACATCAATTGTAGAATCATTGAAGTTAGTAAACTGAACAAGGTCTTTTAATTCATCATCCGTAGTAAGTGTACCATCACGTACCACGTATGTAACATCTGTACTACCTAAAACGTCAAGTTTACCAGTTAACTGTAAATTGCTTAAAAGTCCATTTATTCGTCCTGAAAAGTCAACAAAAGCCTTTCCATAAACTTCTGAACGAGGATTTTTCTTCGCATCAATAATTTGGAAGTTCTTAGCTCTCATTTGCGCATCAAGCTTCATCTTGTCCAGATCTGAGAAGTCTAAGTATCCTGATATGTCAAGTGGTGAACCATTACTTGCAAATAGCTCAAAGTTCTCAAACTGAATATGGCTATTGCGTATTTGAACAGGATCATCAGCGAAGCGCATCTTTATACCGTATGGAACACTCACCAAGTAAGACGAATCAAGATAAACTTCACCATTGATATCCAACTTCTTCAGCGGACCTTTTACCGTTAACGTACCTTCTCCTACTCCATCGAGTCCTACAATTTGGTCAGGAACAAAGCCATTGACGTAATTCAGTGGGAAACGATTCATCTCTAAAGTAGCATCAAGTTCTCCAGCCCCTTCACTGTTATAGGTTCCTGAAAGTACACCGACTTCCTTTCCGTTTTGTGTTATGATACCATCCACATAGTGAGAACCGTCCCCCTTAGGCATATAAACAAACTGTGTACCCACATCACCCATTGGACTATTCTCATAAACAAGCTTCTTAATAGTCATATCACTTGATATGGTGAGTTCTTTATCAGTCTGAACAAGGTGGTAGTCACCATCCAACATACCTGACAACTTCGGTGCAAATGGTAAGACTTTAAGCAAATTACCCAACTCAAAATGGTTCATTGATAGTGTTACATTCTGCAAAGATGTTGAATCAGTGTCTACTGTTGAAACGAGCATACCTGTTCCATCAGCAGCCTCCAAGCGAAGATTAGCAGATAGACGACGGTCATGACCAATATAGATATAATTGGAGTCGTTAACTGTAAATGACTTATAACCTAAGATTGACTGAGGAGAAATGATTGAAAGTTGTATTCCCCTACCCTTCATAGCTGCCTGCATAGCCAAATCAAAGCCAGTCTTTCCCTTATTATCAAGGATAGTTGCATGTGTCTGCAAGCCATGTTCATAGAGTGCACCTTGCAAGTATCCATGATAAGGATAGGCGTTCTTAGGATTATTTCTTACAGATAGTGTATAGTTCAACTGGCCATCAATACTGGTAAGGTCAGCTCTGATACTATCTAAATGAATATCATTATATACCAAAGAGTCAATATTTATCCGTCCATCAAGTCCCTTTGTAGGAGATGATGTTAGATTTATATCAGCCTGACTAAAGGCATAACCATCTTGTGCTAACAAGTTAGAGAATAAGTTGTCACGTCCACTTCGAAGAGTAAAATGTCCCATAGGCAACTGACGAAGTATTGCAGCCTGATCAATACGTCGATTAGTCAATTGCTCACGAACAGCCTTATAAATTCTCTTTCCACTTTCTGTCAATTGATTAACACTACTGTTAAACGCTGTATTGAGACGGAAATCTCCACCATTCAAAACAGCATGAACAGTATCACGACGACTCATAAGATCGATGTTTACATCTCCGGGAGCGTAGGTGCGGTCTTTATCGGTAACACGAAGGTCTCCTATCAAACCACGAACATTCATGTCGTCTTTACCAGACATAGCAAACGAGGTATTAGCTGAGAAGCTACTTGACATAGCCTTGTCAACAACTCCCAACTGATAAAGGTCTACACGTGGGAATACTCCATTTATTGAGCCTTCAATTTGTTCACCACGCATGGTTGCATCAAGGTTAAAATTACCTTCTGCTAATGGTACACGCTCTCCCTTACGCTGTTCACTTAGTAATAGATTTCCTACATTTCCGCTTACAGCATAGTACTTCTTCATATCAGAGCGGAGCGTAATATCAGCATCTGCAGAGGTTATATAATGCTTATCTATAAATCCAAATGCATGTAAATTAGCTTCAGATAGATTTCCTTTTACGTGAGTTTCAAGACTATTAGCGCCTACATCAGCCCGCACATTAAAGTTTCCAGCTGCAAGAAGTTGACTCTTCTTTCCTCCCTCTTTCAAAAGACGGAACGAACGAAGTGGACCACTAACATGATGATTGTCCTTCATATCCGAACGTACATCAACATCAGCCCATGTAGAGACAACATATCTCTGATCCATAACTCCCATAGCATGTAAGTCAACACGACGTAGCCAACCACGAAGATGACCATCTACAAGTTTAGCGTTTACTCTGCCTTTATAGGTGAAGTCGCCACCTAACATACGATTTGTACTCTTCACGTGAGCAGACAGTTGCTCTCCTTGCTTTGATATATCACCATTCAAGCCATCCAATACATAGTTGCCATATTTGAAACTACGAATACTAAGACTTAGATTTGTTGATGATTTCGGACTTAAGATATCAGTTCCACGACCTTGTGTCTTTATACTTCCCGAGAAGGCTGACAATCCCATATTAGGTAAGAAACGCTGAACTGGAAAAGCAGTAGCATCTGCTATAAGACGATAAAGTTCTGTAGCAGTATTGTAAGCACCATTCAAACGAATTCGACCACCACCTTGTGTCAACTGTATATTACCCGTATAAAGCGTTTTACGTACATGAATATCTCCGTTTATACCTACTCCACGTGGGAATGATATTGTCTTACGCACATCGTGTGGCAGTAGCTTGGATACAAAACTAAGATTATTGGCTATTCCTTTTAGTTTTAAGTCACTACGAAGATGACCAGCACCAGACATCATGTCAGCAATCCAACCTGTTCCTGTAAGGTCAAAGTAACCCGGCATAGCCAAACGCAGCTGTTTGAATGCAGCTGAACGAAGATTTCCTTCCAGTTGTCCTTTTACGATAATTCGTTGATTAGGAATAGCTTGATAGATATTTTTTGGAACAGAAGTTAAGAATGGACGTAAGTCTTCCAGTCGTAAAAATCCATCTAATTGAGTAGATATCTGTCCAGGATTCTTATCTGCAAAAGCATTCATATCCATCATAAAACGTCCTGAAAGCTCAGTATTAGGTAGTCGGAAATACATATCAGGAAGATTGATACTTGTAGAATCCATAGAGAATGGTCCACGGAAATCCTTTACTATCAGTCCACTTTTTTCATTCATATTGGCAGTACGAACACGCAAACGAATTTTAGGAGCAGCATATAGGAATGAATCTATACCCAAATTAATATCCTGCATGTTTATATGCGCTGCATCAAAGCCTGAACTTGCATGTCGCACATAATTTTGGTCATAACTAAATTCACCGCCTTGCCAGTCTACGTTGGCAACCTTGTATATGTTATCATGTAGCAAAAGTTCAGTTCCCGTAGCCATTGCTCTCTTGAAGTTAGCACGAACGCTCATTGTATCTCCAGGCATGTGAAGACGAAAATCTGTTTTTGTAAGATTAAGTTTATCGATATTGATACGCCAAAGTGGTTTCTGTTTATTAGGATCATCGGGTACGGTATCGCCCAATGCAATATCTATCCATCCGCCTTCAATATCTGCTTTGTTTACACGAATAGAATCGCCAACAAGATTAACCGCATGGCTAACAATATGCAAACGTTGCAAATCACCACGAACACGAAGGTCACCGATAAAGTTAACCGTATTTGCTTTTAGTTTTGTAAATGTCAGCTCATTTACTTCTACCCTACTTTTAAGCAATGGCAATAAGTCTACATTTGCCACTAAACGATGTACGTCTGCCACCGTATCTTTCTTATTAGGAATAGAATCATTCGGACGAAGCATCTTCAGACCATCCAACTGAAGATCTAATGGAAAAGAAAGATTGACCCGTTCGATACTTACTTCCATTCCTGTTTTATCAGAAACATAGGCAGCCACACGTTTTACAGCCCAATTTTGAACGGGTGGACAATATAGTAAAGCAACAAGGATAAGAAACAGAATGACTGGTGTTGCAACAATAGCAATCAGCCATTTCAAGCTCCTTTTCATGTTCATTATGTTAGTCATTGACAGCTTTCTCAAAATATATCCTTACCTGGGTAGGATTAATACGTTAGTAAACTTAAATAATTAACTGCAAAGTAACACAAAAAAAATGGAATAGAAGAGTTTAGTAAGGTAAAAAAGCAAAAAGAGAATGGGATAAAATAAGGTTCTCCTGTTTATTGTCTAATCGCCTTTCGTATCGCTTTAATAGAAAAACGGAAATTAGATATAAAACCAACACATAGCCAATATTGTTAACTAATTATTTTCCCTATATCTTCCTATACTAAAAATCGATTCATTATTATACCCCAAAAGTACAGATGAAGGGATGATATAATATTTACAAAATGCTATGATAAACACATATAAATAATGATAAAAATACTGCTAAAAAGAAAGTCTGCAACCAACAGTAAATCAACTGGTTATCAATATGTATTTTAAAAGGTGCTTAGTTAGACTTCAAAAGGGCGTTAGTAACATGCTTAAAGGGCATCTTTTGCAAGTCAATTGGGCGTCTTTAAGAAGCTAAAAGAGCGTATGTTATTTTTGAAGAGTACGAAAATAGTTTACAATAACAATAAGTGATTGACTTTTTAAGCCTTAGGCTAATTAGACTAATAAGGCTAATTTGCCGAATATCCCAAAGAGGTACTTACTCAAAAGATAACTTCTTCAGTCGAGTACGCAGTTCTTCTGCCTGCCCTTTTCTGATAAAAAGGACAACCTCGCAGGTATTGTCAAATACTTGATTAACAATGCGAGGATTCATTTCTTTAATAATTCGCATAACATCGTTCATCATCGGATAAGTAAATGTATATTTTACTTCCTCCTCTATGAATTTTTCTTCAATCTCGCTATTTGCTAAAGCATCTGCAGCAGCTTCACGATAAGCCACAATCAAGCCACCAGTACCAAGATTGATACCTCCATAATAACGAATAACACAAATAAGTGTATTTGTTAATCCATAACTGTCAATTTGTCCAAGTATAGGCTTACCTGCTGTAGAAGATGGTTCTCCATCATCATTTGTACGAAATTCTGTTCCATCAAAGCCTACTCTATAGGCATAACAACAATGACGTGCATCATAATACTTCTTTCGATATTCTTTTACAATCTCTAATGCTTCTTCAACAGAGTCAACATGATGCGCAAAAGCGAGGAACTTACTCCGCTTTTCAGAGTAATATCCCTCGCTAATCGCTTTCTCTTTTATTGTCTTATATTTATCGCTATCCATTCAATAGTTTTAATCTTGTATTAATCCAGTTTATGGATGACAAGACCAGAACGAAGTTTTGGCTCAAACCATGTTGCCTTAGGTGGCATAATCTTACCACTATCAGCAATGTCCATTATCTGCTGCATAGATACAGGATAGAGTGCCAATGCCCAACGCATTTCACCACTATCGACACGACGCTTCAGCTCTCCAAGACCACGCAGACCACCAACGAAGTCTATACGTTTGTCTGAACGGAGATCCTTAATGCCCATCAGTTCGTCCAAAATCAGTCGACTTGAGATGTCAACATCAAGAACACCAATAGGGTCATTATCATCGTATGTGCCAGGTTTCGCTACTAAGCTATACCAGTTTCCGTCGAGATACATTGAGAACTCATGCAACTTTGCAGGACGATATTCGTTCTGACCTTTCAATTCAACAGTGAAGTTCTTCTCCAAAGCTTTTAAGAACTCTGCAACTTCCATGCCATTTAAGTCTTTGATAACACGATTATAGTCAAGAATGGTCAATTGACTTGCTTGGAAGCATACTGCCATGAAGTAGTTATACTCTTCATCACCCTTGTGATTTGGATTATTCTTAGCTTTCTCAGCACCTACCAAAGCTGCAGCTGCAGAACGATGGTGTCCGTCTGCAATATAAAGACTTGGCATCTTCTTAAACTCCTCTGTTATAGTCTTGATGTCAGCTTCATCAGTGATTACCCAGAACTGATGTCTGAAACCATCATCAGGTGCGACAAAGTCATATTCAGGCTTTGTTGCAGCATAACGTGCCAACAAGCTATCAAGAACTTGATTGTCAGGATAAGCAAAGAATACAGGCTCAACATTGGCATTACAAATGCGAACATGTTTCATGCGGTCCTCTTCCTTATCTCTACGTGTCAATTCATGCTTCTTAATATTGCCAGTCAGATAATCGTCAACATACGCTCCAACAACAAGACCATATTGAGTCTTGCCATTCATTGTTTGTGCGTAGATATAATAATGTTCCTTATCGTCTTGGACTAACCAGCCTTCATCTTGAAATTTCTGGAATTGTTCAACAGCACTATTATAAGCTCTTGGATCATATTCACTTGTGCCAACCTCAAAGTTTATTTCTGGTTTGATGATATGATATAAACTCTTCTCGTTGTCACCAGCTTCAGCGCGTGCTTCTTCTGAATCCAAAACATCGTATGGACGACTGGCAACAGATTCAACTAAGTCTTTTGGAGGGCGAATACCTTTAAAAGGTTTGATTACTGCCATAGTGTTATTTTTTAGAAATTAATAAAAGGATTGAAAGCCACAATCTTACTTAGTAGATTAAGGCAATCAACCCTTTATTTATTGAAAAGTTATTTGTTTACTTGGAATGTTGTATCACCTGTAGCAAAGAATGCATTAATTTGTTTTGCTGCTGCGATACCAGCTTTATTATTGGCTTCAGCCGTCTGAGCACCCATCTTCTTAGGTGTAGAGAAGTAGCGACCTTCAAACTTCTTGAACTCAGCATCAGCGTCAGGCATAATATCAGTCACAAACTTCAAGTCTTCACGCTCAGCCATCAACTTCAGAAGTTCCTCCTCATTAATAACTTCCTTGCGGGCTGTATTAACGAGAATACCCTTCTTTGGGAGAAGGTTAACTAAACGATAATCAATACTCTTAACGGTCTGTGGAGTTGCAGGGATATGGAGTGAAATAACATCACAAACTTGGAATAATTCATCCTGTGTCTTACAAGCATGAACACCCGCTGCTTCAATAGCCTCTGCTGGGCAGAATGCATCGTATGCGTACACTTCCATACCAAAGCCTTTGGCGATACGAGCTACATTACGACCAACATTACCGAAAGCAAGAATACCAATTTTCTTGTCCATCAATTCGGTGCCTGCCTTGCCATTATAGAAATTACGTATAGCATATACCAACAAACCAAATACAAGTTCAGCAACTGCATTAGAGTTCTGACCTGGAGTGTTTTCTACAACAACATTTTTCTCCTTGGCATAGGCTGTGTCAATAGAGTCATAACCAGCACCTGCACGAACAACTATCTTCAACTGTTTAGCTGCGTCAAGTACTTCTGGTGTAACTTTATCAGAGCGTACAATCATTGCATCAGCATCTTTTACTGCTTCAAGCAATTCAGCTTTCTCTGTATATTTTTCAAGTAGAACAACCTCATGTCCTGCATTCTTAAGTTCTGTTGTAATACCTTGCACTGCAGATGGTGCAAATGGTTTTTCAGTTGCAATTAAAACTTTCATAGCCTTAATGTTTTGGTTAGATATAGTAAAGTTATCGTTTAGACTCAGCAAATGGTAAGTTTACCACTGCTAAGTCTAATGATAATAAATTTAGTGCTTTGCTTCGAATTCCTTCATTGTTTCTACAAGTGCCTTGCAGCCTTCAACTGTCATTGCGTTGTAGCAGCTCGCACGGAAACCACCAACATCACGGTGCCCCTTGATACCTACCATACCTTTTTCTGTAGCAAACTTAAAGAACTCATCCTGAAGTTCAGCATACTCATCGTTGAGAACGAAGCAGATATTCATGTAAGAACGATCTTCCTCACACTTAACTGTACCACGGAACAACTTATTGCGATCAATTTCACCATATACAATATCAGCGCGTTCCTTAGCAAGTTTCTCCATTGCTTCTACACCACCATTAGCCTTAATCCAACGGAGATTCTCCATAGCTGTATAGATTGGCACTACAGGAGGAGTGTTAAACATAGAACCCTTCTTGATATGTGTACGATAATCCAACATTGTTGGAATTTCGCGCTGTACACGACCAAGGACTTCATCCTTAATAATGATAAATGTCACACCTGCCATAGAAAGATTCTTCTGAGCACCACCATAGATACAATCGTACTTAGAAACATCAACTGGGCGGCTGAATATATCTGAAGACATATCACCAATCATACGTACTGGTACGTCCAAATCTTTGTGATACTCTGTACCATAAATTGTGTTATTGGTGGTAATGTGTAGGTAATCCAAATCTGTAGGAACGTCGAAGTTCTTAGGGAGATATGTATAGTTTTCATCTGCTGATGAAGCCACTTCAACAACTTCTCCGAACATCTTAGCTTCCTTCATTGCCTTCTTTGCCCAAACACCAGTATTCAAATAACCAGCTTTCTTTATCAAGAAGTTGAAAGGAATCATGCAGAACTCAAGTGATGCACCACCACCCAAGAAAAGCACTGAATAGCCTTCAGGGACATTTAACACTTCCTTTACTAAAGCCATTGCTTCATCCATTACTGGCTGAAAATCCTTTGAACGATGGCTGATTTCTGCAATAGAGAGACCAATTCCATTAAAATCTAAAATAGCACTTGCTGTTTTCTCGATTACTTCGCGTGGAAGGATACATGGACCTGCACCAAAATTGTACTTTTTCATCTGATTGTTTAGTTTAAGTTTGACTTATGTTTTGTAGTTATTATCAGTATTAAATATTCTAATAGGTTTTATAGTATACGATGCGAAGATACACTTTTATTTTTATACTTCCAAATAAAATATCAGTTTTTTTTATCAACTAAAATTAGGTGTTTTATACATGTGGGCGTGCACGATAAAGAAAAAGGTGACACATTGTAAAATGTGTCACCTTACCTCTTCCACAACGGTACGAATACCCTTTATTTTTTCACCTTTAGTCAATGAAATTATTTCTTTTATCTTTGTGCGTAAAATCGCTACATAAGTAAAACGATCCTTTACATCTATCTTTCCAATCTCAGAAGAATTTAATCCTCCTTTTTTACAAAGAAAGCCAACAATATCCATTTTTGAAATTTTATCTTTCTTTCCTTTACCTATATATATAGTAGCCATACGTGGCTGAGCTGGTTTAGGTAAAGATGCTGGAATCTGATATTCTTCATGCTCATTGGTAACATACTCTGGCAAATGTTCTTCTGGACCAAGAATGAAGAAGGTTCGTCCTTCTTTATCCCAACGTGCTGTACGCCCTACTCTATGCACGTAGCTATCTTCAGTTTCAGGGAAATGATAATGTATGATATTATCAACATCAGGAATATCCAATCCACGTGAAGCTAAGTCTGTACTAACAAGTATTGGTGCAGATCCATTAGAGAAACGATAAAGGGCAGCTTCACGTTCACGCTGCTCTAAACCACCATGGAACCAACTAACGGTAAAACCATTCTCTTTTAAGAATAAGGCTGTACGTTCAACAGAGTCACGATAATTCAAGAAAACAATACTACTCTTGTCACCCAAAGAAAGTAAGAGTCTTTTCAGCACTTCAAGCTTATCTTTTTCAGGACTTGTAACGGTATAAAGACGAATACGATCAGGAATATTCTCTTCATCTGTACGATAATCCAAATGAACAGTTCTACCCATCGAAACAAAATTCGGAATTGTCTCAGACTCTGTTGCTGAGAGAAGAATTCGTCTTTCGATCTTAGGCAATTTACAGAGAATACTCATCATCTCATCTTGGAACCCAAACTCAAGACACTTATCAAACTCATCAATCACAAGCCATTTAATTGTTTCTGCATTGATGTTTGACTTGTCAAGATGGTCATTTAAACGTCCTGGGGTTGCGAAGACTATCTGAGGTTTTACATCTCTCAATACACGATGTTCTTCCATCGTCGGACGTCCACCATATAAAGGCATAGAACGCAAGCCGCTACCCATATCTTTAAGTACGTTAGCAGACTGTAATGCTAACTCGCGTCCTGGAACTAAAACAACAGCTTGCAACTCATCAGATGAAGCATCTAACCGCTGAATTAATGGCAGAAGATAGGCATAAGTCTTACCAGAACCTGTTGGAGACATTACTACAACATCTTTACCCGTATGCAACACTGCATCAGCCGTAGCCTCCTGCATTGCATTGAGTGTGATGCCAAGTTTACCAATAATATCGTTGTTCATCTTTATTTTTCCTTTCTCAACTTATCAATTTCATCAAATTCCTTACCCATATTCAAATTAAGGTAAATTGTATACAAAGGGGCTAACCATTTACTCTTTGCTGTTGGAGCAAGCTCTCTGTATTTCTCCATATAGGGTTTAGAACGTTGATATAATGTTATTATCTTTTCTTTATTTGCACGATACTTCTGCCTATCCTTGTTTAATTCTATCGCCTGATTGAAATATGCAAGTCCTATGTTATAATAAGCATCTGCATAAGAGTCATTATCTTTTATCAACTGCTTACAAACTTCAATACACTCATTATATCTTCCGAGGTTAAGCAGTGCTGTACTCTTAGCAAATCTAAACAAAAGACTTGTAGAGTCAGCTTTCAATGCACGGTCTGTTATTTCTAATGCCTTCTGATGCTCTCCAATCTTGGCATAATATTCAACCAATCGTGGAAAGAAGAAAGCAAAGTTCGGATATTGTTCAAAACCTGCTTGCAATGACTTTACATACATAGCTGTATCCTTCTTAACCAAATATGCTTCAGCTTCATACTGCCTTACAAAGTTAAGCATTGAGGTATCACGTTCCGCTTGGTCTTTAAAACGCATAATCTTATCAGCATCGCCCAACTTATAACCACAAAACATCGCCCAATAAGCTGCGTGTGGAATAAGAGCATCACGCTGCATATAATCATAACTTTCAAAGAGAGGATAATTTGCAGATAACAAATAATCTGTGTAATAATCAAAAGCCGTCTTATAGTCTTTCTTATGGACAAAATATGAGCCTCCATTAAAAAGATTAGGACGGATTGAATTTAAGAAAGCTGCATGTTTTGCTCTATACTTAGCACGTACCCTTCCTTTTGCATCTGGCTGAGCATCAAGAGAATCAAAACGTGACATAACATCATACAGCTTTCTTGTTACAGAAAAGAGAGCCGCCGTGTCATACTTTTGTTTCAAATATAATTTTTCGTTTCCCTGCTCATATTGCTTTGTTAAAGCATCACAGAGAAGAAGCCAGATTTTGCTATTCTTCTTAGATGCAGAATCAACAAGCAAGCCACGAAGTGTGTTTTCTGCTTTTGTGAGTTCTTTTCCCGACTTTATCTGATCGCGCACAGTCTGGAGTTGCTTCTTCTGAGCAACACCAGTAAGCGGGAAGAGCAGACAGATGTATATTAAAAATAATTTTATAGACTTCACTTTTTAAAATTTGTTACAAGAGGTTCAAGTTCTTCAGCCTTAATTTTGTCGTTTAATATAGTATAATCCAAATAGAGAGGGCCAACCCAGTCTACTCGATTTCTACGGGGGTCTTTTGCTCTCACACGTTCAAGATAAGTACGTGCTTCTGCAAAATATTTCATATACTCATTATCTGACACTTCTTCCTTCTTCTTTCTTCGTTCAGCTACATCCTCACGTGCAGCCAATCCAATAGTATTCAGACATACACCAATATTGTAGGCAACAGGAATACTGCTTGGATCTATTTCGTCAGCTTGCTTGTAAGCATCTATTGCTTCTTCCCAACGTTCAGCATGCATAGCAATTTCACCTTTAAGAATCCATGGCACTGCTGAGTTTGTGTTCTCCTCAAGAATTCTATCAATAAAGTCTTCAATATTAAACTTACGTGTAGGATTTTGATAGAACTTCATTATCCATGAAAAATACTTCTCATTTGTAGGATCTGTGCGATAAAGTCGTTGTATTACAGAAAGGTAACGCAAGGAGTCCTCCTCTGTCACCATCTTACTATTCATGCACTGAGCTTTAATTTCTGCTGCTGCCTGTGCTGTTTCATCGTATTGCATAGCAATGTCAGCATATTCATCAGCTTTTTCCAAGTTACGTGCTTTTAAATAATAATAAGCAATGTAATAAGCAGCAACACCAGACTCGTCAATATTATCCTTTACCAATGGAGATTTACGAGCTTTTAGATATAATTTTAAGGCATCAAGTCCTTCATTTCTCGTATAACTTCCTTTGCTGAAATATTTACCAGCATCTATCAACATTGGGTGCAGAACTGCAAGACGATTCTTATTTTCCTCCTCAAACTTAGGATTAACTTTTCCCTTTCGATTAGGCATTCTGTCAAATTCATCACTTTTCAATGAATATTCCACACCATCAACAACAGCATTGAAAATGGCTACAGAATCCCTATTCGAACGTTTCTCTACACGGGAGAAAGCATCTTTTGCAAGGCGGTTATAAGACTCTGCCTGCTGATAGGCTTCTTGTGCCTCTGCGATATTCCAACTTGTAACAATAGAAATAATCAGTATGAGTACTTTTTTCATCAACTATAATTTAGTAACACAAAATCCCCTCTTATATGACTTAACTTAATAATTCATATAAGAGGGGAATATTAAAGTCGACTTACTGCTGAACACCAGCAATAGCTGCAGCCTCCAATGTTTCAGGAGCCTGAGCACCCTTTACAAAGTAGTAGCAACCATAAAGTGGGTATGCCCATGAGCTTTTCTGCTCTTTCATTACATCAAGGTTCTTAGCAGCCTCAAGATATGTAATAGCCTTGTTGTAAACTTCGTTAAACTGAGCACGTGCAGCTGGTGACAATACACCCTTCACAGATGCTACACGGTCCTGTGCCTTATAGAACCAGCACTGACCAATAGATGCATTGATAGCAATCTTTGCATTATCATCCTTTACCAATTCCAATGCCTTAGAAAGGTAATCAGCAGCCTTCTCATATTCCTTCTTCTGGCTTGCGAACTGACCGAGCATTACCAACGCACCATAGCTATTAGGATTCTTTGCAAGAGCAGCGTTTACGATTTCCTCTGCCTTGTTCTGCATACCAAGTGAGCTATAGATTGATGTCAAAGTTGTCAATACAGCATCATTCTCTGGATCCTGAGCATAAATAGCAGCAAGTTTGTCTGCGTAAGCAACAGAGTCCTGACGATTTGTAAGCTGTGCACCCATGATAGCCAACTGCAACTGCTTTGCATCCTTACCACGGTCCTTGCTCTTTACTGCGTATTCAGCATATTTCTCAGCTTTCTTATAGTCCTTATTCTGATAAGCATAATAGGTTGCGAAGTAAGCAATCTCATTCAAGTTATCATCCTTAGACTTATCAAACTTTGAGAACATTGGATCATCAGCAGAGTCTACGTAGCGAGCAAGATACTTATAAGCATTTGCATCATCCTTAGCACCCTGATAGAAGATACCACCATTGATAAGCTGAGCACGGAGTGGATAGAGCTCATCAGCAATACCTGTATACTTAGGCTTAACCTTACCCTTTGCGTTAGGCATATTGTCATACTTAACAATCTCCTCAGCAGCATCGAAAGCCTGACCTACAGCCTCGTAGAGACCTTTCTCGTCAACAGGCTTGTTGCCTTCCTTACCCATCTGCTGATTGGTTTGGTTCTCAAGCTGAACACCCTGCTCTGCACTTACCTTCTTCATAGCAAGTTGATAGAGCTTGTCATAAGCCTTTGCCTTCTCAGCATTGTCTGTAAGCTGTCCAATGTTAGCCTTTACGAGCTCTGCAGCTTCTGCATAGCTCTGTGCTTTAAGAATTGCCTTTAGTGGCTCGCTGTCACCAGCGAATGCAGCAGATGTACTGAGTAACATCAATGCTGCGAACATTAACTTCTTCATATTAGTGATCTTTATTAAAAGGTTTATAATTCTATGTTAATTCAGAATTTATAATTCTATGTTAATTCAGAATTCAGAATTCATAATTCATAATTCATAATTATGATTACCGATGATTATAAGAGCTTTGAGACAAGCAACTTGTCAACTAATCAACTCGTTCACTCGTCAACTCGTTCACTCGAAATCAACTGGTGTTACCTCAGTGTTATCTACTGATGATGCCTTACCCTCGATATTCTCAGTGTTGTTTGGAAGTTCTTCGTTGTTTTCTTCCTCAACCTCTGACTCCATCTCAGAACTCATCACCTTACATACAGATGCGATGACATCGTTCTTCTTTGCGAGGTTAATAAGGCGTACACCCTGTGTTGCACGACCCATAACGCGGCACTCAGCAACTGACATGCGGATAACAATACCACTCTTGTTGATAATCATCAAGTCGTTATCATCAGTAACGTTCTTGATAGCAACAAGTTTACCGGTCTTCTCCGTAATATTCAGTGTCTTAACACCCTTACCGCCACGATTAGTCAATCGGTAGTCTTCTACCTGTGAACGCTTACCATAGCCCTCCTCTGACACAACCATAACGGTCTCTTTGACTGGGTCATTTACAACAATCATGCCAACAACCTCGTCCTGTCCGTCATCATCTAATCGCATACCACGTACACCAGTAGAAACACGGCCCATTGTACGGATATTTGCCTCATCGAAGCGGCAAGCACGACCATTGCGATCAGCAATGATAAGTTCGTTATGACCATTTGTCAAGCGAACATCTACTACCTCATCACCTTCGTTGATATTAATAGCAATCACACCATTGGTACGAGGGCGTGAGTAAGCACGGAGAGAAGTCTTCTTAACGATACCCTGCTTTGTTGCAAATACTACATAGTGAGAATCGAGGAAGTCATCATCGTCCAAGCCCTGAATACGCAAGAATGCGTTAACAGAATCGCCCGGCTCAAGTGAGAGCATATTCTGGATAGCACGTCCCTTTGAGTTCTTATCACCCTCAGGGATGTCATAACACTTCATCCAGTAGCAGCGTCCCTTACGAGTAAAGAACAGCATTGTCTGGTGCATTGTTGCTGGATAAATATATTCGGTGAAGTCCTTCTCACGAGTACGAGCACCCTTTGAGCCTACACCACCACGCGCCTGCTCCTTAAAGTCTGCAAGCGGTGTGCGCTTGATATAACCAAGGTGGCTGATAGTAATAACAACAGGGTCATTAGGATAGAAATCCTCAGCATTAAACTCATGCTCATCAGGGATAATCTCTGTACGACGAACATCGCCATACTTCTCCTTCACCTCCTGCAACTCTTCCTTCATTACCTCCTTGCAACGCTCAGGATTATTAAGAATCTCCTGCAAGTCCTTGATGGTTTGCATCAATTCCTCAAACTCCTGATGCAACTGATCAAGACGAAGACCAGTCAGCTGTGACAAACGCATATCAACGATTGCCTTTGACTGAAGCTCATCGAAATCAAAACGCTTCTCGAGGTTCTTCTGAGCCTCAGAAGGTGTCTTGCTGGCACGAATAATACGGACAACCTCATCAATATTGTCACAAGCCTTAATCAATGCCTCCAAGATATGTGCGCGTTCTTGTGCCTTCTTAAGGTCAAACTGAGCACGACGGATAGTTACATCATGACGATGCTCAACGAAGTACTTAATGCACTCACGAAGACTCAACAAACGTGGACGACCAGCAACTAACGCGATACAGTTTACAGAGAAAGAACTCTGCAAGGCTGTCATCTTAAAGAGCTTATTCAGAATGACGTTTGCATTCGCATCACGCTTCACGTCAACAACGATACGCATACCCTGACGGCCCGTCTCGTCATTTACGTTAGAGATACCTTCAAGCTTGCCTTCCTTCACGAGGTCAGCAATATATTCTATAAGTTGCTGCTTATTAACTCCGTAAGGAATCTCCGTCACAACAATCTTATCGTGGCTCTCATCGCTCTCAATCTCAGCCTTAGCACGCATTACGACACGACCACGACCAGTCTCATAGGCATCTTTAACACCTTGAAGACCATAAATATAAGCACCCGTTGGGAAGTCTGGAGCAGGAATAAACTCCATCAAACCATCAGTAGATATCTCTGGATTATCAATATAAGCACAACATCCATCGATAACCTCACTAAGGTTATGCGTAGGGATATTTGTTGCCATACCCACAGCAATACCATTACCACCATTTACAAGCAGGTTAGGAATCTTTGTAGGCATCACAGCTGGTTCGCGCAACGTATCGTCGAAGTTGTTGACCATGTCAACCGTATCCTTCTCGATATCGTCCATAACGTGCTCACCCATCTTTGAGAGGCGGCACTCAGTATAACGCATCGCAGCAGCAGAGTCACCATCGACAGAACCAAAGTTACCCTGTCCATCAACCAACTTGTAGCGCATATTCCAGTCCTGTCCCATACGCACAAGCGCACCGTAAACAGAAGAGTCACCATGTGGGTGATACTTACCAAGTACCTCACCGACAACGCGGGCGCACTTCTTGTAAGGCTGGTTGCTAAAGTTACCGATACCGCGCATACCGAAGAGAATACGGCGGTGAACAGGCTTAAAACCGTCACGAACATCAGGGAGGGCACGTGCCACAATCACCGACATTGAGTAGTCGATGTAGGAGCTTTTCATCTCCTCCTCGATGTTGATCTTAATAATTCTGTCCTGATCAATTGTCTGATTTTCGTCCATTATATATTTTTTCTGTTATAAATTTCTATCACTTTAACGAAGCTCATCTCCATAAGGCTAAAATTGCCCACAATAGCCTTTATTTCCTTTCTGAGCCGTTTTCGTACTTTTTCAAGGTGTAAAGATACGAACATTTTTTGATACCACAAAGGGCTTATAACGAAAAAATGTTATCAGGACATATTATTTCAAGAGCTCGCAGAGTCAACCAGCAAGTGCAAAATTACAAAACGTGTTTAAAGAACTCGCACTTTGGATTAGAAAAGTTTAATTTTTCTCTTGGTCTTTCGTTCAATTTCTTTTGTATGGACATAATTCTCTTGTCCGTATATTTATCAAACGAATCCTTTTTAGGTATATACTGCCTGATTAATTTGTTTGTATTCTCAACAGTTCCCTTTTGCCATGAACAATATGGGTCAGCGAAGTACACGGGCACTCCTAAGTATTTTGTGATGTCCTTATGTGCTGCAAATTCAGGTCCGTTATCTGTTGTAATTGTCTTCAGGCTGTCTTTGTATGGCAGCAGTAGTTTCCTAACCACCTTTACCAGAGGCTTTGACATTTTTCCAAATGGCAGTTTCTGCATAAACAACATATTGGTGGATTTCTCCACTATTGTGAGTATGGCGTGCTGGGCAGGATCGACGATCAAGTCCATCTCAAAATCTCCGAATCTCTTCCCGTCAACTTCCTTACTTCTTTCATGGATACTCACCCTGTCCTTTATTGGAAGATGTCCGCCTTGGGGACGATGCCTGTATTTCATCTTATGCCTTGTGTGCTCTGCAAGCTTCCCTGTTGTGTCATTGTGGATAATGTTATAGATGGACTGGTGGGAGACCTCTATACTCTCATTTATGCGCAGATACCCTGATATTTGTCTTGGAGACCACTGGTCGTTGATAATATATTCTTTAATTCTCCAAACTAATTCGTCGGAGAGTTTGGCGTTAGTTACCGTGCTCTTTCTGCGCTGCATAGCCATATCATGCGCCTTCGTCCAGATATACTTTCCCGAAGGCGTACTGTTGCGTTTGATTTCACGTGAGAGTGTTGACTGACTAATACCGACGATCTCGGCAATTTCTTTTCTCGCTGTTTTCTTTTGGAGTAAGGCAAAAATTTGCGACCTTTGCTCCGAGATTAATTGATGATACATTTGCAATACAAAGTTAGTTAATCTTTGGGAGACTTCGGTCTCCTTTTTTATTTGTATTGCTGGTTGTTTCTTTTTCCTCTCCGAGAGATGCAGACAACCTCTCGCTACGCGTCGAGAACGTCTGCATCTCTCGGAGAGGGACACTCTTTTATTGCACTTCGTTTTGGAACTTGCAGCTTTATTTCTTTTTTGGATTTACGTTAAATCTCCATGACAAGGACAACAGTACATATCGGGGAATACTATTATTCCATGTTTCCGTCCTACCCTGTGCGTCCATTATATATTGAGTATTAGAGAGCTGGCGAAGCATATCAAAGCCTTGCAACGTTACTAAAAGTCGCTTGTCAATAAAACTGCGGCTTAGCTGTGCATTCCATATCCAATCAGTAGTATTTATCTCTGAGAGCTGATAACCACGACGAGCAAACATGGTCAGGTCGGTGGTTAACTGCAGTTTCCATGGCAAAGTTACCTGCATATTCATACCTATATCATAATCTCCAGCATGAATATTACTAAATCCCTCACGTTTGCTTTTAATCAGATAGTATGTACCTCCGCTATGAAACGTGAACTCATAGTTATCATTTGGACGATAATTAAGTTTCAAGACATTACCTATCTTCCAATTATTAACGATGCTCCACGAACTTTGCGCAGCTCCTTGCACCATCGCCATATCAACGCTATGATTATATTTGAAGGATGCTTGATTATCAAGCGTCAATTTCCGCGCTTTATCCAACGCACGTATATATTCTATTCTTAAATCGTATCGCCTGTTACCATTCACGCTGACGGGCTGAATGGTTGAAACACCCGTTTGTTTATCAAAGACAAGGCTATAAGCCACGGCATTATCCGTCTGATGATAACCCATGTTGATGCTTAGCTTGTTATTCTCCTTTCCATTAAATGTTTTGTTAGCTTCTATGTCATAATAATGAATATTGCGCAGTTGCGAATTGCCTAATATGACATTCATCGGATTTCTATCATCACGATAATCAATCATCGTTGTTAGGTCGGGAAAATTAGAATGCATCTTTGCATTTATCTCCCATGTTTCACTTCTCAGCCCTATAGTAGGTTCAAAGAACACGCCATGTCGAGACACATCGTGCCGACCCATACGATGATAATAAAGTTTGGCATGCGCTATCTGGATAGGCAGTTCAACAGACACCTCACATTTTAGGAATTTACTACGCAGATTTCTATAACCGAAGTTAAAGCGATGACTGTTTTGATACTGCGTAAAGTGATAACTGTTGTCCCTATCAAGGACAGTAGACAAGATGCTTAGGGAAGAAGGTAATTTGTCGAACAGACTGCTGTCCCGTCCAGAAATTTTGTCGAGACGATAGAGCGGATTATCCGTTTTGACGTAAGAATAGGCGTAATTATAGCCTGGCTGCAGGGATATATTCCTGAAACCCCAATTATAACTGGTACCTGCTGTCAGATTGAGATTCTGATTAAGGCAGTCTGTGTATTGATTACGATAGTCACGGGGCTGACCATGCTGCAGATACTCCAAATCCTGCAAGGAGAAGGTTTTTTGCGTATTACGGTTATATGTAATTCCGAAGTCCCACCTAATCATATCAGCTATGAGGCTTATTCCATTGCTATTTTTTAAATTAAAATCTATATTCTTCGATTCAAGGCTATTTGCCGACAACATACGGTTAAGCAACGATTGATTGTCAGACGTCTCGATATTGCTGTTGTTCAGGTCATGGCTATGGGCATAGGAAAGGGAAAGATTATTAATCGTATAATATTTGTCTTTTTGAATATATAAACCACTACCCGCTGCCCAACTGTCAGAACTTCCTAACGACTTGTACCTGCTATGCTGATATGCGTCTCCACCATACAAGAAAGTCTGTTTAGAGGAGAGAGACTCGTTGTCTGTGTTTGTATGATTCCACAGACTATTTAGTTCAAACCAAGAAAAGTCATTCCCTAAAAAGCGTATATATTGAGCACCGACGCTTTTATTCGTCTGTAATCCACTCCCTACATCTTGTGGGCTCCACTCGCCATTAAGTGCTGCCCGCTGGTTGTTGTTAAGATTGTTGTTGTTAGCAAATATCCCGACACGTTCTTTGTCGGAGAATCTTACGGCTAAACCACGTAGCTTGTATCTGTTTTTCGAGCCCGCACCTGCCTCAATGTTACCCATATAGCCGATGGCATACTCCTTCTTCAGCCTTACGTCCATCACATAGCTCTTGTCGCCCATATTACGTCCTGCCACCACCGAAGCCGCCCCCGACTTGTTGAAAACCTTGATTTTATTGACTGTATAGGCTGGCAGATTCTCCAGTGCCAACTTAGGATTCCCGCTGAAAAACTCCCGTCCGTTGACTAAAAGACTTTGGATATACTTACCATTCACGAATATCAGCCCCTCTTTGGTCAGCCGTGCGCCTGGCAATCTGCTGATTAGTGCGTCCAGCATGCTGCCCTCTGCAAGATTAAAGGCGTCGGCATTGTAGACAATCGTATCGCCCGCAAAAACCATTTTGACCTTTGTAGCCTTTACGGTCACTTCTGCCAATTCGTGCGCCTTTGCCAATCGTATTGACTTTACAAATACAGAAAACTCTCGCTTACTCCTCAACACAAAGCGCATATAGCCGTCCTCATAACCCTCAGCACTTGCCCGCACGATATAATTCCCAACCTTCGTCAAATTTGTAAACTGATAGAAGCCCGCATATTCTCCAGCCTCTGCAGGTGCGGCTATCAAGCTATCTATAACAACACTGTCTGAGGTCATCAGGTAAACCTTGGCACTTGGCACTCCAGCTCCCGTCATGTTATCAAGCACTCGGCCTTGAACAGGGATTGTGTCATCGTTTGCCTGTACATTACTGCAGCAAAATAACAATATTAACAACAAAAGTAGTCCGTTTCTCATAAGATAGTCTGGCGTAGATGGTCGGTGATATATAGATTGCCCAATTTGATTACAAAGATAAATAATATCTTTCTGAAAAACAAGAATATGGGCATTTAAAACATACATACTATTGCAACTTGCACCATAAATCCCTGTCAATGACCTCCTTACCTCTGCATAACCTTCCGTTCAAAGCTCCAAACCCCTGAATAGATTGCAATCACAAATCACAACAATCACAAATCATATTAAGGTTTTTCCGTATTTACTGATATCAATGAAAGACATTATATATTATTATTTATTAATAAGGTATTATATTATATGGGACTTTATTATTCTTGTATTGAAATTCCTTATTATGATTTTGTGATTTGTGATTTTTGTGATTGTCTTCGCCCCCCTTAGTACCTGTAAAGGTACAAAATATAATCAAAAATGCAAAATCTCAAACGTGTGAAAAAATATTATTCACAAGCTAACACGCTGTACTTATGGAGATTATAAATAATTGATAAGTGACAACAGCCTGACAATTACAAGATGATTATCCCCTTTGAAAACTAAATAACACAAAACATATTGCCCTCAAAAATTACAAAATTACAATTACAAATTACATTAAGGTTGGTCGGGGTATCTGCTCAGCAGCTAAGAGGATAAAGTTTTATTATAATATATAATATATATTATATATTATAATAAAGTTTATAATATTACTAATTATTATATTTATCATTCTAAAACTATCAGTTTTTACCCCCTATACAAGAAAAGAAAACCCTGATGGGCCTTAATGTAATTTGTAATTGTAATTTTGTAATCGAGGGAGAGAATCTCCAAGATGCTCTACTATCAAGAATCAATCTGTTCGATAATAAAACAAAATATGTTTACGATTTGGATAAAAAATATTTTAAGCCTATCTTTTCACCCGACAAAGCATATCTAAACATATTACGGATATGCCCTTTAGTAAGCTTAGAAAGGGCTTATACGCATAAAGAAAACAAATGATAGCAATAGTGTGCCAAGCGTTGGTGAACAATTGCTCACAACGACTATAACACACTTATGTACAACAGTTTACAAGCAATAAAACACTTTTTAACACGCCCTTTTCTTGCAATCTTCAAAATAAATAGTTACCTTTGTATGGTCAATATGAAAGACCGCGGAAGAAATGAAAAACAACACAAACCGTCATCAGCTGTGAAGCTAAAAAGACACATCATCAGCAGTGAAGTTTTTAAACATAAATCAGCTGTGAAACTCTAAGACATACATATCTGCCCACACTGTTATGTCAGCAATCACAGAACTGCCCTCACGCTGAAATCGAAGGATATTGCTCGCTGGCTTGACTTGCTGCAGCTGATAGCCATGCGACTGAAGCCCAGACAGCAAAGCACGATAATACCCCTTGTCCCAAAAGACGATTTGCAACGCTCCTCCCCTATCGTCAATGACAGCAAGGCTTGAATTGTCCTTCTTGGCAAAGAGTCTATAAAAAGGCTGTTTTGATTGGTCAAAATCCGTGTTAGGACCGACATGCCAACCCCATAGCTGACGAGAGTCATCAACCACCAATTCTGCAGGTATCTGCCTAAGCCCATACTTACTGAAAAGATAAGGTGCAACAGCCCGTTTCCCTTTCTGCACCTGATATTGAAGTAATTCGAGCACAGGCAATGGAAGTAAAGGCAGAATCCCCTGCGCAGATGTGCACAGAGGAATCAGTATGAGGATAAGTTGAAAGATTATTCGCTTCATGACAGTCCTTCCAACTCATTGAGCCAGTTGGTTGACATCGCATCTGATGGCATTCGCCAGTCGCCACGTGGTGAAAGGCTCACACTGCCCACCTTTGGTCCGTCTGGCAAGCATGAACGCTTGAATTGCTGTGAGAAGAATCTACGGAAGAAAATGCGCATCCAATGAAGAATGACGCTATTTGGATAAACTCCACGGAAGGCATTCTGCGCCATCCAATAGATTTTTGAAGGGCGGAAACCACAACGAAGAACGTAATAAAGGAAGAAGTCGTGAAGCTCGTAAGGGCCAACGAGGTCTTCTGTCTTCTGAGCAATATCTCCCTGTGCATCAGCAGGCTTCAACTCTGGTGAGATAGGTGTTTCCACGATGTCGGTCAATATCTGACGTACGTTCTCATCCTTAGTCGTATCGGCAGCATAGCGCACAAGATATTGTGTCAGCGTCTTTGGAACACCCGCATTCACGGCGTACATGCTCATGTGGTCGCCATTATAGGTACACCATCCCAAGGCAAGTTCGCTGAGGTCACCAGTACCGATGACAAGTCCGTTCATCTGATTGCTGAGGTCCATCAAAATCTGCGTACGTTCACGTGCTTGTGCATTCTCATAAGTAGAATCATGTACCTCTGGGTCATGACCAATATCCTTAAAATGCTGTAGAACTGAGGCTTTAATATCAATCTCGCGAATAGTTATACCGAGATTCTCCATCAGTGCCATAGCATTCTTATAGGTTCGGCCCGATGTTCCGAATCCCGGCATAGTAACACCGACGATGCCTTTACGGTCAAGCCCAAGTTTGTCAAAGGTTTTGACAACAACAAGGAGGGCAAGCGTGGAATCAAGTCCACCACTGATGCCGATAATGGCTGATTTACAATCAGTATGTACTAATCTCTTTGCCAATCCGCTGACCTGAATGTTATAAATTTCATCGCAGGCATCCTGCATATTCTCTGACTTAGGAATGAAAGGATGCTGGTCGAACTCTCGTGTCAGTGTAAACTCACGAGGATTGAGTGGAGGCTGACAATCAACATGTAAGGCGAGTTCGCCAATCTGCCCAGTGATACCCGCTAATCCTGAAGCAACAGGACGTTGTGCGTTGACAAAGGTGCTATTGGTACGGCGTTCGCCACGTAAATTTTCAATATCAATTTCAGAAATAACTAACTGTGGGTCAAGCTGGAAACGCTCTGATTGCTTTACAAGTGAGCCATTCTCAAAAATCAGCGCATTGCCACCAAAGGCAACATCTTGCGTACTCTCACCGAAACCGCTACTGCTATAAACATATCCGCTAATGGTACGAGCACTCTGCTGAGCAAGGAGCGACTTTAAGTAAGCGTGCTTTCCGATGAGTTCATCACTCGTTGAAAGATTGAAGATAATCTCAGCACCTGCCAAGGCAAGATGATTGCTTGGAGGCGTTGGAGCCCATACATCCTCACAGATTTCAATAGCAAAGGTTGCACCCTCTGACGTGCGGAAAATCTGTAACTCTGGTGTTACGAGAATATTATTACCAGCAAAGAGAATATGCTGCGGGCGAAGGTCTTGTGAAGACGCAAACCATCGTTTCTCATAAAATTCGCTGTAATTAGGTAAGAAAGTCTTAGCCACAATTCCTAAGAGTTTTCCTTGCTGGATAACCAGTGCACAGTTAAGAAGTAGCGCACCCACAGCAACTGGCGCACCGACAATGACTGTTATATCCAACTGACGAGTAAATTCGAGTAATTCAATGACGGCTTGCTCAGTATCATCAAGAAGAAGCTGTTGCTGGAAAAGGTCCTGACAAGTATAACCCGTCATCGAAAGCTCTGGGAAGACAATAATCTCTACGCCCTGCCCGTCGGCAACAGTAATCTGCTTCTCTGTTTCTATAAGGTTGAACTTTGTATCTGCAACCTTCACTGCAGGAATGGCTGCAGCAACCTTTATAAGTCCGTGTTTCATATAAAACGCAAAATTTATTTAATTGTTACCTGAGTAGCTCCATAGCCGTATTCACGGAAAGAAGCATCTTGATAAGAATAATGCTTGTATTTATAATTAAGTTCGTGGATGATAGCATGGCGCAATACGCCTTCGCCCTTTCCATGAATAAAGATGAGTTTCTTACCATGATGAGCCTTATATTGCTCAAGTGTACGACGGAAGGTATCTAACTGATATTCAAGGATATCGGCTGCATTCATACCTACTGTTGTCTCAAGAAGTTCATCAGCATGAAGGTCTATAATAATTTTATCATCGCTGAGAATCTGCTTTGCTGGCTTCTTACGCTCAAATTTATAACGCTTGGCAAGTTCGTCCGTCTTCTTGTCAATCTCTTCTTCTGACAGACGGCTTGGAGAGGAATAGCCCACCTTCAACTTCTCTGTGGCTTCGTCCTCACCTTTCCTTGTTAAAGGTTCAAACATCGGATGTTGAACCATTTTATCCTTCTCTATCAACGTATATATCAACGCTAACTGCTCGAAGAAGTCGCTTTCGTGAAAAGTATTGAGCTTATAGAATTTTACGGCATCAATCTTCACCTGAATGTCACAAGTTGGCTTGAGCGCAAAGGGCTTATCCTTCTTATAGCTGTGAAGTTGAACACATCCCTGCAACATATCGTTGAGGTCGGCAAGCGTAAAATCCTCTATCAACAACTTCATATTTGGCTCTAATTCTCCAACAGCCTTCAGCATCCACTTATCCTCCTGCTTTAAGGCGTAGGAGAAGTGAATGTAATAATTAGAGTCATTAACAAGATAAGACTTAAAGTGTGTCGTCGTCAGATTCTTTATATCTGTTGGTGTAAAAGCCAAATAGACAGACAATTCATCACCACCCACACGTTCTCTTACTGGAGCTTCAAAGTTAACGGAAGGGTCATCATTGGGTTCAACATCTACGCTAACATCACGCCAATTTCCCCCTATTTCCTCTTCTTCTACCCCTGAAGCTGTCAATCGTTGCTTAATACTACGATTGTCCTCGCCTTTCTCCATTTTGCGTTGCTGCTGATCAATACGCAGCTTCGCACGGTCGGTAGCGGCATCCTCTACAACAACAACCTCGCTGGCTACTGTTGGAATCTGAAAACCATCTTCATCTTCGACCAAAACGATTTTACCTTTGAATCCAGCGATGACACCACCGCCTGTAGAACTCAAAAATCTAACTTTATCTCCTATTTTCATTTTTTCTTCTTAATGTTTATAAAGAATGCAACCAATATCTTATAATTAGCTGCATTTCCCCCTCTTTTAAATGCCAAATCTATAAATAAAATTTATAAATCCTCACGCTGAGGGAAAAATACTATGGTATCAATAATGAAGAGTCTCCATAGCTTAGGAAGCGGAAATCATGACTGAGGGCATAATCATAAACCTTACGCCAATCGCCCTTTAAGAAAGCACTCACCAAAAGCAAGAGCGTTGATTGAGGCTGATGGAAATTGGTTACGAGTGCCTTGACTATCTTGTAAGTATAACCTGGAGCAATAATAATCTGTGTACTTGAATGTAACACATTTAATCCGTCTTTATCCAAATAAGCAAGTAAATGACGAATAGAATCCTCTGCTGTTATTACCTTACCATCAACTTCTACCAGTCCTTCTGCATTATGTGGCAAGTCGTATGGCTCCCATTGATTGACATGAAGGTCCTTCTCTATTGTGTCTGGAGATAACACTAACTTTACCCCCATATAATAAAGGCTCTCTAATGTTCTCACACTTGTCGTTCCTACAGCAACTGCTTGACAGCCATGCTTTAGTAGTTTCTCCAAGGTCTGACGACGAACAACAACAAACTCTGTGTGCATGCTATGCCCCTCAATCTCCTGACTCTTCACAGGCTTGAAGGTTCCTGCACCTACATGAAGCGTAAGTTCCTCACGATCAACACCATGCTCATCCAAAGCTTTCAGTACTTTATCGGTAAAGTGAAGCCCAGCTGTAGGTGCTGCCACTGAGCCCTTAATCTTTGAATATACTGTTTGATAAGTTTCCTTATCACTTTCCTCTGTCGCACGGTTAAGATACGGAGGAATTGGCAATTCACCTACGACTTCAAGAATTTCAGCAAATGAAATGTTTGAATTATCCCACTCAAATTGAATCCAATGATTCGTTCCACCAGCTTGCTCCTGCACCTTGCTGCGGTCCATTGTCACTGTGAGCGTCAGTTTCTGACCTTTGATTTCAAATGCACGTTTTAATGCACCTTCCTTCCACTTCTTAAGATTGCCAACCATACAAAGCCACGCACACTCATGATTTGTTTGAAACATCAACTCATAATCTGTTGGTTGTGCTGGTTCCATGAGGAAGACTTCAATAAGTGCTCCAGTTTCCTTACGGAAGTGCATACGTGCTTGAATAACTTTCGTGTTATTGAAAACCATCAACGCTCCCTTAGGCAAATATTCAGGAAGATTATAAAAAATGTCCTCCGATACCTCACCATGCTTATAAAGCAAAAGCTTGCTATGGTCGCGCTCTGTCAACGGAAACTTGGCGATGCACTCATCAGGGAGTGGATAGTTGTAATCAGAAATGCTAATATGTTTTGTATCTTCAGACATAACTTTATTTTATATGGATAAAACGGCCCGAAAAGCCGCATAAATAAATGACAAGATAAGTACACAAATAACAACGTCTATATCTGCGAAACTATAGCCTGTTCGCGTATATTTTGTTGAAATATAATGTAATTTGTCGCTAAACCGAATATAAATGCGAAGGTATAAAAAATAAATGAAAACAGCGACACTTGAGCCAAATATCATTCCTACAAGTACATCAGAAGGATAATGAACGCCAAGATAAGGACGTGTTAGTGATACTATAATGCTCCACGTTATCATCAAGATAGAAAAGATGCGGTCACGTACCAATAAACAGAAGAATACAGCAACCACAAAGGCATTGGCAGTATGAGAAGAGAAGAAACTATAACCGCTGGCAGTATAGTGATTTACTGCCATAACTATCCCTTGTAAATCAGAATTGTTAAGAGGACGTGGTCGGGCTACAAATGGCTTGACAACACCAAGATTTAAACCATTAACGATAAGAAGCCCCAACGCCACCGTTCCAATAACAAGCATTATCTTTTGCCAATTCTCATTATTCTTTATAACCAGATAAAGCAAAGACGCATAAAGAGGAATCCATGTAAGAGCATTGGTCACCGTAAGAACAAAATAATCAATAAAAAGGTTATCGCCTCCATTGAAAGCGAGTAAAATTGATTTATCAAGTTCTCTTAATACATCTAAATTCATTGTTTGGATTCTATAAGAAACTCTCTGTCAAGTTGTCGTTTATATAGCTTCAACATTATCAGCCTTTATCCAGCCTTGACGACCATCACTTAACTTTATTTCAGTCCATTGGCTCATACTGTTATCAGTAATTCTAACTTTAGATCCTTCATGGAGGATGAAGGCTTCAGCAGACTTCTGATCAGGAGTCTTTCTAACAACTGCCGAAGGAGTCATGATAATACCATGAGATTCGGAATCCAACAAATAGACTTGCTGTATTGCGAAAAATGTATTAATAATAAAAAAGAGGAAGAAGAGAGGTAATACCATCTTCGATAATTTCCTGAGAAACTCAATCTCAACAAACAGATAGGCAACAAGTGCTAAAAGTGAAATAAAAAGACAAATAAGACTAAGGATAGCCCACTTGTCAACACTCATGAAATTAACTAATGCCTTATACCATGTGACAAAAAACATCTCTGGCTCTGGAGTCAGATTATCAATTGTCTTTGATTGTGCCAACTGAAGGTTAAAACGAATATCTTCATCGCTTGGAGCAAGGCGTTGAGCACGCTCATAAGAAAGTACTGCATGTGGGATGTTATCAAGGCGATAGTAGCTATTGCCAAGATTATAATATAAGGCTGCAGATTCGCCCTGCTTTAATAGTTTCTCATAACCTTTAACTGCTTGCATGTAATTTCCTTTTTGATATAGCTTGTCGACATCAGCCTTTGTTTGTGCTGACAACTGCAAAGAGAAAATAGACATACAGATGACAAAGAAGAAGAAGAAATTAAATGTCTTCTTGCTTGATGGCTTTAATTTCTTAACCGCTTCTTCCATATCAGCTATTGCTTTCATTGCTGCATCAAGTGTTCGTTTCATATTACCTTTCTCATCTCCAGGAGCATAACGCTCATATTCACATTCATCAATAGCAGCAATGTAGTTATCAATCACATCGAATGGTACATTGATTTTACTAAACTGATCATTAATATTATCACGTGATAATAACTCAATAGGAAGGTTGAGCTTATCACTCGCATAACCCCATAATGTCTTCAAAACCTCATCATAAAAATCAAGATTCTTATTCTTCAACATTAAGAGTTCTGCTGCATGCAAACGACTGGATGCGATACGATTAGCATTCTTTCCACGTTTAAGTACCATATCCACACGATGCGCAAAGCGATCACGATAGTAGAATGATAATGCACCCCCTACTCCCAATAGTAAAAGAAGAATTATATAGTATGTCACAGAACCAAAGAAGAAGTTGCCAACTTTATCAAGAGAACTCTCTCCAATTTTCAATGGTAAGATATCTTCATTTGGTAAATCAACAGAAAGAATATCTTTTGAAGAGCTGTCACCTCTTGATACTTTTAACTCCATCGGTTCTGTCTGCAGCGTTACGTATTTCTTCTGCGCTAAATCATAGTAGCAGAACTTTACAGGAGGAATAGCAACAAGTCCTTCCTGATGAGGAATAACGACCTGATCATAAACCATGTTACCCTCTGCACCCTTTGTTGTCAACTGGGTCTTATCGGTTATCTTTACATCGTATGCTTCAAATCCCTTAGGAATCTGAATGATTGGTTTTTTAATTAGTTTCAAGTTTCCTGCTCCACTTACAACAACACGAATCGTAATAGGATTACCAGACTTTACCTCTTTCTTATTTAATTGTGCTGAAAGGTTGAAATGACCTACACCACCAGAGAAATCTGCAGGACGACTTGGCAATGGTAAAACCTTGACTGCTAATCCTGGTGCTACAATATCTTTTTTAAAGCTTGTACTACCACCATCAATACCAAAGGCTTCAAATGGATTGAAACTATTAGATTCTTGAATAACACCATGGAAAGTCAATGACGGAACCTGCAATGTTCCTGTCATTTGTGGATACATTACATACTGACTCCAAGTAACGCAATTATATAAACGTTTTCCGATTCGTTCCTTGTGGAAAGTCTTCTGTTGTGGTAAGTCTACTTCTTGTACATGAAAACCAACCAAATCAGGCATTTTACCAATAAGTTGGCGCAAGTTCTTTGTTGTATAAACTTTATATGTAAGTAATACTGGCTCTTGCTCGTAGACAGTAGTCTTATTTGCATTTACTTTAATGAATAAATCGTTAGCAGTTATCTTAGCAGCAGCTGCACGAGAATCTGTGCGGGATTCATAGTGCCCACCACTTGTTGTACCATGAGAACCTGTAGTAGCAACAATTTTTACGGGTGTAGATGCAAGTTCCTGATCATTCACAAATATATGTGCAGGACCTATACTAACATTTCCCTTCTTTGTAGCTATGAAAACGTATGTAAATGATACAGAAGAAGAACTACTTGCATGTCCATCAATAAATTGATAATTTGATTGAGAAGAAGTTGCAGGGCCAAACACTTTCTCAAGTCCACTTGATAACTTTCCCAATTGAAATCTACGAACATCTTGAGTGTATACGACGTATTCAACCTGAAACTCCTCGCCTACTGTCACTTGTTTAGGTGCAGCCACCCGAACGCGTTGTGCTTGTAAAAGACAAACACTCATGAGGGACAGAAATAAAATTATATATCGTTTCATATTTTCAATATTACCAGTTTTTATCAAGTTTTTTATCAGAAGGTTGGCGCATTACTCTTGACAAACGTTCTTGAGTTTCCTTCTCCTGTTGTTTAACAGCATTAAGAAGTTGCTCAGCATTGTCTTTGCTCATACCTTGATTATTTTTTTGTTGTTTATTCTTCTGAGTATTGTTCTTTTGATTCTGATTTTGGGATTGATTTTTTTTCTTATTTTTATCCTTATCAGACTTATTCTTATCATTATTAGATGACTGCTGATTTTGTTGCTGCTGTTTCTGCTTACGCTTACACAACTCTAAGTTATATCGAGCATTCTTATGGTTAGGATTACTACGCAAAGCACTTTTATAAGCTTCTATAGCTTTTGCATAATCTTGATCATCTTGAAAAATAGTACCTAAATTATTATAACTACTTGACAGACGAACAGGGTCTTTCTCTAACTTCGCAGCATTATCATAAAACTTTTTTGCTTCCTCATTCTTCTTCTGTGCTTGTAGGCTTCTACCCAAATTATAATTTGCAATAGCATTATTACCATCTTTGTCAACTGCCTTACGATAAAGAATTTCCGATTGAGCATAATTCTTTGAAGAGAAAAGCCTATTTCCCTCTCTTATGAGTTGATTTGACGTTTGAGCATTTACTCCAACGAACATCAACAACAGACATATTATGATATAAAGTCGTTTTACCATACCTTTAACAACGTCTTTTTCTTTCAAGTAATAAGACATCTACAATCAGTAGAATTACGACAAGCAACGCCAATGCTTGAAATTGCTCATCAAAGTCGCTATAAACAACATTGTTAATTTTGCCTTTCTGCAGTTTATTAAGTTCTCTACTCAACACAACATCAGCCGTACTGCTATTAGTAACATGCAGATAAACTCCATGTCCAGCAGTTGCTATCTGTTTACACATTTCTTCGTTAAGGCAAGTCTTCACAACTTCTCCATTAGACTTTTTCAATTCACTGCCGTCAGGCATAGGAATTGTACCACCTTCTTTAGAGCCAACACCTAAAATAAAGACTTTAATACCCTTACTTTGTGCCTGCTTTGCCATTTCCTCTGCTCCACCTTCGTTATCTTCACCATCAGTTATTAAGATAATTGCCTTTCCTACCTTAGAATTTGGTGTAAAGCTATTCATTGATAGCTGAAGGGCTTTACCAATATCTGTTCCCTGTGTTCCGATTAATGAAGGATTAATATTATCCAAAAACATCTTGGCTGAAACATAATCACTTGTTATTGGAAGTTGAACAAAAGCATCACCCGCAAAGACAATCAGTCCTATCTTGTCTTCACTAAACTTATTCATTAAATTCTCAACCAACAACTTACTCTTTTCTAAACGTGAAGGCGCAACATCCTCTGCAAGCATTGAATTGCTAATATCGAGTGCTATAATTGTCTCTATACCTTCTCTCTCTTTATTTGTAGCTATCTTACTACCTACCTGTGGACGAGCCACAATCAGTATAAGAAGTAACAACACCAATTCTACTAAAACAAATTTTATCCAACCTCTCTTCTGACTTATCATAGGAGAAAGTTGGTGTATAAGTGCAGGATTCCCAAACTTTTCCATTCGTTGCTTGCGCTTACGAACAGAGTATAAGTAGATGATTACTGATAAAGGTATCAGTAATAACAACCACAAATATATGGGACTATCAAATCTAAACATTCTTCAACTAATCTTGTTAAACGAGCAAATATCTTCAGTAACAGCTGAGCAAAAGCTTTATGGCAATCGTCTAAAAACGGTCCAACGAAGCATTAACTCCAAACAGAAGAGTAATAAGGCCAACCAAGCAAAAGGCATATAAGCCTCATGTAGATGGTCGTATGACTTGATACTCATCTTTGTTTTCTCAAGTTTATCAATATCTCGATAAATCTTTGATAATTCAGCTTGACTCTGTGCTCTATAAAATTCACCATTCGTTAACACAGCAATATCTTGCAATGTCTTATAATCAATGGCACCTATATCTTCTCCTGTCTCTCTTCCCAAACCTATAGTATAAACTCTGATACCAAACTTCTTTGCTATGGTAGCAGCTGTCATTGGAGAAATAGAACCAACATTATTACTACCATCGGTTAACAGAATAACAACCTTACTCTTAGCTTTAGAATCTTTCAAGCGACTAACAGAGTTAGCTAATCCCATACCGATAGCAGTACCATCTTGCATCAATCCACTTGTAACCAAATCTGTACGAACATTATGAAGAAGATTCAACAACGCTGCATGATCAAGGGTCATTGGACACTGTGTAAAGGCTTCACCTGCGAATATGGTAAGTCCAATGTTATCACTTGGACGACTACTGATAAATTCAGACGCAACCTCCTTTGCAACTTCCATACGATTAGGGAAAACATCCTCTGTCAACATACTTGCTGAAATATCCATTGTCAGCATGATGTCAATACCCTCAGTATCTTTATTATCCCAAGCATTATAAGTTTGTGGACGTGCCAAAACAATGACTACTAATGCGTAAACTATACAACGCAAAGCCATAGGGAGATGAATCATTTTCACCTTCCAATTTCTGGGAGCATGTTGATAAGCGAATGTATCGCTCATCCTCATGGTTGGTTCTTTACCTTTACCGCGAAGGAAATACCACAATATATATGGTATCAACAAAAGCAGTAAAAGGAAATATGCACTATTGGCAAATTCCATTTCTATAATTCTATTTATATTACATCAAAAGCGCATAGGCTTCAGACGCAGCGTAAAGAAGTAAAGCTACAGACGTCACTATAAGTAATCCGATAATTATCTTTAATGTCTTATGTGAACGAGTATCTTTTATTTCCTCTTTTGATTCTTCAATAACCTCTATTGGCTCTTCAACCTTTGTGCTATCTATAAAGCGAGTAATACTATCAAGATAATAATCCATGTCATTCGCATCAGTTGAATATTTAGCGAATTTTACAAGGTCAGCTGTATTAAATACTACTCTTAATTCAGAAACATCACATACATCATTAATGCTTTCTAATATCTCGTGAGAGATCATTTCCAATGCATTGATATTGAAACGCTGTGAGATATATTTTCTTAGTACATTTGTCACATCTGTATAATAGGCTTTCTGCTCTTTATATGACATCTTGTTAGCAGCTATTTCAGAAAGGTCATGCTTTGCCTGTTCATAGAATGAAAGCACGCGAGTCTTCTTTGGCGTCCAACCATGTTTCTTACGGTGGAGAGTTTTATAAAGATAGAAAGCAATACAGACAAGTATAAGTGCAAGTACAATTACTGAAATTACAGGAACCCATTCCCCCCATGAGAAAGGGACCTTTTGAATATCATCTGGTGGCATCGGAGTACTTTTCACAGTATCAACAGGAACAGCCTGGACATCCAGAGCAACATTACCTGTCATCTTAGTTTCACCACCAATAATAACATTCTGCGCAGGAAGAGTGTAACGTTTTGCATCCCAAGCAGTTATGGTATATATACGTCTAATTCTTATCTTGCCATTTGCATCAGCTGTGTCAGACCGAGCACTAAGTACTTCTACATCTGGAACTATCTCTTTTTTATTATTAAATTCAGGAAAAGAAATCTTCGTCCCTTTAGGTGCATATACAGTAATGAAATAGTGTGAACGCCCACCTATCAATATCTTGGTAGAATCCACACTTGCCGTTACCTGTACTTGTGCATGGCTTACAACTGCCAGGATAAGCAATATAAATATAACAATATATTTTCTCATCGGTTCCTCTTTGAAAACAACGTCATCAACATCTTTACATAGTCGTCATCCGTTGCTATAGCCACACTATCTACATGACTCTGACTTAGCATTTCATGTAGACGCATTTCGCGCTCCTCCCAATATTTATTATGTACTTTACGCAAACGAGCATCATGTGTATCAATATACATTTCATGCCCAGTCTCAGCATCTACAACCTTCATTAAACCAACATCAGGCATTTCTTTTGCTCGAGGATCATAAACTTGAATTGCAACAACATCGTGCTTTTTATTAGCTATTCGTAGTTCTTGACTAAAATCCTTACGAGTATAGAAATCACTGATTATGAAGGCTGTGCATCGACGCTTCATTACCTTATTAAGGTATTCAAGACTTACGCCAACTTCTGTCCTTTTGCTATTCGGAGTAAAAGTAAGCATCTCTCGAATAAGATAGAGAATATGCTTACGTCCTTTCTTTGGTGCAATATACTTCTCTATATGGTCTGAGAAAAATATAACGCCTATCTTGTCATTATTTTGAATGGCAGAGAAAGCCAATGTTGCAGCTATCTCTGTTGCACATTCTCGTTTTAACTGACCAGAAGTACCAAAATCAAGAGATCCACTAACATCAATAAGCAACATCACTGTCAATTCACGTTCCTCTTCAAAGACCTTCACATAAGGGCGATGAAAGCGACCAGTTACATTCCAATCTATATCTCTAACATCATCACCATACTGATACTCTCTGACCTCTGAAAAAACCATACCACGACCCTTGAAGGCAGAGTGATACTGCCCAGCAAAGATATTTTGGCTCAGTCCTAAGGTCTTAATTTCTATCTTACGGACTTTCTTTAGTAATTCAGTAGTATCCATAGAAAATGATAATAATGCTTCTTAAACTCTTCTAAGAATATAATTGAAGATTAAGGCACCTGAACTTTATTGATAATCTCGCTGATAATCTTCTCTGTTGTAAGGTCAGTTGCTTCTGCTTCGTATGATAAGCCAATTCTATGACGAAGTACGTCATGTGCAACTGCACGAACATCTTCAGGAACAACATAACCGCGATGTTTAATAAAGGCGTATGCACGACTTGCCTTAGCAAGATTGATACTTGCACGTGGACTACCACCAAAAGTTATCATTTGCTTCAATTCTGGTAATTGATAACGCTCTGGATAGCGCGTAGCAAAAACAATATCAGCAATATATTGCAGGATTTTATCATCAATATATACATCCTTAACAACGCGACGTGCTTCAAGAATTTCATTAGCACTAATAACAGGATGTACAACTGGCATGGTTTCTTGAAGATTCTCACGAATAACAAGTTTCTCTTCCTCTAAGGTTGGATAATCAATAACAACCTTCAGCATAAAACGGTCAACCTGTGCCTCGGGAAGCATATAAGTACCCTCCTGCTCTATTGGGTTCTGAGTAGCCAATACGAGGAATGGATCTGGGAGTGTAAACGTTGAATCACCAATTGTCACTTGATGTTCCTGCATAGCTTCCAACAATGCACTCTGAACCTTTGCTGGAGCACGGTTAATTTCATCTGCAAGTACAAAATTAGCAAATACAGGACCTTTCTTTACATGAAACGCTTCATCCTTCTGCGAATAAATCTGTGTACCAATAACATCAGCTGGCAAAAGATCAGGAGTAAACTGAATACGACTATAACGAGCATCAACAAGCTGTGATAGAGTCTTTATAGCAAGGGTTTTTGCCAACCCAGGCACACCCTCAAGTAGAATATGACCATCACTGAGCAATGAAATAAGTAATGAGTCTATTAGGTGTCTTTGACCAACGATAACCTGATTCATACCTGTTGTAAGGTTGGTAACAAAAGAACTCTGTCTTTCTATCCGCTCGTTCAACTCTCTAATATCAATAGATTCTGCCATTATCTTATGAATTATTATTGTACTATTATATTCTTATTCTATTAGTCGCAAAAGTACAACATAAATGCGGATGAAGCGAAGAATAGTGTCTAAATTATATTAAAAAAGTCCTTAAAACTAATTTTAAGGACTTTTTCTACATAATTACACTTGTATAAAACAAATGTAGCTTTGTTATATTTAAATACTTACTTTCTATACTCTGGTCTTAATTCAACCTTTGGAACTTTCATTGTGTCACCTGCTTGCATTGTCTTACGACCATTAAGAACCTGGAAATATCCAACCATGTCGGCACCAAGTGTCTTTCGACTGTATTTCTCCATCGTCTCACCTTTCTTTAGCACAACAATGCGGTCAATGCCTATAATATTATAAGCACCATAACGGATACGAGGATCACTATTTAAAGCCATAAAAGAATCAACTTTAGCCGTTTCTTTCTTTTTAGGTGCTTTATGAACTTTTGTTGCTGTAGTATCTGCAGAAACCGTCTTTGTTCCAAGGGAAGTATGGTTATCAGAATTATTCACTTGCTCAGCGACTTCTTTTGTATTCTTCCGTGAGTTTGAGCTACCCATTCGTGCCCAAAGAAAAATACCAAGGCATATTATAATAATAAATGCAATTAACGCAACCTTCTTCAACAAACCATTTTCAGAACCTTCTACATCATTATTTTCATCTTCAGAAATATTTGTAGACTCTGAAGTCTTTGACAATTCTATTTTCTCTATATTCTCTTCGCGTAAAGGTTCTTCTTGCTTCTCTAAAACATTTGATACGGCTTGCACTGGCTTAACATCGACTTCTATAGTATCCTCTTCTACCTTTGTATCAGCCTTTACATCAGTAACTGTTTCAACTTCTGATTCAACCGTTGGTTCAACCTTTGACTCAGTTTCTACAATAACCTTTTCTACTTCCTTATTATACTCTTCGAGAACAGAAGTTTTTTCTTCTGTTTCTAATATTTCTTCTACATTTGAAGAAGGCTCTTCGATTACATCGATAGGCAAGCTATTTTCAATAAGACTATCATCAACGTCGACAGCAGATGCTTTTGCCGAACTATTCTCAATTACGTCTTCTTTAGTAACTTCTACCTCTATTTTCTCTTCCTTGACAACAGTAGTTTTCTCTTGGTCTAAAGTTTTTTCAGGAGTAAAATCATTGACAATTTCTGACTTAACTTCATCAGAACTTTCCTCAACAGGAACACGCTCTAACTCCTCTGTATCAACACCATCATTGATTACAACAGTTTCAAATTGTGAGAAAGGTTTATTTACAAGTTCCTTCATCACAGCATCTGGAGTAAAACTTATCTTGTCATGTCCTTCAATAAGCACACGTTCACCCGTATTAACATTAACACTCTCACGAGGTTTTACAGATTGAACCTTAAAAGTACCAAGTCCCTTAATTTTTACTTGATTACCATTTTTAAGTTCAGAACTTACTATATCAAAAAAGGCATCAACAAAAGCTGCCGCTTCTGCTGCTGACAGATTATACTGTTTAGCTAATGCACTTATTATCTGTTGTATTGCAGTCTTAGCCATTTTCCTGTCCTCCCTTTCTTACATGTCCTTTTATTGTTGCAGCAGGCTTGAAATTAAGAACCAACTTTGGAGGAACCAGCATACGCAAACCTGTTGAAGGATTAACCATCACACGTTCCAAACGTTTTTTAACCTCAAACGTTCCAAAACCAACAACTGGTACAGGGTCACCCGTTTCAAAGGATTTCCCCATCAAGTCTACAACAGTCTTCACCATCTTTTGGCTTTCATCCTGCGTGTATCCAGTTTTTGCTGCTAATGCTGCAATGAATTCTTTATTATTCATTCTGTTTTCTCCCTTTATTCAAAAATTCAGAACCTATAATCGAATTAATTCAAGTTAAGATTCTCAAAATCAATATATTGAACTATGAACTTATGGATTATCATTTTACAACCTCACCAAAAAGGTCAAACTCATCAGAGTCTGTTATGCGAACATCATAGAACTTACCTACACGTAAAGGATTATCTGTCGATGAAATCAAAACTTCTGGATCTACCTCTGGTGAACAGAACTCTGTGCGCCCAACATAGTATTCTCCTTCCTTACGGTCAATAATAACCTTAAAGGTTTTACCTACCTTCTCTGCTTCCAGTTCTTCTGATATTCCTTGCTGAATAGCCATTAGTTCATCAAGACGAGCCTGTTTTACATCCTCTGGAACATTGTCTTTGTAATGTTTGGCACTGTACGTTCCTTCTTCCTCCGAATAAGAGAATGCACCCATACGTTCAAAGCGAGCTTCAGTAACAAACTCTTTTAATTCTTCAAAGTCTTCATCAGTCTCACCTGGGAAACCAACAAGAAGTGTGGTACGAAGATGAATACCAGGAACGCGACGACGTATCTCTGCTATTAGGTCAAGCGTCTCTTGCTTACTCACATGTCGACGCATACGATCAAGCATGTGATCAGAAATATGCTGAAAGGCAATGTCTAAATATTTACAGACGTTTGGTTTTTCTGCGATTACATCGAGAAGATCAAGTGGGAACTGATTAGGATAAGCATAATGAAGGCGAATCCATTCTACTCCCTCTATATCGGCCATTCGTGATATAAGTTCAGTAATATGATGTTTACCATCAAGATCTACACCATAGTAAGTCAATTCTTGCTCAATAATCTGAAACTCCTTCACACCTTGAACAACAAGTCCTCTTACCTCATCCAAAACATCCTCGACAGGACGTGAACGATGACGACCTGTAATCAAGGGAATAGCACAATAAGCACAATGACGATCACAACCTTCAGCAATCTTTACATAGGCATAATGACGTGGCGTCGTTAGGTGACGAACACCGTTACATGCAGGAACATCAGCCTTACCAAGTTCTTTCAGTAATTCTTTATAATTAAACTTACCATAGAATTTATCTACCTCTGGAAGTTCTGCTTCAAGTTCGTCTTTGTATCGTTGTGACAGACAGCCCATTACATAGAGCTTATTAAGCTGTCCATTCTTCTTTCTATTGATAAATTCAAGAATCGTATTGATACTTTCTTCCTTTGCAGCTTCGATGAATCCGCATGTATTGATAACAGCAATCTCACCTTGTGGACGTTTTGCATCATGTGTACAATGAAAGCCGTTTCCTTCAAATTGCTTCATGATTAGCTCTGAATCTACAAGATTCTTTGAGCAGCCCATGGTTACAATATCTATCTGATTTTTCTTCATTCGTTCTTTGTTTAGTGATAAGCGTTGAATGTTGGATGTTGATGAATTGCATAAATGGATGTAATATCACTTCATCAACACCCAACACCCAACATTCAACACCCAACACCCTATTTAAATAGGCTATCAACAAACTGCACCTTATCAAAGAGTTGCAGGTCTTCCATGCCTTCGCCTAATCCAATATATTTAACAGGGACCTTCAACTGGTCGCTGATACCTATCACAACTCCACCCTTTGCTGTTCCATCGAGTTTCGTAATGGCAAGTGAAGTAATCTGTGTTACAGCTGCAAACTGACGAGCCTGCTCAAAGGCATTCTGTCCAGTACTTCCATCAAGTACAAGCAGTACTTCGTGTGGAGCCTCAGGAACAACCTTCTTCATGACATCCTTAATCTTCTTCAACTCGTTCATCAAGCCTACTTTATTGTGCAAACGACCTGCCGTGTCAATAATCACTACATCCGCACCATTTGCTTTAGCACTTTGCAGGGTATCAAAAGCAACACTTGCAGGGTCAGCTCCCATCTGCTGTTTCACGACAGGAACACCAACACGGTCGCCCCATATCTGAATCTGCTCAACAGCAGCAGCGCGGAAGGTGTCAGCTGCTCCGAGATAAACTTTCTTTCCAGCTTGCTTAAACTGCCAAGCAAGTTTACCTATGGTTGTAGTCTTACCTACACCATTTACTCCGACAACAAGTATAACGTATGGGTGTGTACCTTCTGGTAACGTCCATTCCCCATTATCTCCAGTATTATTTTCAGTGAGCAATGCAGTTATCTCACTTTTAAGAATACTATTAAGCTCGCTTGTTGAAACATACTTATCGCGGGCAACGCGTTCTTCAATGCGTCGGATAATCTTAATAGTTGTATCTACACCTACATCAGACGTTACAAGAATCTCTTCAAGGTCGTCTAAGACCTCATCATCTACTTTTGACTTTCCTGCCACTGCACGTGTCAGTTTTGAGAAAACATTTTCTTTTGTTTTCTCAAGTCCTTTGTCAAGTGTTTCTTTCTTCTTCTTACCGAATAAACCGAATAATCCCATATAATTAGCTAATTTGATGCAAAGATAATAAAAAGTTGACGAAAAAGCAAATTTGCTTTACATCACAATGAAAATTAGTATTATCCAAGAAATATTTACGCTATAATTTACGTGTTTAAGCCTAAGTGTATTCTTTTTTATGATAAGATTGAATAATAGAGTTTGTTTTTAATAGGAATAATATAACTCATCACATATCGTGTTAAGCCTCCGCACCAGTCGTGCTAAGGCTTCGCACCAATGGTGCGGAGCCTTAACAACATGCTTTATAATACTAAGAAAAACTATATTTGTTTGTGATTAGGAGTGTCATTTACTATTAAAACCGGGTTATAGTAGTATAACATCAATCGAAATATTAGTTTTATCAGATTAGAGTAAACGCAAGTAAGCATTCCTTATACGCTAAGAAATACTTACTTACAACGTTACTAACAAGTTTATGAAAACTTAGTAAGTATCTTTAATTAAATTAATATATAAAGTACTAATATTCAAATATGTATCAATAAATAATTAAAGTAAATTATCGATGCTTATGCTTTACGTACCAACTATGAATAAAGGTATCATACAAAATCAGTGAGACTGCTAAAATTCCAAGTCCAATCCATAAGATGAGAGGTAATTCAAGATTAAATACTCCGTATGAAAGGACTAATCCTACACCAATTCCAGTTTCCCATGCAAGTAAAAACGTACTCTGGCTGGTTCCACGCTGACAATGGTCTGACATCTTAATGAAGAAGAGTAAGAAACGACTACCAATCAGTCCTACTCCTAAACCAATAAGAATTGGTACAACATAGCTAACGCTTTCCTGATTTCGAGTAATCATTAGTAGAATTGCAATACCAATGACTATCATTCCTGTTGTGGCTTCACTGCGAAGGTCGGCATCTGCAAAGACAAATCTTTCAGCAAGAATTGCAATAATAAAACCCACCATTAACATTCCATAAAAGCGTGGAGAGTGTTCTATGCTTAATAAGATACCAACGACTGTAGTGATAAGAACTACATTAACAAATAACCAATGACTACCTTTCAATAGAAAACGATCGCAAGAAAAGCGAGAGAAATCCTCGCTTGGCATACGAAACGGAAATCTTATTAAGTTGACAAACACAAAGGATACAGCCAAACAAATACAAGACAAGAGAAGTACTGAAGCAAAATTCATAGTCTGATATACCATGAGTCCTGCTAAAGGACCAAGTGAAAGCGCAAAACGACCAAACCATGTTGCAGCATGATTTGCCTCTGTTCTATGTACTGCTTCTACTGTATCGATAATCAGTGTACTTAGAAGAACAAGTTGTGAAAGTCCGTAGAAAGCTCCTTGTATAAAGCGAAGTCCAATGAGTATCGTATAATCAAAAGAGTTATAAGGAAGATTACTTAAATAATAAAGTACACCTGTAACTCCTAATAACAATAGTGTTGAAAGATTAAATACATTTTTGCGACGATAGCGTTGAACAAGATAGCCAGATAAACTACCAAAGAGGTATATTCCTATAAAGAAAACACCCATTACCAAAGCTATTTGTAACATAGAATATCCCCTTACTTCCATACGTAAAGGTATGGTAGCAATAAGCATATAAGACGACATAACTAACAAGAGATTAGCCATTGCCAACAACCAAAAATGCTTATTCCACAAACGAACGTGAACAGGTATGTTTTGAGTATCCATAAATCATTATTATCCAGAAATTAATCATTATGTGAGTTAGACTCTGAAATATGTAATGTATTTTGTTAGAGATAGTGAATACAATAATCTCTATTTAGTTTTTAAATACATATTTCCATTAATAAATCCAACATCATTTAGAATCGTAATTTATAAATTCTTACCTATAAACGAATATTAATATGACTCAGATTCTGAAGGAAAGCTCGTATCCTTCACACATTTAATATATTCTTGTACCCCCTCTGTCATACATTTGTTGACATTAGCGAAATGACGGAGGAACTTAGGCTTGAAGCCCTGTGTCATACCAAGAGCATCAGCATACACAAGCACCTGACCATCTGTGCCATTACCTGCTCCAATACCAATTGTTGCAGCTTTAACCATTGATGTTACTTTTGTAGCCAAAGTTGCTGGTACCTTTTCAAGCGTAATAGCACTAACACCAGCTGCATCAAGTGCAAGTGCATCTTCAATAAGTTTTTCAGCCTCTGCATCATCTTTTGCACGAAGACCGTACCCCCCAAACTTGTGAATACTTTGTGGGGTAAGGCCGAGGTGACCAATAACAGGAATACCAGCATCAACTATACCTTTAATAGTATCTGCAATCTCCTTACCACCTTCCATTTTAAGAGCACCTGCACCAGTTTCTTTGATAATGCGGATAGCATTACGAATACCATCCTCACGGCTCACCTGATAAGAACCAAACGGCATATCACAAACAACAAGGCAACGTTGACAAGCACGTACAACAGAACGTGCATGATAAATCATCTGATCAACTGTAATAGGAGTTGTATCTTGATTACCTGCCATCACATTTGATGCAGAATCACCAACAAGAATACTATCAATCCCTGCTGCGTCAATAATTCCTGCTGTTGTAAAATCATAGGCAGTCATCTGAGTAATCTTCTCACCTGCTACCTTCATTTCTAATAATGTCTTTGCAGTTACTTTTTTCTTATCTGTTGTTAAATATCCCATAGTCACTTTTATAAGTCAAGTACCCAACATAATTCACTGTCTGTTATATAAAACGACATGATTTAAAACCTTGATTTTAGTTTCGGGCTGCAAAGTTACTCCTTTTTAATGGTCTGGCAAAGTAAAACCATCATAATTACTAATTATCTCCTCTGTATAAGGTTTTAATTCAGCCACAGAATTGGTAGTTGCAAGACCTATTACACGTGCTCCAGACGCAATACCAGAACGTAAACCATTGAAGCTATCTTCAAAAACAACACACTCTTCAGGAGAGACACCAAAACGAGCAGCAGCCTTGAGATAACAATCGGGTGATGGCTTACTTTCTACAAAGTCTTCTGAAGTAAGAATCTCATCGAAATATCCCTTAAACTCTGGATGTTTATTATAAACATTCTGCATCTTTGCAAGATTAGAACTTGTGACAACAGCAGTCTTTATACCTTTACTTCTAAGTTCTTTTATAAATAACTCAAAACCAGAAATATAATTAAAAGACATATTACGCTCATATTCATATAGAATTGTCGTAATCTCTTTCTGTTTTTCTTCTTCTCCAGTAAAATACTTATCATATATCTGAACCAGTGTTTGTCCTTTAATAACATGCTCAAAATTATCTATATTTGGACGTAGTTTCTTATCCAAATTACGCCAAAACAAAGTGTATAAAGGCTCCGTATCAAACACAACACCATCTAAGTCAAACAAACAAGCTTTTACCATTATTTCCTTATTTATTATTATATTTATAATGCAAAGTTACAAAAACTTTTCGTAACTTTGTAGCCTATATATGACAAAGAAATTATTTATAATATTTGCTTTTTCCACAATTATAATATTCTTTATTAGCAGTTGTGGACATAAGTCATCAGCACCAAAGAAGTTGGATATACCAACAGCTGTAGTTTCTGTAGACACTATAGCACACCTTTCAGATGTAATACAGTGTCATGTTCATGTTGATTTCACCTATTTGAAAGAAAACAAATATGCTGCTGTCAATGACTCTCTGCTAAGAATGGGGCTTTTACAACCAGACTATTTCTCTATAAATAATAATAAACTCACCCCTCGAACAGCCATTCTATTCTTTGTACGTCAGTACATAAAGGATTATATGGAGATTGCACAGCTTGTTCATCAAAGAGAGAAAGACAAGAGTCAACTCAATGGTGAACTAACTATCAAGACTGAATTACGTGCTGCTTTAGATAACTATATTACTGCTTTATCTTATATAGCCATTAACAACGGTAATGGAGAGCTCACTAAGTACACAGTTGTACGTAATTTCGACCCTAAAAGTGGAAAACTTATCACACTTCAAGAGCAGTTTGGTAAGGATTATAAAGAGAAACTAACAAAGGAAATCATTGAGCGTATAGCTGACAGAGAAAAGCTTGAGAAAGATGATTTTGCAGGACTTCAAGCAAAAGGTTATTTCATTGGAATAGATCCCTATCCTACTGATAACTTCATTCTCACAGATGATTCAATTGTGTTTATCTATACTCCAGGCGAAATTAGTCAGAAAGAAGTTAGAGTCGTTATCGACAACTAATATTATCTTTGGCTTTATTTATATACCGCTAAAACCCATATACAAAGATTATGATTGAAATTATAAAGAAATACTTTCCTCAACTTACACCAAAACAAGAAGAGCAATTTACAGCACTTGATGCTTTATATCACGATTGGAATGCAAAAATCAATGTTATTTCACGCAAAGACATTGATAATCTCTATGAGCATCACATTCTTCACTCACTTGCAATTGCTAAATATATTACCTTCCGTGAGGGTACAAATGTCCTTGATTTTGGAACAGGTGGTGGTTTTCCTGGAATTCCTCTTGCCATTTTCTTCCCTGAAGCTAATTTCAAACTTATTGACGGTACAGGAAAGAAAGTAAGAGTAGCGCAGGAAGTTGCTGATGCTATTGGACTTGAGAACGTTCTCCCTGCTCACTTGCGTGGAGAAGAGGAAAAGGGTAAGTTCGACTTTATCGTATCACGTGCTGTAATGCCACTACCTGATTTGATGAAGATTGTAAAGAAGAATATTGCATCAGATCAGCATAATGTTTTGCCAAATGGTATCATTGTTTTGAAAGGTGGAAACCTTGATGAAGAATTAAAGCCATACAAGAACATTGCTGAGAAGACAGAACTATCACAATGGTTTGATGAAGAGTGGTTTAAGGAGAAATACCTTATTTATGTGCCAGGATAATCCTATCCCTCCCACTTTATAATATAAGACCTCTTCATTTTCAACCATTTACAACCGAATATCAGTTATGCTTAAAATCCAGACTTTTGAGGTTAATCCTCTCCAAGAGAACTGTTACGTTATCAGTGACGAAACTAAGGAATGTGTAATTATTGACTGCGGTGCACTTACAGAAAGCGAACAAAACTCCATTATAGAATATATAAAAGCAGAAGGACTTACTCCTGTCCATAATCTTGGTACTCACGGTCACCTTGATCATCACTTTGGAGATGCTGCTCTTCTCGTAGCTTTCAATCTCCAACCAGAGGTTTCTGAAGGTGATGCTGTGTTTATGAATAATCCTAAACAGGCAGCTGCACAGATGCTTGGAATGCAATTAGATTATGATTTGCCTGCAGGTGAGTTGAAACTAACTGATAAACAAATAATATCATTTGGTTCTCACACCTTCAAAGTTATGCATACTCCAGGTCACTCTGGTGGTTCTGTATGCTTCTATTGCGCAGAAGAAAATGTTCTCTTCACTGGTGATACATTATTTAAAGGAAGTATTGGTAGAACAGACTTCCCTGGTGGTAGTATGTTTCAAATTATCAGTAGTCTCCGAGAACTTGCACAACTCCCTGATACAACAATTGTTTACCCAGGTCACGGACCACAAACATCTATTGGATTCGAACTTGCACATAATCCTTATATGGATCGATAACACACAAATCAAATAACCCTTCAAAATGAAAACAAAAAGTTCACAACCCGAAAAGATACTACTTGGCATCGACCCAGGCACTAATGTCATGGGATATGGTGTGCTGCGTATCTGTGGAAATAAAGCCGAACTTGTTGTTATGGGGGTCATTGATATGCGTAAGGAGAAAGATGTATATCTTCGTTTGGGCAGGATATTTGAACGCGTAACAGGTATTATTGACGAATACTTACCTGATGAAGTAGCCGTTGAAGCTCCTTTCTTTGGAAAGAATGTACAATCTATGCTAAAGCTTGGACGAGCACAAGGTGTTGTCATCGCTGCAGCCATTAACCACGATGTTCCCATTCAGGAATATGCACCACTAAAAATAAAAATGGCAATTACGGGAAATGGCTCAGCTTCCAAAGAACAAGTGGCTGGTATGCTACAAAAGCTTCTGCATCTACGTGATGACCAAATGCCTCATTTTATGGATGCTACCGATGCTGTTGCAGCAGCTTATTGCCATTTCCTACAGATGAGTCGACCTACAACGGATGCTAAGCACTATGGTTCTTGGAAAGACTTTGCACGCAAAAATGCAGACAGAATAAGATAAACAATAGTTCTCACATAGCTACATCTATAAATATATGGCTGTGTATATTAAATCTAAAAGACTTCAATAACGTCAAAGATATAAACTAAAACAACACAAGGATATTTTTAAAACGTATGAAAAATAAAATCATAACACTTTCATTTCTTCTCGCTTCTGTACTCACGGTGAATGCCCAGCAGGAGCGTGTGTCAAAGCAACTATATACAAGTGCTTATAAGATAGCTACTGACAGCAAGGAAGACGTGAATGTTCGTAAGGCAGCTTCTTTTAAAGTTGATGCTATCACCTATCTTAATACTCGCACATTATCAGCCATCGTTGATACAACAAAGCAATTATCCAATAAGGAGATTGCCCACCTCAATGCTCAACTTGACTCAATGGCTTATTATATGCACGAGTATGTTAACCTATTCACAAAGGAATATACACGTACGGATAAACAAAAGAGAAAAGAACAAATTCTCAAAATATTTCGTGACGCAAGTATCAATCATCCTCTTTACAATGACCCAGATAAGAACCTTGTCTTGGTCTACTTCAATAGTGAAGATTACCTTACTCAGTTCTCCCTTGATACTAACTGGATTGCTGCACTTGCAGAAGTAAAGAAAAAGTTAGCTGAGATTCCTAACAAGTAGAGTAAACATCTTATTTTTACTTTTTAAGATATATAACAATGCAAGACGAACTATTAAGATATCCATTTGAGGAAAAATTCAAAGAGGATTTGACAACATATCTACAAGAGAAGGAACTTGTAGACAAGATATTACCTGATACAACCGACATGGAAGAAAAATGGTTAGGTATTGCTGAAGCTTACCTACCTGATGGTATGCGAGAATTTGCAGCCTACCCTACTGTATCCCTTGGATGGATGATGTACGTCGGTATGGCTATTGCAAAATACTGGGACGAAGATTGGGAACTATATAATAAGGTAGAAAACCTCTATACCTATCTTCGTGACCGCATTGACTACGACCACATGGATGACTATATCTGTGAGAAAGTACTACTTCTTACAGCTGACGAGCATCAGGAGGTTGCTAATATTGTTGCAAAATGTGCAGCCCGCACCAATAGTCTGCTTCGTCATCTACCTATTGCTCCTGGTAGCAGTGATGCCTTTCATGCCTATGTTGCAGCTCTCCACCAAATGTACTTTATGGGGATAGCGATGCAATTAAAGCGAATGGGGTATCACATGACAAGAATATAGTTTATTAGTGACTCACATATAGCTTTGTGTTGGTACTCAACACATATTGTGCTATTGCTTAGCACCATTTGTGTTAAGGGTTAAACAACAAACAATATCGTGACAATTGAAAAGCGGTTTATTGTAAGAAGAAAGTATCACTCACCCTTTACAAAGTTTACATTAACAGAACTTAGATATAAAAAGAGGAATACATAAATCTGTGTATTCCTCTTTTTATATTTTATACTGTCTAAAGTTTTTTATAAATAACTTTAGAAGTATTCTTCTTGTATACCATTCACATTAATAGTGTCTGCTGTTTCACAAGGGTTAAACTTAGCAGGAATAGCAAACTTAGTACCTTGATTATATCCTAATCGTTTGTCAGCATAAACACGCTGCATAAAGTAAGCCCATACAGGCAGAGCAGTTGTCGCACCTTGTCCCATTGAAGTATGGTCGAAGTGGATATCACGGTCTTCACCACCTACCCAGCATCCACTGACAAGTTCAGGTGTAATACCCATGAACCAACCATCCGAGTTGTTGTTTGTTGTACCCGTCTTACCACCAATATCGGCAGTAAGATGATAAGCGTAACGCAAACGACTGGCTGTACCGCCCTGAATTACCGCACGCATCATATCAATCATCTGATAAGAACTTACCTCAGAGATAACCTCTGTCATCAATGGCTGGAACTTAGCAATAACGTTGCCGTGGCTGTCCTCAATCTTTGTAACAAAGAGCGGAGCACAACGAATACCACCATTCGCAAAGGTTGTATAAGCACTTGCCATCTCACCAACAGACGCCTCACAAGGTCCAAGACATAACACTGGGCTTGTATTCTTATCAATATCTGGATTATTCAATCCAAAGTCATGCAGAATATTTACAAACTGAGAAGGTCCGAGAAGGTTGATCAAATAAGCTGAAATCCAGTTGTTAGACTGTTGTAAAGCCCAACGCAATGGTACTTCCTGACCATAACGAGCACGAGAGCCATTACGAGGTGTCCACCCACCATAAGTACGCTGTACGTTTGGCGCAAGCGAACAAGGAGTCATACCATTCTGCATTGCAAGTGCATAGAGGAATGGTTTGATAGTTGAACCAACCTGACGACGACCACCCATTACAACATCATACTTAAAGTGCTGATAGTCGATACCACCCACGTAAGCCTTTACAGCACCCGTATGTGGGTCCATACTCATAAAGGCAGAACGAAGGAACGACTTATAATAACGTATAGAGTCGATTGGTGTCATCACCGTATCGATATCACCATGATATGTGAAAAGTGTCATCTCATGAGGCGTCTGAAAACTACGTCTTATCTCGTCGGGTGTAGCTCCCTGCTCTTTCAGACGACGATAGCGCACAGTCTGACGACATGAACGATTCAAAATTTCCTTTATCGTACGACGAGAAATATTAGATGAGAATGGAGCATTCTTCTTATAACGCATCGCAAGATTAAACTGTGACTGTAAGTATCCACCTACATGCTTGCGTACAGACTCCTCTGCATACTGCTGCATACGCGTATCAATCGTTGTGTAGATACGCAAACCATCCGTATTTACATTATAAGGTTCGCCATTACGCTTTGTATTCTTATTACACCATCCATAAAGTGGATCTTGCTCCCATGCAATAGAATCGAGAACAAACTGACGATTCTGCCATGCTTGGTAATTCTCTCGTTCAGGTTTCTTTGCCATCATATACTGACGAAGGAACGCCTGGAAATAATCACCCGCACCACTTACAGGCTTTGACTTTGTAAAATGAAGTCCTAAAGGACGCTGTGAGAGTTCCTCATATTCAGCCTTCGTTACATAGCCAGACTTAACCATCTGCATCAAAACCACATTACGACGCTGCAAACAACGCTCTGGATAACGAAGTGGATTGAACATAGAAGGGTTCTTACAAAGTCCCACCAACATAGCTGCCTCAGTAACTGTCAACTTACGAGGTTCCTTGTCGAAATAGACATTTGCAGCTCGTTTAATTCCTACAGCATTATGGAGAAAGTCAAAGTAATTGAAATACATTGCAAGTATTTCTTCCTTTGTAAAGTGACGTTCCAGCTTTACTGCAATAATCCACTCAATAGGCTTCTGCAAAAGACGCTCTACTGTGCTATGTGCTTTTTCTGAGAAAAGCTGCTTAGCAAGCTGCTGTGTAATCGTTGAGCCACCACCAGCACTTGCTTGTCCCATTACACCACGCTTTACTACAGCACGTCCAAGTGCTATAAAGTCAATACCAGAATGTTCATAGAAGCGTTCATCTTCCGTTGCAACAAGGGCGTGGACAAGATGTGGTGAAAGACCATTATAGTCAATTGCAACACGGTTGTTATTATCCGCATTCCAAGTACCGATGAGCTGCTGGTCAGAAGAATAAACTTGCGAAGCAAACTTATCTATAGGGTTAGACAATTCATCCATATCAGGCATGTATCCTACCCATCCATTCCATACAGAGATGAAGAATACGAAGACCAAACCCAATATGGCAAGAAGTGAACCCCAGAGGAAATGTACAAAATGTCTTCTCATAAATTGTGAAAATATTATGCAAAGATAATGTAAATCAATGGATAAGCAAAATAAATAGATATTTTTTTGATATAGGTGGATATTTCCTATTCTATAGTTCGTCGATTAGAAAATAATAATGTAACTTTACCAACAGAAAAGAACTAAAACATCACAAAACAAAAATGGAAAAGCATAACTTTGTGAATATCCAAGGGTTAGATCGTGAGCAGCTACTCTATCTTATTGAAATGGCTCAGGAGTTTGAGAAACATCCAAACCGAGAGCTACTTAAAGGTAAGGTTATCGCAACGCTCTTCTATGAGCCTTCTACACGTACTCGACTTAGTTTTGAAACAGCTGCTAACCGCCTCGGAGCACGTGTTATCGGCTTTACCGATGCAAAGGTTTCAAGTGTTAGTAAAGGTGAAACTCTGAAAGACACTATCCTCATGGTATCTAACTATGCAGATGCGATTGTCATGCGACATCACATAGAAGGTGCAGCACAATATGCTTCAGAAGTGGCACCTGTACCCATTATTAATGCCGGTGACGGAGCACATCAACATCCTTCACAATGCTTGCTTGACCTTTATACGATTAATCAGACACAAGGAACATTAGAGAACTTAAACATCTACCTTGTTGGTGATCTTAAATACGGTAGAACAGTTCATTCTCTTCTTATGGCCATGCGTCATTTTAATCCAACGTTTCACTTTATCTCACCAAAGGAACTTGCTATGCCAGAGGAGTATAAAGTGTATTGTCGTGAGCATAATATTCACTTTGAAGAACATGAGGATTTCACTCCAGAAGTAATTGCCAATGCAGATATTATCTATATGACACGCGTACAAAAGGAACGTTTCTCTGACTTAATGGAATATGAGCGAGTTAAGAACGTTTATATTCTTCGTCGTGATATGCTCTCATTGGCTCGTCCAAACATGAAGATTCTTCATCCACTGCCACGTGTGAACGAGATTGCATACGATGTTGATGATAGTTCACATGCTTATTATATCGAACAGGCTCGTAATGGTCTTTTCGCTCGTGAAGCCATTTTCTGCCATTGTCTTGGTATATCTATGGAGGAAGTAAAAAACGATAAGACAATTTTAGAATAATAACTTAATCATTTTTACGAGTATGAGTATATTAAAAAAGAGTACGTTTGCCGCTCTGCTACTGATGCTTTTGACCACCATATTCAGTTGTGAACTAAACTCTGAAGATGGTCGTTGGGATCCTATGAAATGGACATCAGACCGCCATGGAGATCCAAGAAAGATTACTGCTACAGCAGAAGGAGAAACTTATCAATTAAAATGTACCAACTATGGGGGACCATGGATTAGTAGCGTGACAGATGCTGACACAGTCATCTATGCCGGTAGTAAAGAGCAAGATTTCCATCATATCAAATATGATTGGTATGACATATCAGCGAAAGGAAATACTTTTTATATCACTCTCCTCCCCAATACAACTGGCAAAGAACGCAAATTATCCATTGTTGTGACTGCAGGTGACATCTTCGATCAAATAGAAGTGACACAAAACAAATAAAAATATACTCATAATATATATAACTTTATCTATTATATGAACATGAATAAATTTAAAAATGTATCGTTTGCAGCATTGTTACTGGTTATTTTGACCACAGTATTCAGTTGTAGCAAGAATACAATTGATGATATCCACAGAACAACTTTTAAGTGGACTTCAGACTACACTGGTGACCCAAGGAATATAACAGTTCCTGCTGAAGGAGGAACCTACAAGTTGGTATGTACCAACTACCAAACTCTGCGATTTGCAAGAAAGACTGTTGATGATTCATCAGTAATATATGGAGAAGAGGTAATCAGTACTGCCATTCTTGGAAAATGGTTCACAGCAGAATTAACAGGTAATACACTCACGATTACCATCAAGCCCAACACCACGGGTAAAATACGTAAGCTAATCTTTGGGATAAGAGCTGATGATGCCGTAGATAGAGTGAAAATCACCCAAGAAAAATAGAAATAGACTCATAATGCCTATGAGTGAACAAAGAAAACTGCCCACAAATACCCTGTCAGGCATACCTCAATATTGAGGAGACAGAGTGAGGCTTATATGATTATGTCAAAGAAAGAACGTCTGGTAGCTGCTATTAAGAGCGGCACCGTTATAGATCATATTCCAGCAGAGAAGACTTTTCAAGTTGTGAACCTACTACAGCTCCAGAAGCTCTCCACACCTGTCACTATTGGTTTCAACTTCTCATCGAAGATGGTAGGCACAAAGGGAATCATCAAGGTGAGCGACAAGTTCTTTACTGATGATGAAATTTCTCGTTTGTCGGTCGTGGCACCGAACGTGGTGTTGAACATCATTAATGACTATGAAGTGGTAGAGAAGAAGAAGGTTGTGACACCGGACGAGCTTCGGAGCATTGTAAGATGCAATAATCCAAAGTGCATCACTAACAACGAACCTATGAACACTATTTTCCATGTTGTCGATAAGGAGCATGGTATTCTTAAATGTCATTACTGCGATAAAGAACAGGAAATGGAGAAGGTGGAACTTGTATAGAGTACATGTTGACGAGAAGACAAGTTTACGAGTTGACAAGTACTTATTTAATGGGTTATAAATTGATAAGTTAAAACACTATATATTAGCAATTTAATTGGTATAATTAAAGCTTATTATAATCATATATTTTATAAGTTATAGAATTGTTTGTTCTTCTCAAATATGCTATCTTCCAAATTATTTTCATGAAAAAAAATATTTATTTACGTGAACAGAAATATTTTTTTTCATGAAAATAAATATTTCTCCTTATGAAGATAAATTAAGACTAACTTAGTATAAGTACTAAGTGAAATACTGTTCTACGTTTTATTATCCTATAAATCATTGCATAACAATTAGGTTTTCTCATTTTTTTTTCGTACATTTGCAAGCATAGTATAAGGATGAATTTCATTCATTCGTATAAATGTAAGAGAATATTAATGGATAATAGGAGTGCGACTTTAGAGTTAGGAACAAAGCCGGTAGGTAAATTGTTGGTACAATACGCCTTTCCAGCAATTATAGCTATGATTGCATCCTCGCTCTATAACATTGTAGACCGAATATTCATTGGTCAGATTGTAGGACCGATGGCTATATCTGGTTTAGCTATTACCTTTCCTTTTATTAACCTTGGAGCTGCCTTTGGAGCTGCAGTAGGAATAGGAGCATCAACTTCTATCAGTGTGAAGTTAGGTCAGCGTGACTATAAAACAGCAGAGAATATTCTTGGCAATACAGTAACACTAAATTTAATTATAGGCAGTGCTTTCGGTATTATATGCCTTATTTTCCTTGACCCAATCCTGCGATTCTTTGGAGCAAGTGATGCAACAATCCCATACGCACGTAGCTTTATGGAGGTTATCTTAGCAGGTAACGTTATCTCTCACATGTATTTTGGAATGAATGCTGTACTTCGTGCTGCATCCAAACCTCGCCAGGCTATGATGGCAACGATATTCACAGTCTTGATAAATATTATTTTAGACTTTATATTTATCAGCTTTTGGGGTTGGGGAATTCGTGGTGCTGCTTTTGCTACAATCTTATCACAAGCATTGGCATTATGCTGGCAGATGAAACAATTTACCAACAAAGACGAGATATTACATCTTAAACGTGGCATCTATCGACTTAAAAGACATTTGGTAGAGAATATTATTTCAATTGGTATCTCTCCATTCTTGATGAATGCATGCGCTTGTATTGTGGTTATTTTTATGAATAATCAGTTAGTAAGATACGGCGGTGACATGGCTGTCGGAGCTTTTGGTATAGCTTATAGCGTTGCTATGGTTTTTATAATGTTTGTCATTGGATTAGACCAAGGAATGCAACCAATAGCTGGATATAATTACGGCTCTCAGCAGACAGACAGATTGATGCGAGTACTAAAACTTACCATCTTTGCCGCAACAGGGATAATGGTTACAGCTTGGTTAATAGCACATTTAGCTCCATATTACTGTGCCCGTATGTTCACAAAAGACCCTGAATTAATTCGTCAAGCAATTAAGGCAATTCAAATAAACATGATGATGTACCCTATCGTTGGATTTCAAATGGTTGTAACTAACTTTTTCCAATGCATTGGTAAAGTAAAGATAAGTATCTTCTTGTCTCTCTCACGTCAGCTATTGTTTTTAATCCCACTGCTTGTTATCCTACCACAGTTTTTCAACTTAAATGGCGTATGGGCATCCTTGCCTTCCAGTGATTTCTTGGCATCATTGGTTGCTGCTATCATAATGATAACCTACATGCGTCGATTAAAAAAGCAGAGTGTAAACAATCAACACTTAAAATCATAAATTAAGAATCTAAATATGGAAAAGGAACTAATCATAAATGTTGGTCGCCAAATAGGTAGTGGTGGTCGTATCATAGCAAAAATGCTTGCTGATGAGTTTGACTGCCAGTTCTTTGACCGTGAGATACTCAACCTTGCTGCCAAAGAAAGTGGTTTCTCGGAGAAGTTCTTTGAGCAGAACGATGAGCAAAAAGGGTTTATGAAAGGACATTTCCACATACACCTTCCTCTCTTGGGTGATAACAACTTCTATAAGAGTAATTTCTCACAAGAAAGTCTTTATCAGTTCCAAAGCGACGCTATTCGTGAAGTGGCAAAGCAAAATCCACGCTGTGTGTTTGTTGGTAGAACTGCTGATTACGTTTTACGTGATAATCCAAACACCATCAATATCTTTATAACAGCTTCCATGGATACCCGTATTGCAAACGTTTCTGAACGCCGTGGATGTTCAAAAGAGGAAGCTCGAAAGTTTATAGAAAATGGTGAGAGTGAGCGTGCTAAATATTATAACTATTACACAACAAAGGTGTGGGGGCATGCAGAAAGCTATGACCTTTGCATTGATGCCAGTATACTTGGATTAGAAAAGACAAAGGATTTAATTGCAGAGTTTATCAGAAGAAAAAGTATTTAATGAAACGAATAGGTATAATCTCTGACACCCACGGACACTGGGATGATAAATATGAACACTATCTTGGCGAATGTGATGAGATTTGGCATGCTGGCGATATTGGATCATTAGAAGTTGCAGATAAGTTTGAGGCAATGAAACCCATCTTCCGTGCTGTATGTGGGAATATAGATGATTACACTATGCGCAACCGCTATCGGGAAATTTTACGCTTTAAATGTGAGGATGTTGATGTGCTACTAAAACATATTGGAGGTTATCCTGGACGATATGATCGTTCGGTACAAAGTATGCTCTATGCTTCTCCACCCAACCTCTTTGTTGATGGACACTCGCATATCCTCAAAATACAATTCGATAAGACACTAAACCTACTTCATATAAATCCTGGTGCAGCTGGTCTTCGTGGATGGCATAAAGATAGAACTTTAGTGAGATTAACTATCGAAGGTAATAAATTTACTGATTGTGAAGTTATAACATTGGGAAATAAACAAACTAAACCTATCTGATTTGTAATGCACAACATTCAGAGTCGCTAACAATAAAACTGTTAAAACTAACAATAAGAAAACAAACAAAATAATAAAGATATGAAAACGTATTTAGTAACTGGTGCTGCTGGATTTATCGGAGCAAACTACATTAAGTATCTACTTCACAAGAAGTATGTGAACGAAGAAATTAAGGTTATTATCCTCGATGCACTTACCTATGCTGGTAACCTTGGTACTATCAAGGATGATATTGATAACGAGCGTTGCATCTTTGTAAAGGGTGACATCCGTGACCGTGAGCTTGTTGACCAACTCTTTGCTGAATATGACATTGACTATCTCGTAAACTTTGCTGCAGAAAGTCATGTTGACCGTTCTATTGAAGATCCACAGTTGTTCCTTTCTGTAAACATTCTTGGTACACAGAACCTCATGGATGCTGCACGTCGTGCATGGGTGACAGGTAAAGACGAGCAGGGTTATCCAACATGGAAGGTTGGCAAGCGTTACCATCAGGTATCTACTGATGAAGTATATGGTTCATTAGGAGCAGAAGGCTACTTTACCGAGGAGACTCCACTCTGTCCACATAGTCCATACTCAGCAAGTAAAACAAGTGCAGATCATTTTGTGATGGCATATCATGATACATATCACATGCCTATCAGTATCACACGTTGTTCTAACAACTATGGCCCTTATCACTTTCCAGAGAAGTTAATTCCATTAATTATCAATAATATTCTTGAAGGTAAGAAACTTCCTGTATATGGCGAGGGGTTAAATGTACGTGACTGGCTTTATGTAGAGGATCACTGTAAGGCTATTGACATGGTTGTGCGTGAAGGACGTGTAGGTGAAGTTTACAACGTTGGTGGTCATAACGAAATGAAGAATATCGACATTGTTAAACTCACTATTAAGACTATCTACGACATGATGGCAGAGGACAAGAATCTCCGCACTATCCTCAAGAAGCAGGTGAAAGATGCTAATGGTGATATTGATATTAGCTGGATTAATGAAGAATTAATCACACATGTTCCAGACCGTCTTGGTCATGATGCGCGCTATGCCATTGATCCAACAAAGATTAAGAATGAGTTAGATTGGTATCCAGAAACAATGTTTGCCGAGGGTATCGTGAAGACAATTCGTTGGAATTTGGAGCATCAGGACTGGATTCAAGAGGTTACTTCTGGTGATTACCAAAAGTACTATGACATGATGTACACCAAAAAAGGAAGATAAAAAATCAACTAAAATATAATCCTACACCCTTGTCTACCCAAACAAAATAAATAGCGAGGGTGTAAATCCTTCTCACAATCAAAACATAGACAACACATCTTTAAATGAAAAAAATCTTATTATTAGGCTCAGGCGAACTGGGCAAAGAGTTCGTTATTGCAGCTAAACGCGCTGGACAGTATGTCATTGCTTGTGATAGTTATGAAAATGCACCAGCCATGCAGGTTGCTGATGAGTCTGAAGTAATAGATATGCTTGATGGTGATGCACTTGATGCTGTTGTAGCAACTCACAGACCTGACCTTATTATTCCAGAAATTGAAGCCATAAGAACAGAACGATTGTTCGATTATGAAGAGCGAGGAATACAAGTTGCTCCATCTGCACGTGCTGTAAACTTCACCATGAATCGTCGTGCAATTCGAGACCTTGCAGCACGCGACTTAGGATTAAGAACAGCCAAATATTTCTATGCTAAAACATACGAAGAATTCAAGGCTGCAGCTGACGAGATTGGTTTCCCATGTGTTGTAAAGCCTTTGATGAGTTCAAGTGGACACGGTCAGAGTTATGTTCATAATGACAAAGAACTTAAAGAAGCATTTAAGAATGCTATTGAAGGTGCACGTGGCGATGTGAAGGAGGTTATTATTGAAGAATTTATTGAGTTTGAGAGTGAATTTACTCTGCTTACCGTGACACAGAAGAATGGCCCTACCCTCTTCTGCCCACCTATCGGTCACATACAAAAAGGTGGCGATTACCGTGAAAGCTGGCAGCCATACGCTATATCAGAAGAATCATTACGTCAGGCAGAGCACATCGCTAACGAAGTAACTCGTGCACTTACTGGATATGGTATTTGGGGAGTTGAATTCTTCTTGACAAAGACCGGAGAAGTTATCTTCTCTGAATTATCTCCTCGCCCACATGATACTGGTATGGTTACATTGGCACATACTACGAACTTCAGCGAGTTTGAACTTCATTTCCGTGCTGTAATGGGACTCCCAATCCCTGCTATCCACCTTGAGCATGCTGGTTGTTCTGCTGTAATTCTTTCTCCTATTGAGACAGATAAGCCATTATCATACAACTTATTAGATGCTTGCAACGAAGACCGAACACGCTTACGTATCTTCGGAAAACCAGTTGCTCACGTTGGTCGACGCATGGGTGTAGCACTCTGTTATGGAGAAGTTGGTACTGATATGGATGCACTTCGTGATAAGACTAAGCGTGTTGCAGCAACTGTATTAGGTACAGACCCGTACATGAAGAAGTAAAAGGCAGAAATGTCAAGAGGATGTAAGAATGAAAGAAACTAAGGCTTCAATAGGAAAGATTATCTCCCTACAAAAGATGGTTGACCCACGTGGCAACCTCTCTATTGCAGAGGGAATGAAGGATATTCCTTTCAATATTTCTCGTGTTTATTGGACATACGATGTACCATCAGGTGCTTGCCGTGGTGGTCATGCCCATAAGCATTGCCGAGAGTTCATCATCGCTGTGAGTGGTTCGTTCACTGTTACACTCGATAATGGACTTGACAAACAATCTTTTCTCTTGAATCATCCTTATCAAGGACTCTTAGTTGAAACAGATATATGGCGCACACTCGATGATTTTTCATCGGGTGCAGTGTGCCTTGTTTTGGCAGAAGACCCTTTTGAAGAGGAGGATTATATCCGTGAATACAAAGAGTTTCTTAACTATCAGCGTTCTAAGAAGGAATAAAAGTCTATCCATAAATTTAATATAAAAGGAAACAAGAAGTAAGTTCTGAATATCTTCTGTTATTCAATCCTAACATATAATGTTTGAAGTAAAGCAATATACGCAAGAGCAAACACGAGAGTGGAACGAGTTTATAGAGAATTCTCGACAAGGAACGTTTCTCTTCAACCGTTCCTATATGGATTATCATACAGATAGGTTTCAAGACGCTTCGTTGATGATTTATCGTAAAGGTCTGCTCTATGCACTCTTTCCTGCTAATCGTTTAAACGATACACTTTACTCTCATCAAGGATTGACTTATGGTGGACTTATAACTAAGAAGCAGGCTACCACAGTTGAGATTTGTGAGGTTTTTATAAGGATTAACAAACATCTTTATAACTCAGAAATACAAAGAGTTATATATAAACCAACTCCATGGATATATCATTGTTATCCAGCTGAAGAAGACCTCTATGCTCTTATCAATGTGTGTCATGCCCAACTGGTGGCTCGTGACATATCAAGTACTATTCCATTTGCTTTACGTATGAAGTTCACAGAGAGCCGTCGAAGTGGAATTAGAAAGGCAACACGTGCAGGAGTGACTGTTTGTGAGAGTAAAGACTATGCTACTTTTTGGAATATCCTAAATGATAACCTTACCAATAAGTATGATACGCATCCCGTGCACTCTCTTGAGGAGTTAGAACTACTCCGCAACCATTTCCCTAAGTCCATTCGATTATTCATGGCATATAATAATAAAGGTATTGCTATTGGAGGGACAGTTGTTTACGAGATGTCGCAAGTTATTCACACACAGTATATCTCAGCATCCAAAGAAGGTAAAGAATTGGGGGCACTTGATTTCCTCTTTGATTACATTATCAATGTTGTCTATGCTGATCATAAAGGCTACTTTGACTTTGGCAAGAGTACAGAAGAACAAGGAAAGGTTCTTAACGCACCACTTATTTTTCAAAAAGAAGGCTTTGGAGGACGTGGCGTTTGCTACGACTGTTATACATGGGAAACAAAGTCAGTTATAGAGTAATACAAGGCTTCCGACCATAAGCACTGCACTTCATAAAAGAATAAACATGATAAATTATCTCTCATTACAAAAAATAACAGCATTACACGAACCAGAGCTTACTGCTGCTGTTAATCAGGTACTACGTTCAGGATGGTATCTGCAGGGAGAGCATATAACATTATTTGAAAAGAATTATGCACAATATATTGGCACAAAATACTGTGTGACCTGTGGAAACGGTCTTGACGCGCTGTGTCTTATCCTTCGTGCATATATTGAGTTAGGACTACTCAAAGAAGGGGATGAAGTCATTGTTCCTGCTAACACATACATAGCAACAATCCTATCCATCACTGAGAACCATCTTACTCCTATACTTGTAGAACCAGATATCAACACTTTTGAGATAGATGAGCAACAGATAGAACAAGCTATCACTCCTCGCACACGTGCTATTATGCTTGTGCACCTTTATGGGAGATGTGCTTATACAGCTTTCATTGGTGACATTTGCAAACGTCATAACCTCTTACTACTTGAAGATAATGCACAAGCGCACGGCTGCTACTTTGGCAACAAACGTACAGGAAGCCTTGGAAATGCAGCTGCTCACAGCTTTTATCCAGGAAAGAACCTCGGTGCATTAGGTGATGCAGGAGCAGTGACAACCAATGACGAATTGCTGGCACATACTATTCGAAGCCTTACCAACTACGGCTCTGCACGTAAGTATGAGTTTACTTTTAAGGGAAAGAATAGCCGCATGGATGAAATCCATGCGGCAGTTTTGAATGTAAAACTCCCCTATCTTGATGAAGAAAACCAGCGCAGAAAGCAGATTGCCAAAGCATACTTAAAGGGCATTAACAACCCACAAATAACATTGATAAAGGATAATGACAGAGACAATGTATATCATATATTCCCTATTCTCTGTTCATCTCGTGATCGTTTACAACAATATCTCAAAGATAATGGTATTGAAACAATGATACACTATCCCATTCCACCACATCAGCAACAGGCTTATAAAGAATGGAATGAGCAACATTATCCTATCACAGAGTTTATTCATCAACAAGAACTCTCCCTCCCTTGCAATCCAACCATGACTGATGAAGAAGTTTATCAAATCATTGATAGCCTCAATATGTATCAATAAAACTAAATCATAACGTATGAGAAAGATTACCTATATTACATCAACATTCGTTGCATTGATGGCATTACAAGCGCAACCTGTCAATGCTGATAATATAAATAAGGTACCAACAAACCAACTCACCTGCCCAGCAGATGCAGTGACATTCACTTCAAAACGACCTAAAGAAACTGAAAGACTTTTCCGCTCAGAAGCAGTAGAAAAAGAAATACAGAACATTATAAAGAAGTTAACGAACAGACGTCTGGCATGGATGTTTGAGAATTGCTTCCCAAATACACTTGACACTACTGTACACTATGGCGAAGAATCAGATGGAACACCTGATACTTATGTTTATACAGGTGACATTCCTGCTATGTGGCTTCGTGATTCTGGTGCACAGGTGTGGCCATACGTACAGTTAGCAGGAAAGGATAAGAAACTGAAGAAGATGCTGGCTGGTGTTATCAATCGTCAGTTCAAATGTATCAATATCGATCCATACGCTAATGCATTTAATCATTATCCAGACCCAAATGGACGTTGGATGACCGATGAAACTGACATGAAACCAGAGCTACACGAACGTAAGTTTGAGATTGACTCACTCTGTTATCCAATCCGTCTCGCTTTTGAATATTGGAAGATAACTGGTGATACAAGCGTCTTTGGCTCAGAATGGATTAAAGCTGTTGAGAACATTCTCAAGACATTCCGCGAGCAACAGAAGAAAGATGGCAGAGGAACCTATAAGTTCCTTCGCGTTACAGATCGTGCATTTGACACAATGAGCAATGCAGGATGGGGCGCACCTGTAAAGCCAGTAGGCTTGATTGCTTCTGCCTTCCGCCCTTCTGATGATGCAACAACGTTACAATTCCTCGTACCATCCAACTTTATGGCAGTATCATCTCTACGCAAAGCAGCAGAGATATTGACCAAAGTGAATAATAATACAACACTTGCAACTCAATGTAGCGACCTTGCTAACGAAGTCAGCAATGCTTTGCAAAAATATGCTGTATACGAACATCCTAAATATGGTAAGATATATGCTTACGAAGTAGATGGCTTTGGCAGCTACTTCCTGATGGATGACGCAAATGTGCCAAGTCTGTTAGCAATGCCATATCTTGGTGATGTAAGCGTAGATGACCCTATCTATCAGAACACTCGCCGCTATGTATGGAGTGAAGATAATCCATATTTCCATCGTGGTAAAGCTGGTGAAGGTATTGGTGGACCACATATTGGCAACGACATGATATGGCCTATGTCAATTATGATGCGTGCTTTTACCTCAAAAGATGATCAAGAAATACGTCAGTGTATTGAAATGTTAATGAATACTGATGCAGGAACCGGCTTTATTCATGAGAGTTTCTATAAGGACGATGCAAATAAATTTACACGTGAGTGGTTTGCATGGCAGAACACATTATTTGGTGAGCTTATCGTTAAGTTGGTAAATGATGGCAAACTTGATTTGCTAAACAGTATAAAATAGACCAGTAACAAAACATTTGTAGAGATATTTCAAAAGTTAGAAGACAAAATCTTAATATTTATCTTATTTAACATTATATATTTGGAAATATAACAATATTTGGATATCTTTGCATCGTGTTTTTCATGGTATTAGATTATTAAGGTTAGAAGATTAGTTGTCGTGAGACAAGTAATCTTTCAGTCCCAGACCAATAGTCTGGGACTTTTATTTTTAAAGTACGTTGACTTTATTTTATGAATAAATCTAAACTATTTTGTTCTTAAAAACATGACTAAGTATCGAAACATTGATATAATTAATTGTTTTACGCAACAGATCGCTAAAGATTTCTAACAATAAAATCATATACATCAATCGAAAACAAAAATTATTAGTATAATAAAAGAGCCAGTTCTGCAATGTAGAGCTGGCTCTTTTATTATTGTCTTACATTCGATTAAAGTTGAGTACCAAAGCAATTAAACAATGAGAATAATTATTTGACAACTGTAATATAACTTTTACTCATTCAAAAAAAATACTATTAGACACTGATAAAAATACTATTTTAATCTTTCAGATGTTTTTTCAAATCCTTAATATTGATAGATTTTAACTCGTTAAGATAAGCCTCACGGATATGTTCCAGCTTATTATATGTAGCATGATTCCACGCTTTATGAGGTGAAAAACCTAATAGAGCGAACTTCGATGCAGGCTCAGATTCCAAACGAGCAATCATCTCACCCATTGTTATGTTATTTGTGTCGTGTGTAGGTGTATAAGTAACTTCATCTGTAGTAGGCGAATAGTTCTCTGAAATAAGATTTACCTCTTTTAATTTATGAAGAATATCAGCCATTACACGTACTGGAATATGTGTTGCAGCCTTTATTTGTAACGCTGTGTGAGGTTTTTCATCGTTGGCAAAGCGTTGACAAATATGACTCAACACCGTCGCACACAACACCATAATATCATTATGTGATATATCTTCCGTATCTATCTGGCATTCATAGTACTCTAAATTCTGATTAATATAGCTGAGTTCAGCGCAGAACAAACAAATATACCATGATGCAAGAATCCATAGCATAAACAGTGGAAGTGCAGCAAATGAACCATAAATGGCATTATAGCTTGTAAGGAAAATCTGACCATGAATATAGACAGCTTGTAGGCAAAGCATAGCCATGCTGGCTATCATCGCAGGCCCAATTGTTTTTGTAATCTTAACCTTAGCACTGGGCATAAAAACATAAAGCACAATAAACATAAGAGTAAGAATAGCCCATGGCACAAAAAAGCGAAATGAGAAACTCGCAATTGTACCGAGAAAACGTAAACCATTTAGATTCTTTACAAAGCTATAGAAATAGATACTCAGTCCCGAAAGTATAATAATACTAATAGGAACAAGAAACATCAAGGCTGTATAGTCTATGACTACCCTACTAAGAGGACGACTGTCCTTAACCTGCCATATATTATCAAAAGCAGACTCTACTGTTCTGATCAGAGAGAAAACACTATAAAGCATTATCACAAGTCCAATTCCAATAAAGAGTCCTGTTTTGGCATGAACAAGATAAGACTGTGTAAGCGTAAGCAACCAAGTGGCAGCCTCAGGTTGAGCCGAGAGCATCTCACGAAACTGACTTTCAAGGAACTGACCAAAGCCAAAGCCATTGGCAATAGCAAAAATCATAGACGCTATAGGCACAATTGCCATAATAGTTGAAAATGAAAGCTGTGTAGTAGCAGCGGCATGGTCGCGTTCAAAAAAGAATTTTACGGTAAGGTAGAGTTTTTGAATCTGTCTAATAAAAAATTCTCTACGTTTCGATCGTTGCTCTTTTGTCAAGAACATACCAACGGTAAAGAAGTATTTTATGCTTTTAAAATCTATCTTCATTATTATTCCCTATTTCATAAGAGTATAGAACTTATTATGCAAACTTAATAAAAAAAAGCGAAATCAGCAACGATTTCATCTATTTATAACAATTACACAAATGACATTCATCTAAAACAACAAGTTTACTTTTGTAACTTCTCTACATCATCTCATAAAGTTAGCAGACTTCGTATTGTAATAAAAAATCATATACTCATTTTTAAACAAGGCTTAAATACATTTGAATTAACGCTTAATTGACGTTCAAAAGATGCCCTTTTGCCTTTCAATTAACGCCCTTTTGAAGGCTAACTAAGCACCTTTTCAAATACAAAATCGCAATCTACTGATAACCAAATAGTTACAAAGTCATACTTTTCAGCTATATTTGTGCATTTTGGGGGCTAAACTACTCACATACTTGTAAGTTTTTTTTTCACAACAAAACTTGCTATAATTAGCCATCAGTTTAGAAAAAAGCAAAACAACGCATACTGTTTATCTAATGTATAGTTTAACAATATGCGCTGTCATTTAAACAAAGAGCCAATTAGAACTGGAAGTAAATAAATGGCTGTATATCAGAGCTCTTTACCTGCATGATAATAAAGATAACAATAGTAATTGCTATTGCAGAAAGTAATACGCCACCCTTTTCCAAGACACGTACACAACGATTCTGCCATGAGTCTGGAATCCAATGTGTCAGAAGAGCAAATATCATCAAAAGGAATACATACTTATACCCTATGAAGACATCAGGAAGTACGGAAGGATTGAACTTCGTAAACATTTGCTTTACCATAACCCATACAGCATCAAAGTCCTTACAACGGAAGAAAAGCCATGTAAAACAGAGTACGTGGAAAGTGATAAATACTGAAATAAACCGACGAAGACCAGATGGATGATAACGACGGTCGTGCTTCATAACTGTCTGTGACCAGAACTTATGTACACAAACCAATGCACCATGCAAGACACCCCAAACAATAAAGTTCAACGAAGCTCCATGCCAAAGACCGCAAGCTGTCATAGCAACCATCTGATTAAAATACATACGAAGTGTTCCCTTCTTGTTTCCACCAAGCGAGATATAGACATAATCACGAATCCAAGTTGAAAGCGAAATATGCCAACGACGCCAGAAATCAGTCATGGAATCGGCTGTAAGTGGTGCATTAAAGTTCATAGGAATCTTAAATCCAAGAAGTAAAGCAATACCGATTGCCATATCAGAATAACCAGAGAAGTCGCAGTAAATCTGAATACAGTAGCCATAAAGACCAAGAAGAACCTCGCCACCAGAGAAGAGCGTTGGGTTGTCAAAGATACGATCTACAAAGTTTTGTGAGATATAATCAGAGATAACAGCTTTCTTAAAGAGACCAATGATAATAAAGAATACTCCCTGCGCAAACATTTCACGGCTGATATGTAACGGCTTGCGAATCTGTGGACCGAAGTCTGTTGCACGCGTAATCGGACCAGCGAGAAGTGTTGGGAAGAAGCTGACATAGAAAGCGTAGTCAAGAAGTGACTCCATTGGTTCAGCCTTCTTTCTGTAAATATCTACAACGTATGAAATTGTCTTAAAGGTATAGAAGCTAATTCCTACTGGTAAGAAGATATCCCAAGGTTGGAAGTTTCCACCAATCATCTGTGTTACCATTCCTGCAAAGAAGTTGGTGTACTTAAAGTAAGCCAACAATCCAAGGTCTATCAACAGTGTCAAAGCTAACCATAATTTAGGATGCTTTCCCTTAGCAACACGTTGTGCAATATAAAAGTCACTGATTGTAACGATAAGCAACAACAAGAAATAGAAGCTACTACTCTTATAGAAGAAATAATAAGAGAAAAGCGTTACAAAGAGAAGTCTACCATCTACCTTATTTCGCAGACAGTAGTAACCTATCATGAAGACCAAGAAGATAAAGAGGAATGCTCCTGATGAGAAAAGAAGCGGTTCGCGTGGATTATAGAGCAGGATGTCAACCACCTTTGTGAAGTCAAGGCTTGAGACATACAACTCAATATTCTGTAGGAAGATTTTTAATATAGCCATGAACTGGCTGAATAAATTACTTAATTCCATCTGATTCTATATTGTGCTAATAAATATTTACTGTTCAGCTAATTTCTCACGTCTTGCATAATTCTTCTGTCCTGCTACAATAGACTTGAAGATGCGCTCGCTGACATATTTACCACCTTTATAATTAATGTGTACGTAATCCTTAGTACCCATACCCTGTTCGTCTACGATACGCATCATTGTACCAGGACCGCCCATCGCACGGAAAAGATTATAGAAACCGACATGACAATCGGCTGCAAGTTGCTCTTGATAGCCTACTAACATCTCGACACCCTTCATTGTACCATCAGGTGAAGTCTTTGAGCCACGGTCAGGACTACTAACAATAAGAATGCTCGTTTCAGGGAAACACTTGTGGAAGAGGTCTACAACAAGCTTCATGTCAGCCATATACTTCTTCAATCGCTCAGGCGTTGTCTCTGCGTCTACAGCATTGACACCAAACTGAAATACAATAAGATCATACGGACGAACACGAGCAAACTCTTTCAACATCTGCTCTGGAAGTTTTGCTAATGTTGTACCAGAAGAGCCACGCATACTGAAGTTATCAAGAATAATTCCTTCGTGACTCTCTTGTGATGTACCAAAGAGAACTGTGTTAGAACCATCCACCTTAATAGTTGCATGAGAAGTAACACCATCCATCTTTACTGCTTGCACCTCTGCTGATGGGTTTACACGCTGTGTTGATGTCTTTCCTCCATCAATCTCAAAGGTTACGTTAGCACCACCTTTTGAACGAAGATAAAGCCATGTACTTGCCCACTTCTCTGTAAGCGGATATTCATGAGATAAAGAGAAAGGAGCATACGACATAGTAGCTTGTCCATTCATTGTATAATAACGTTCCGCAATACCAGCTTGATTTGCATCGTAACTTGTTGGCTTTTTTACCATGTGTTCGGTAAGTCCCGTAAACTTCTTATCTACTGTGTGCTTATATTGGTCAAGGTCGTTACCTGCATCTATCCATCCAACACCATAACCTCCATAATGTTTTTGAAGATCTTCGCGTAAATCAGCTAACAGAATATCACCCTCGATAAACGAATCGCCGAAATAAGCAATACGAACAGGACGACCAACCGCCTGCTTCTGAGCTAACATATTAAGTTGACTATAGAAATGATCAAGACCACCAGGTTTACCAGCTGAATAATCTACGATACGTTCTGTTCCCTTTGGCCACTCTTCCTTAAAATCAATAACCTTTCCCTCTTTGTCATAAGCAACTACAGCTGAAGGCTTCTTTGGTGAAGGTATTACATCTTCGAGTACTTTCTTCTTTTGTGCAAGGTCACTCAGAATATCAATCTCTCGTAGTTTTGTATCTCCTATTTTAAAGGTAGGAAGGAAGTGAAGTAGAAAAAGGAACAATGCCACTAACAATGTTAGCAGCAATGTTTTATATGTATTATCTTTCATCTATTAATTATCTTTTACAAAATGTATTTTATTCAAATGCACAACATATAGTATATTAATTATCCACTTTAAGACAAGTGAAGAGAGTTTAGTTCTTCATCCAACAGCTTGACACCCTTCAGCGTACAATAAGCGCGAATAAAGAATAATATACCAACATGTGCCAACTCCTTCACATCGTATTTCTTATAAAGATACTGATTCATAATTGCTTGCTGAGATGCAACAGTCAGTGTACGAACAATATCATAGTTTACATCAGGAAGGAACAAACCTTCATCAATACCACGTTGTATAAAAGCGTGAGCATCGGTTTCCCTTTCATCATGTAGCCTACGTACATAAGCGAGCAACTCTGGATATCTATGAAATTCTTCAAAGAAAAGAGGGTTAATTTGACTAAACTCCTCTATGCGAAAACGACAGATTTCAATGATAATATTAATTACATTCAATCCCGTCTTGACAATCTCGTCCATCCGTCGTTTCTCTCTCTGCTTGTCATGTCGTACAACTTCGAAAAGCAGTTCTTCTTTGTTGCTATATATTTCGTAGAGCGTACGCTTTGAAATCTTGAGCTCGTTGGCAATATCATCCATCTTGACACACCTTATTCCACGCTTATGGAAAAGCTCTATGGCAGTAATGAGAATTCTCTCTTTAAGTTCTTGCCGATAAGTGGTTTCTGTAGCTGTATTATGCATTAAACTTTATTTTTGCGACAAAATTACAAAAAACTTTCATAATGGCATCTGTTTTAGAGTGGATTTTACTAACTTTGTAAATCAAATATACATTTTTGTAATATAATCACGTAAAAAGATTAAATATGGTCAAGGTAACAAAAGAAGCCGCTTTGGAATATCATAACAACGGCCGTCCTGGCAAAATTGAAGTAACGCCTACAAAACCTTATAGTACACAGACAGACCTTAGTCTGGCATATTCGCCTGGCGTGGCATACCCATGCTTAGAAATTCAGCAGAATCCTGACGATGTATATAAATACACTGACAAAGGAAATTTGGTTGCTGTTATCAGTAATGGTACAGCCGTTTTAGGACTTGGTAACATCGGTGCTATGAGCGGTAAGCCTGTTATGGAAGGTAAGGGCTTGCTGTTTAAGATATATGGTGGTATTGATGTTTTCGATATAGAAGTAGATGAACAGGACCCTGACAAGTTCTGCGAGGCTGTTGAAAAGATTGCTCCAACCTTTGGTGGAATCAATCTTGAAGACATCAAGGCTCCGGAATGCTTTGCTATTGAAGAGCGTTTGAAGAGAACTCTTGATATTCCTGTTATGCATGATGACCAGCATGGAACAGCTATTATCTCTGCTGCTGGTTTGAAGAATGCACTGGAAGTTGCAGGTAAAAATATTGCTGATGTTAAATTAGTAGTAAATGGTGCAGGTGCTGCAGCTATCTCATGTACAAAGCTGTATATGGCTTTAGGATTGAAGAAAGAGAATATTGTAATGCTTGATTCAAAGGGTGTTATTACTTCTGACTCTGAGAACCTCACACCACAAAAGGCTCTTTTTGCCACTGATCGTCGTGATGTTCACACCTTAGAGGAAGCAATTAAGGGGGCTGACGTATTTGTTGGATTATCAAAGGGTAACATTCTGACTCAGGACATGATTCGTTCTATGAACGAGAATCCTATTGTCTTTGCATTGGCTAACCCTGTTCCTGAGATTTCATACGATGATGCTATTGCTGCACGTCCTGACGTAATCATGTCAACTGGCCGTTCAGACTATCCTAACCAGATTAATAACGTAATCGGTTTCCCGTACATTTTCCGCGGTGCATTGGATGTTCATGCTAAGGCTATCAATGAGGAAATGAAGATGGCTGCAGTGTTAGCTATTGCTGATTTGGCTAAGCAAACTGTTCCAGACGTTGTAAATGAGGTATATCATGTAAATGACCTTACATTCGGGCCTAAGTACTTTATCCCAAAACCAGTTGACCCACGACTGATCACAGAAGTTAGTGCGGCTGTTGCTAAGGCAGCTATGGATAGCGGTGTTGCACGTACGCCTATCAAGGATTTCAAAGCTTATAAGCAGAATCTTCGTCAGATGTTAGGGCAGGAAACAAAACTGACCCACACACTCCACGCTACTGCAGCGCAACATCCACAGCGCATTGTATTTGCTGAAGGTGGTCACCAAACAATGATGAAGGCTGCTGTACAGGCTAAACAGGAAGGTATCTGTGTTCCTATCCTATTAGGAAATCCAGACCGTTTGAACCGTGTCGCTAATCGCTTGAAACTTGATATCTCAGATATTGAGATTATTGACATGCGCGCAGATAAGGAGCAGGGACGTCGTGCAACTTACGCAAAACACTTAGCAGAGAAGCGTGCACGCGAAGGCTACACCTTCGACGAGGCATACGACAAGATGTATGAGCGTAACTATTTCGGTATGTCAATGGTTGAAAATGGTGATGCGGATGCGTTTATCACTGGTTTGTATACTAAATATAGCAATACTATTAAGGTTGCAAAGGATGTCATAGGTATTCGCCCAGAGTATAAAAACTTTGGTACAATGCACATTTTGAATACTAAAAAGGGAGTTTTCTACATAGCAGATACATTAATTAATCGTCATCCTGATGCAGAAGTATTAGCTGACATTGCAAAGTTAGCTGCTAACTCTGTTAGCTTCTTCAATGATAAGGCTGCTATCGCAATGCTCTCCTACTCTAACTTTGGTTCTGATAAGGAAGGTTCTCCATTAAAGGTACATACTGCTGTTGAAAAGTTGCAAAAGGAGTATCCTGACATGGCGATTGACGGTGAGATGCAGGTTAACTTTGCATTAAATAAAGAACTACGTGATGAGAAGTTCCCATTCACTCGTTTGAAAGGATTAGATGTTAACACACTCATCTTCCCTGACTTATCTTCTGCCAACAGTGGTTATAAACTTTTGCAGGCTTTGAGCCCAGAAGCTGAGGTTATTGGCCCAATCCAGATGGGTCTTAACAAACCAATTCATTTCACCGACTTCGAGTGTTCTGTACGTGACATCGTGAATATCACAGCGGTTGCGGCTATTGATGCTTATGTAGAGAAAGTAAAAAAGAACATATTATAAATAATAGTATTGTCCAGTAAAAAGTTAGTTAGCATACGCTTTCATGAGGATTTTCTTTGCAATAGATAATATAACATTATCATTGAAAGAGTAGATCTTTTTATCAAGTAAGCATTGTTTGCTTATGACAGTGTAGCTTTTTTATAACATAAAATTGAATTCACTTTGGTGGTAAGTTGAAATGTATTTAGTGCTTCGCACCATTGGTGTTTACCAACAACACAAGTTGTGTTGAGCATTAACACGACTTGTGACGGACATAAACACATCAACTAAAAGCTAAAAGAGAGGTTCATTATAACATATAATAAAATACGAACTTTATATGGACAATATTTATTGGACAATATAAGTAAATAATAAAAGCAGGATATCACTTAGTATCCTGCTTTTATTTTCTAACTTATTTATCTTTAATCGGATATAGCTTTATATTATCGCATTCGAATTGTAGAATATAAACACACTCTATTCAATTAAAGAGTTTGATAGTCTCGAGAGTAACGCAACATCTGTTCTGTGTATGACTCTGAGTAATCAACAACAACATCAATCATCTCGCCAAGTTCATTATAAACTGGCTTTAGAATAGGATTGATAAAGCCTTTGTAAGGTGCTATATTCAAACCTTCATATCGACGGAGTACTTCTGCATGAAGTACTGGGTCAAGATTGATAGCATACTTCTCTACTAATATTCGTGCAGCATCAAAGTCACCTTCACTCTTAATACGCTGAATCTCGGCAAGTTGAAGAGCAAAGATATCACGTAAAGCTTCGTAATCATTAACACGAACAAATGTTTTAGTTTCCTTTGTTGCATTGTCTTCAGAAGTAACAAGTTCTACTACATTATTCTCTTTACCCAGTTCCATTGCCCATTGTGCTATAAGAGCGCGGTTTTGCATGTGTGACTCTTCTATCTGTTTATCAGGCTTAATACGAACCTGCTGTGTGAGCAGACCATTCATCATATAACTATAATATTGTGCTTTATACGCCTCAGTACTATCTAAGAGTCCAAAATCTAAAAGCTTCTGGTCAGCTATATAATATAATCCAAAGAGGTCAGCACGTGCCTCTTCTATCGTATTACCATAATTCTTCAGTGCATCAGGGTCTGTACCAGGCAATAATCGCCCACTACCATGCCCTAAACATTCATGAAGGTCTGTATGAAGATTATCTGTTTTATCCGCATACAAATCCAACAACTTACAAGTTTCTGCATCAATGACAAATTCTTCACGAAATCCATTACCCTTAGCAGCCATATCGTATGCATGAGTAAGATTGGAAATCGTTACACTCTTTGAGCCATGTTCTGCACGAATCCAATCTGCATTTGGTAAATTAATTCCAATAGCTGAAGCTGGATATTCGTCTCCACCTAACATTGCCGCACAAATAACATTAGCTGTTACACCTTTTACAACTGGTTTACGGAATTGAGGATTAACAGGAGAATGATCTTCAAACCATTGAGCATTAGCAGATATAGCCTGTGTACGATGAGTCGCTTCAAGATCTTTATATTCGACAATGCCTTCCCAAGAACCTTTCAATCCCATTGGGTCACCATAAACTTCAATAAAACCATTAATAAAGTCTATACGCCCTTCTTGCTCATGTAACCACTCAATAGAATATATATCAAAATCATGTAAATCACCTGTTTTGTAATAGCGAATCAAGAGATTAATTACATGAAGTTGCTGATCGTTTTCTACAAATTCTTTTGCACGTTCCAGCCAATACACAATTTTTTCAATAGCAGCACCATATTTGCCATCTATCTTCCATACATCTTCACGGATAAAATCGCCTTCTTTTACAAGAGTAGAGTTTAATCCGTAAGATGGTGCTTCAACTGCAGGCCCCTCTTTTTTTAACTTAGCATAGAATTCTTCAACTTCATGCTGAGAAACTCCGTCATAATAATTACATGCTGAAGAGCGAACAATATCTTTACCATCCGTCTTATCAACTCGCTTAGGGAGTATAGTTGGATCAAAGATTACTGGACAGATTTCATTAAGTAATGAATTAACAGATTCTCCTTCTCTAAGAGGGAGCAATTTAGCATCAATAGCTAAAACAGCATTGCGGAAAAAATCTTCAGAAAAACTGGGAGAAAATTTATCACAAGCATAATGATGATAAATACCACTGGCAAACCAAACGTGCTTCAGATATTCTTCTAAAGCACGGAAATTATTTTCTAATCGATCACCATTATAGTTCAAATAAACCGCCTCTAATGTCTTTCTAATACAGAGGTTGTATTTGCCAAACTGATCAAATGTTATGTCACGCCCAAATAGTGTGGCTTCTGACAAACAGTAAATCAACTGTTTTTGCCGAATTGTCAGTGCTTCGAAATCCGGAAGCCGATATCGTAACATTTGTATATCGGCAAACCGTTCATCCTGAAAGTTAAAAGTCTCTTCTCCTATTGATTCTATCATATTGTTTTAATTCATTTCTTAAGTGGTTTTTTTAAACGCACTTCTTCTGAAGAGGGTTGTGCCATGTGACGCATTCTGTAGTCACGTGGAGTGACACCATTCAACTTATAGAAAGAAGCATAGAAAGACTGCCTATTGGAGAAGCCCACCATATCACTGATATCTTCCATATTCAGTTCTTGATAACGCTTGTCAACCAAAAGAGCCATTGCTTCCTCTATACGGAATTTGTTTACAAACGACGTGTAGTTCATGTGGAACCTCACATTAACCACAGCCGAGATGTAGCGCGTATTCGTTCCTAAGTCCTCAGCAAGTTGCTTGGCAGAATAATTTTTGTCTTTGTAACGTTGCTGAATAAGAATGATATTAAGGATTTTCTCCTTTAATTCATCCATTAATTGCGGACTGACCAGACTACGATAGGCGGCTACCTTCTCCTTTTTTTCTGTTAAATTGTACTTAGCCATAATCCGTGTATTTTTAGTTACCTATTCTGTTATTACACTGCAAATATAACATATTTAATTAAGAATGTCAAGTTTATAGCAAGTTTTTTAATATCTATTAGTTATTAAATTTCGCAAAGATTTTATTACACTCCAACGTATCAAGGTACAAAATATTTACATATACCACCTTAACATCTTTTTATACAAAGCGTTTCCGATTTTTATCTTTTACGCTCTTCTTTACATAGATTATGTTCAGAACAACACAAACCTAACTTATTTAATTTTATTCTTTTTTAACCCTTAACCGTCACAAATGTTACCCTTATATCTTTATTTTATATATAATTTTGCACCCATAATAACATTATCGAAATAATATAAAAAACAAAAACATGGCAGAGAACAAAATGTTCTGTTTCCAATGCCAGGAAACAGCAAAAGGTACAGGATGTACAATCCAAGGTGTTTGCGGTAAAAAAGCTGAAACAAGTCGTTGGCAGGATTTATTACTTGGTGTAGCAAGAGGTGTAGCAACAATTTCAGATGCACTCCGCAACGCAGGTATTAAAACAAATCAAGAGGTTGGAGATTATATCGTTGACGCACTTTTTGCAACGATTACCAATGCCAACTTTGATGATCAGGCTATATTAAATAAGGTGGACAACGGAGTACGCATCAAGCGTGAGTTGCTCGCACTTGCAAAAGAAAACAATGTAGCATTGCCTAACTATCAGGAAGTAAACTGGGGTGGTGAGAAAGCAGATTACGAAGCAGAAGGTGATCGTGAGGGTGTTCTCCGTACAGAGAATGAAGATCTCCGTTCATTGAAGGAGTTGACTGTACTCGGCTTGAAGGGTATGGCTGCTTACTACGAGCATGCATCACGCCTTAACGAGCGTAATGAGGAGATTATCGCATTCATCGAGAAGGCCCTTGCTATTGTGTCTAACCCAGCAGCTGACATGGACACCTTATTGGCTACTGTTATGGAAACTGGTAAGTTCGGTGTTGATGCAATGGCATTACTCGACAAGGCTAACACACAGGCTTACGGTAATCCTGAACTCACAAAGGTAAATATTGGTACTGGTAGCCGTCCTGGTATTCTTATCTCAGGTCACGATTTAAAGGATATCGAACAGCTTTTGGAGCAGACAGAAGGAACAGGAGTAGATGTTTACACCCACGGAGAGATGCTCCCAGCTCACTATTACCCACAGTTAAAGAAGTACAAGCACCTTGTAGGAAACTATGGTAATGCATGGTGGAAGCAGAAGGAAGAGTTTGAAACATTTAATGGTCCTATCGTCTTCACAACCAACTGTATTGTTCCTCCTTCACCAAAGGCAAGCTATAAGGACCGCGTATTCACAACAAACGCAACAGGTTTCCCAGGTTGGAAGCACATTCTTGCTGATGAGAATGGTCATAAAGACTTCTCTGAGGTAATCGAAATCGCTAAAACTTGTGAGGCTCCAACAGCTATCGAACAGGGTGAGATTATTGGTGGATTTGCTCACGCACAGGTATTTGCTTTAGCAGATCAGGTTGTTGAAGCTGTTAAGAGTGGTGCTATCCGTAAGTTCGTTGTAATGAGCGGATGCGACGGTCGCATGAAGAGTCGTGACTATTATACAGAGTTTGCTGCTCAGTTACCTAAGGATACAGTCATCTTGACAAGTGGTTGCGCTAAGTTTAAATATAACAAACTGAACCTTGGTGACATCAATGGTATCCCACGTGTATTAGATGCTGGACAGTGTAATGACTCTTATTCATGGGCTGTTGTAGCCTTGAAGTTGAAAGAGATTTTTGGTGCAAATGACATCAACGACCTCCCAATTGAGTTCAACATCGCATGGTATGAGCAGAAGGCAGTTATCGTTTTGCTTGCCCTACTCTACCTTGGCATCAAGAATATACACATTGGTCCTACATTGCCAGCATTCGTTTCACCAAACGTTTTGAACGTATTGGTAGAAAACTTTGGTCTTGGTGGTATCACATCTGTTGAGGAAGACCTCAAGAACATGGTAGGATAAATTAAATAACCACTATCAAAACTTAAAGCCCATTCTATTTTGAGTGGGCTTTCTTTTTATTTCCCAAAGCCAAATCAATTTTTAGGAACTATACGTAACTTGAGTTTAATTGAGTTTTTTTATCTCATATATATAATGAGGTGTATCAAATTAGAAATAAAGAAAGAAAACTGTGTTCTTATATAGTTTTTGAATAAATCAATAATTCAAGTCTCATATTATACGATTTTGTAAACATTCTTTTAATCGCTCATTATTATTTGATGCTCAATAAGACTTTAATTAACGCTTAATAGCCTTCTAAAAGATGCTCTTTTGAATGCTAATAAACGCCTTTTTAAACCCTTAACAAGCACCTCTTTCTTAACACCTACGTAACAAACTCACTACAAGATGGTTACAAAAGCATATAAAAATATATTTTTCGCCCTTCTAAAACAAACATATTAAAGATAATTGTAATTATTTTTCTAAACTACAAAGCACAAATTAGCAAGTAAACTGATACTTAATGAAATGATAAACATTATATTCCAATCTATGATTAGTATTAAATAAAATATAATTTTGCAGTTTATTATCCTTAAATCGACAAATTATTAATATTAATTTGTATCTTTGTGCTATCATTAAGAAAATTACAAACTCAAAAATAAATACAATGCAGAAAAAAGCACTTATCACGGGTATTACAGGCCAAGATGGTTCCTATTTGGCAGAGTTGTTACTCGAAAAAGGTTATGATGTACATGGCACTATTCGTCGTTCATCAGTAGATTTCCGTGAGCGTATTGCTCATTTGGAAGGACGTCCACACTTCCACTTGCATTATGCTGACCTTGGCGACTCTATGAGTATCCTCGGCGTAATCAGTAAGGTGCGCCCAGATGAGATTTACAACCTTGCAGCACAGAGTCACGTACAGGTTAGTTTCGACTCACCAGAGTTTACTGCAGATGTTGATGCTGTAGGTGTATTGCGTATCTTGGAAGCTGTTCGTCAGTTGGATATGACAAAGACATGCCGTATCTATCAGGCTTCAACATCAGAGTTGTATGGTAAAGTTGAGGAAGTTCCACAGAATGAGAACACTCCATTCCACCCTTACAGCCCATACGCTGTTGCTAAGCAGTATGGTTTCTGGATTACAAAGGAGTATCGTGAGGCTTACAATATGTATTGCTGTTCTGGTATCCTCTTCAACCACGAGAGTGAGCGTCGTGGCGAAACATTCGTTACTCGTAAAATTACACTTGCTGCTGCACGTATCAAGCAGGGTAAGCAGGAGAAACTTTACTTAGGTAATCTTGGTTCTCTTCGTGACTGGGGCTATGCTAAGGATTACGTAGAGTGTATGTGGTTAATCCTCCAGCAGGAGAAGCCAGAGGACTTCGTTATTGCTACGGGTGTTCAGCACAGCGTACGTGATTTCTGCTACTATGCGTTCAAGCGTGTTGGTATTGAACTCGAGTTCCAAGGTGAGGACATGAATGAGAAGGGTATTGATAAGGCTACTGGTAAGGTTCTTATTGAGGTTAGTCCTGATTTCTATCGTCCTACCGACGTTGTTAACCTTTGGGGAGATCCAACAAAGGCAAAGGCGAAGCTCGGTTGGAATCCTAACAGCACCAGCTTTGAGGAGCTTGTCAACATTATGGTAGACAGCGACATGGCTAAGGTTGCTTCTGAAGGTGCAGCTGAGAAGGTTAGAACAAACCTTGCTGAGTATTTGGAGAAGGGTATCGTTAAGTAAAAACTCTTCTTTCACTCCTTCTTAAATAGAGGGGTAATTACCGCTTATGCTGATAGTTGGCGATTCCTTATTATCGCTTACTATCAGCTATTATTACTTTTTATCATCTATTCAACAAACTCGTAATGAATAAAAATAGTAAAATATACATTGCTGGACACAACGGTTTGGTGGGCTCAGCAATATGGAATAACCTCCTTCAACGAGGATATACAAATCTCGTTGGACGAAGCCATAAAGAGCTTGACTTGACAGACCAGCAAGCAGTAAAGCGTTTCTTTGATGAAGAGAAACCTGATGCAGTCGTTCTCGCAGCTGCTTTCGTTGGAGGTATTATGGCAAACTACCTCTATCGTGCAGACTTCATCATGCAGAACATGAAGATGCAATGCAATGTCATCGAGCAGAGCTACCTTCACAAAGTGGAAAAACTTCTCTTCCTTGGTAGCACTTGTATCTATCCAAAAGATGCGCCACAGCCTATGCGCGAGGATTATTTACTAACTTCTCCATTGGAGTATAGTAATGAAGAGTATGCTATTGCAAAGATTGCAGGTCTAAAGATGTGTGAAAGCTATAACCTTCAGTATGGTACTAATTACATAGCTGTCATGCCAACAAACCTCTATGGTCCTAATGATAACTTCCATTTGGAGAACTCTCATGTAATGCCAGCAATGATGCGCAAGATTTATCTGGCGAAACTTATTCATGAGAACGACTGGGATGCTATCCGTAATGATATGGATAAACGCCCTATCAACCCAACTGATAAGCTGCGTGCAGAGATTGGTGAAGGTAATGTTGACGGTAAGAATACAGAAGAGCGCATCCTGAAAGCACTCGCTTTCTATGGCATTGAGGATAATAAGGTGACTCTATGGGGTGATGGTAATCCATTGCGCGAATTCCTTTGGAGTGAGGATATGGCTGATGCCAGCGTTCATGTCCTACTGAATGTAGACTTTAAAGATATCATTGGTATTGAGAAATATTCAAGTGTTTTCTACGGTGCAAAGATTGACGGAGCTGTTGACCGTAACAATTCTGAGGGCCGTGGTGGTGCTATCCCATCATTGGGAGAGATTCGTAACTGCCATATCAATGTTGGTACTGGCAAGGAGCTTACCATCAAGGAACTTGCAGAACTTGTTAAGAAGACTGTACACTTTGAGGGAGATATCATCTGGGATGCCGAGAAACCAAATGGTACGCCACGTAAACTCATTGATGTTGAGAAGTTGCACAGCCTTGGCTGGACACACAAAGTGGAAATTGAAGATGGTGTTGAGAAACTCTACGAGTGGTATCAAGAAAGCTTAAAGTAATTCCTATTGCTAATTAGGCATATTGGGCTAATTAGTCCAATAAGCCTAATTAGACTAATAAGCCCACCCTATCGCTAACAGCGAACATTCATTCAAATCTTTACTATATGAAGAAACAAATATTACTGACCGCAGCATTATTGTCTGCTACAAGCATGATGGCACAGAAGCTAACGTATCCACAAGCTCCAAAGGATGGAACCATCGACACCTATTTTGGTGTTCAAGTGGCCGACCCTTATCGCCCATTAGAGAATGATAGTTCTAAAGCTACTGCTGAATGGGTAGCTGCCGAGAACAAAGTTACACAGGAGTATCTCTCTCGTATCCCTTTCCGTGGCAAACTTCTAAATAGAATGAAGGAGTTGGCTAACTATGAGAAAGTTTCTGCTCCATCCTATATCAAGTCCATAGGTAAGTGGCTTTTCTATAAGAATGATGGTCTGCAGAACCAGAGTGTACTGTATATAATGGACAGTCTTGGAGATGAGAAGAACGCACGTGTATTCCTTAACCCTAACCAACTATCAACAGACGGAACCGTAGCATTGAAGGGTATCTACTTTTCTCACAATGGTAAGTATGCAGCCTACGCTATTTCACGCAGCGGAAGTGACTGGCAGGAATTCTATATTATAGATGTCAAGACTGGAAAACTTCTTGACGACCATATCACTTGGGCAAAGTTCTCTGGTGCATCATGGCAAGGCGACGGTTTTTATTACAGTGCTTACGACGCTCCACAGAAAGGACTTGAATTCAGTAATGTGAATTCTATTCAGAAAATATATTATCATAAGATTGGTACTCCACAGTCTGAAGACGTTCTTTTCTATCAAAATCCAGCAAATCCAATGCGCTTCTATGCTGTAAGTGTTAATGAAGAAGAAACGATGATGTTCCTCCATGAAAGTGGTGCAGGCTCTGGTAACAATGTTTATGTACGTGACCTCCGCCAGCCTAACAGCCAATTCATTCAGATGACATCTAATCTTGACTTGCAATATAGTCTGGTTGAGACCATTGGTGACAAGATGTACTTCCTTACCAATGATGGTGCACCAAAGAATCGACTAATGGTTACAGACCTCAAGCACCCTGGTTTCAGTGAGTGGAAAACACTTGTACCAGAGTCAAAAGATATGCTTGAAGGTGTTACCTTTGTTGATGATAAAATGATTCTCAACTATATGAAAGACGCTTCCAGCCACGCATACGTTTATTCTATGGATGGAAAGCAACTTTCTGAGATTAAACTTCCTACCTTAGGAAGTGCAGGTTTTTATGGTGAGAAAGACCGCAAGGAAGTCTTTTATTCCTTCTCTTCCTTTACTGTTCCAACCACCATCTACCAATATGACCTCAACACAGCCAATAGCAAGGTTTATGCAGCACCAAAGGTTAAGTTTAAGGAGTCTGATTATGTTTGTGAACAGGTTTTCTATCCAAGTAAGGATGGCACCAAAATACCACTCTTTATTACTTATAAGAAAGGTTTAAAGCGCAATGGTAAGAACCCAGTATTCCTCTATGGTTATGGTGGTTTCAATGTTCCTTTAACTCCTTACTTCTCTTCTGTACGCATTCCTTTCATTGAAAATGGTGGAATCTATGCACAAGCTTCCCTCCGTGGTGGTAGCGAATATGGTGAGGAATGGCACATTGCAGGTACAAAGATGCAGAAGCAAAACGTTTTTGACGACTTTATCTCTGCAGGAGAATGGCTCATTGAAAACAAATATACAAGCAAGGATTACCTCGCTATCGTTGGCGGTTCAAATGGTGGTTTGCTCGTAGGTGCTTGTATGACACAGCGTCCTGACCTCTTTAAGGTATGTATTCCACAGGTAGGTGTAATGGATATGTTGCGTTATCATAAGTTTACGATTGGTTGGAACTGGGCTCCAGACTATGGAACAAGTGAAGACTCAAAGGAGATGTTCGACTATCTCCATGGTTACTCCCCACTCCACAACCTCCGTCCGGGCACAAAGTATCCAGCAACTTTGGTAACAACTGCCGACCACGACGATCGCGTTGTACCAGCTCACTCATTTAAGTTTGCAGCAACTTTACAAGCTGTTAATGCTGCTAACACACCGACCCTCATTCGCATTGACACAAAGGCGGGACATGGAAGTGGTAAGCCATTGTCTAAGCAATTGGAAGAACAGGCTGATATCTACGGCTTCATCCTTTATAATATGGGATTGAAATATTAAGAGTTCAGAGGAGTTATGCTCACGCATCTTTGTTTGAAAAGTAACTTCTTGCAATAGCATAACTCCTCAAACTTCTAAAATATCTCATTAATAACGATTTAGTCTTAATTCTATAAAATCCTTAACCTCTTAAGTACCCAATCAAATGCAGATACTATTAGCATCCGCTAAGATAATGAACAGTACTACAACAGTACAAACCCCTAACACACACCTGCCTCGCTTCCGAAAAGAAGCAGGACAGATAGCGTTAGAATTAGGTGAACTTTCTGTTGAAGAACTTGCAAAAACTATCCCATGTAACGAGAAGATAGCACTTGAAAACAAACTACGTTATCAAGATTTCTTCAACGAGAAAGCTTTTCTTCCTGCCCTCCTCGCCTACTACGGACAAGCATATAAATGTCTCAAGGCGCAAGAATACAGTCAGAACGACTTCAACTATGCCGACAAACATCTTTGGATAACAAGCTTTCTTTATGGTCTTTTGCGTCCATTAGACCTTATCCACCCCTATCGTCTTGAAGGTAAAGCAAAGCTACCTTCAGCCAAAGGCAAGAATATGTTTGCCTATTGGAAACCTCATCTTACAGATATCCTCATCGAAGCAGTTAAAGCCGATGATGGTATCTTGGTGCATTTGGCAACTGAAGAGTTCCAACATCTATTCGATTGGAAACGATTACAAAAAGAGGTACGTATTATTCAACCGCTTTTTATGGTTGATCAAGGTAGCCGGTTGAAGGCTGTCAGTGTCTATGCAAAGAGTTGTCGAGGCGCTATGACAAGCTATATACTCCGCAACCAACTAACTTCTCCCGAGGATCTTCTTGCCTTCGAGTATGACGGTTTTACTTATGAGAAAAACTATGGAGATGAAAACCATCCACACTTTATATTAAAGCCGTAGCCTATATTGATTCCTGATTATAATTATAAAAGTCAAATTAAATATGTCAATAGAAGAATTTCGCCAACAAATCCTCACCTTGCTACTTTCTAAAACCAACAGCAAGGGTGAGCCACGTTTTGATGAAACATCAGCAAAAGAACTACTCGACCAACTAACAGACGAGGAGTTAGAAGAAGGTATCCTATTCAATACACCAGAAGATGTAGCTGAGATATTATCAGAAATAGGAACACTCTAAGCACACATTATAAGCAACAAAAGAAAACATAGACGACAATCGATTGTTTATTAGAGTTTTCTCTCAGCTTATTAAAGCTTATTCCATCTTAAAATCTCACATTCATAGCAACGAAATATTTTTACATAGCTTTTAGATATTTCTACTTAAAAACAAGAAATAAAAGCATTTTTCAACCTCTTTGTAACTTTCTTCTTATCAAGAAGTTATAAAGTTGTGCAAGAAAAGGTGCTTACTTAGCCTTCAAAAGGGCGTTAGTTAGAGTCTTAAAGAGCATCTTTAACAAGTCAATTAAGGCTTAATTGAAATGCAATTCATCGTTATTAAAAATACTAACGAGAATTTATTTTGACAAAAACAACAAAAAAGGTAAAAGAGAAAAAACTCTTTTACCTTTTTTATTATATATGAAGTTTCTTAGAAACGATAGCCCAATGTGAGGAGCAACTGACTTTTGTTGTTCTTAACATCAGTACTTGTTGCAACGTTAGACTCCTTAACTGTTGTAGCACCAGAAGGTATAGAGATATCTCTAATATTAGAGAATGGAGCAAAAGAGCCTTCCTGTGCACTGTACTGATAAGCCAAATCAATATTGAACTTCTTAATCTGATAACCAACACCTAATGTGAAGCGGTTGATTGCACCCCAGTTTGTGTAGTCTGTTGTTGAAGCATACGATGTACCTAAAGAAGCAAGACCTGGATCCTTCTGCGCATCATTTACATACATTGCACTTACATAATTGTAACCCGCACGCAAAGCAACATTACTTACAGGCTTATACTCAACACCCAACTTCAAAGTGCTAACACCCTTCAGAACTTCTTTAGTGTGGTTATTCATTGTCTTGTCAGGGCTTGATGTCTCGTAGTACTGATTATAGTAATAATCATAGTATCCACCATCGTTGACTCTGCTATTAATATTAGCGTAGTTCTCATACTCGTAAGTTGCACCTAAAGCGAGGTAATTACCCACGGTGTGACCAAGAGAGAAACCAAACTTCCAAGGTGTCCACATCTTGAAATCGTATGAGTTACCGATACCATTTTCCTGACTTGCAGTGCCTGACACATAAACAAGACGTGTAACGTTTGATGTTGTCAAGTCATACCATGTTGGAGACTTTACGTATGCACCGATTCTGAAAGGCGACTCTGCTACTGGACGAACGATAACACCAGCTGTAATATCAAATCCAGAACCTGTTACCTTTCTCTCGTCACGAACGACTGCTCCACTATTATTACCGAAGTTTTCAGCATACTCACTATAGCCCTTGTAAGTAACATCTTTCATACCGAATGTTAAACCAAGATAAACCCTATCATTGATATTTCCACTGACAGCAAAGTCATAATTACCAATGTAACCAGAGTGAGCACGATCTAATGTATAAGCAGTAGCATTCTCATAATTATAAGTTCCTGTACTACCTGGAATCAATGAATTCCAATAGAGGTAATCAATCTGGCTCCAAGTGTATGCTATATCCTTTGAAGTTGAATTTACATAGCCAATGTTCTGACCATCTTTATTCTTATCAACATAGAAGCCACCCTCATTCTGATTACCAAGTGCACCCTTAATATATGACTGCTTATTCTGTGAACTTCCACTCAAAGAGCCTGCAGCATTAAGAATATAATCAAAGTTCTTGCTCTTATGATAGTTGAAACCAAAGTTAAGAAAAGACTTCTGACCAGTACGGGTAGTGTAAACACCGCCAATCTGATCAAAACTCAGATTAGTCTTCTTACCATTAGAGAATTCCTTACCATCTGATTGCATAAGAAGACCACCACTGATACTAACATTGTTGTGACGGAACAAACCGATACCAGCTGGGTTAGAACCAATTGTAGAGATATCAGCACCCAAGGCCTCCATAGCTCCACCCATACCAACGTAACGTGCAGTACCATTCAAGTCCTCTCCTGCTAACTTAGCATTCTCGTATGTCTCCTGCGCATTTGCTGACAAAGCTGCAAACAACGATACTGCAAAGAAAATATATTTACTCTTCATATCTGATATTCTTTATTAATTAAACTTTCATTATCCTAAATCTTATCTATGACCACCGAAGCCACTACGTGACGAACCAAAGCTACTGCCACCACCTGAGTTTGAGCCACCAAAGTTTCCGCCACCACTTCTTGCACCACCAAATGAACTTGGTGAAGGCTGTGAAAAGGTTGAACGCTCTGGCTGAGAATAAGTACGTGTACGATTCTCATAACCATTCTGACGTGCACCGCCAAAGCGGTCATAGTAACCATTCACATCGTTGCGTTGAGATGCATTGTTACCATACTGGTTTACATTGCCACGACGAGTTGAATAAGCTGACTGTCCGTTGTTATAGGAACCATTTCTTGTCTGAGAACCAAAGGCTCTTGGAGAGTTACCCCAGTGATTGGCAGTACCAGTATGACCATTGTAAGCATAGTAACCACCTCTTCTATAACCATAGTAAGGATAACCACCATAATAGCCATAATATCTGCTCCATGGATTGTACCAGCCGTAGCCAGCATAGCCATAATAGTATGGATAACCGCCATAGTAGCCATAATATGGATAACTACCATAATAGCTATAGTAAGGATAACCACCGTAGTAACCATAATACCATGGATCATCCCATCTATCATACCAGCCACCATAATAAGGTGAATGCCATCCCCAACCTACATAGATTGAAGAGCGACCAGCAAACCAAGGGTCATAATATCCTCCGTAGAAGCCATCAAAACGGCTCATTCGTCTGCTATATGCGAAGTCGTCATCACCGCTCTCATACTGCCGTGTGAAGCCTCCGTAGATAGTATCTAACACTACAGAGTCACCATGCAACGTAGAGACACGTGACATAAAGATATCATTTCCAAGAGAATCAACTCCGATTTTCTTATAATTATACTTGCCACGACGATTGTACTCGTCATTAGACTTACCAATACCGCTATAATAAACAGGGCGCTCTTCCTCCATTTTACTCTGCTGATAAGCAGACTGCTCTGCCTTTGATGGGGTAAAATAAAGGTCATCCTGTGCCATAGAAAGCAATGGCATAGCTCCAAATAAAACCGAAAGTAATACTGATCGTTTCATATACCCTTTTTTAAAATTACACTTGTTTTAACACCAAGATATGTATGTACACAATCTTTATAGTGCAAAAATAAGACAACTTTTCTTGCAAATATACGGATTTTCCCTAATCCATGGTAGGTTTTTCCCTATTTTTTATAATTTTGCAGTAGAAATTTAACACCAAGATGAAATATATACAAGTAAAGTTTACGGCAGAACCTGATTCTCAGGATGTAAGAGACATTATTGCAGCTCTTGCAGGTGAAGTTGGATTCGATTCCTTCACGGACGAGCCAGACGGACTCGTTGGCTACTGCCAAGAAGATCTTTTCAATGAAGAAACACTTAAAGAGACCATGCTGAATTTACCTATTCCAGACATAAAGGTTTCTTTCACAGCTAATCAAGCTGAGGATAAGAACTGGAATGAGGAATGGGAGAAAGCTGGCTTTGACCCTATCATCATTGATGACCGCTGTGCTATCATTTGCAAGAATATGGAAGAAGAGGCTATTGCTAACTATCCTCAGCTTGCAACAATCCCAATGAAGATTGTTATTGATGCACAACAGGCATTTGGTACAGGTACACATGAAACAACACAAATGATTGTTTCATTATTATTAAACCAAGAGCTCAAGGATAAGAGAGTCCTCGACTGTGGTTGTGGTACGGGAATTTTAGGTATTGTTGCCGCTAAATGTGGTGCAAAGGATGTTGTATGCTATGATATTGATGAGTGGAGCGTACGCAATGCAGAGCACAATGCCGAACTGAATGGTGTAGAATTAGATGTACTTGAAGGCGACAAGCGAGTCTTGTCACACGTGAGTGGTGTCTTTGATGTTATCTTGGCAAATATAAATCGTAATATTATCCTTGAGGATATAGACGAGTTTGTCAGTGTTATGACAACTGAATCAAAGATTATTTTGAGTGGATTCTATGAGCAGGACGCAGAAGCTATCCTTCAGAAAGCTAACGAACTCGGTCTGAAAGAGAGTCAACGTTTGTTGAATCATGACTGGTGCTGCCTACTGCTTGAACGGGCGTAACCTCTTCGGGAATAAGCAATTGCTGCAAATCATAGAAGCTACCATTGTAGATATTTAAGTCTACATATCCCTTAATACCTGGCAGCCTTCCAGCATCGGTATGCTGCCAGAACTTCCAAGCACCTTGATACTCCATCTGATTAACATAGTAGTGGGCTATCCAATAAGGATAATCATCAAAGCGAGAATCAGAAAGATATTGGTCCTTAAACTTATAATAGGTATAGATGATAGGTTTCACATGATACCTATCTTCTACAATATGTAGCCATGTAAGAATATTCTGCTGGAACTCTTCAGTACTAATATTCTTTGGCTTATGCTCGACATCAAGTACTGGTGGTAAATCTCCCGGCTGTAAATGGGCCATAGCAAGAAAGAAATAAGCCTGACGACGTGCTGACGAGTTATTGCTCCAGAAATGATAAACACCTCGTATAAAGCCAGACTCTTTTGCATTATAGAAGTTCTCACGGAACTTCACATCAACATGACTATCACCCTCCGTTGACTTAATAATAACAAAACGAATAGGTGAACGGTCTATCAACGCATTTCTAAGTCTGTTCCAGTTAATCGTACCTTGATAACGACTTACATCAATACCATAAATTGTATAACCCTCTGGGTAGTCAGGATCACCATAAATAGCACGCCATCTGAAGCCTGTAGGTGAAACAAAGAAGAAATAAAACAGAAAACTATACCCTACAGCAAGACACAATCCTCCAGCCCATCGCATCCAACTTGGCATCTGAATCCAAGTCTTTAATATTGAATGAAGCACTTTGGGAATAAACATTTTCTTACTTTTGGATAATCTTAAGTTCTACTTTATATCTATATACATTAAACTTTCAAGATTTCTTTTCATGAAAAAAAGAAATTATTTTCATGAAGAAAAATAATTATTTACGTGAAGATAAATATTTATTTTCATGAAAATAAATTAGCATACGACCTGAATAAGTTCAAAATATGTTGTTTTTTTAGATTCAATAGACAGCAGAATTAAAAACAATTAAGCACTACTTACATCCGTAATCATGTGCTATTATTATTGTATGAATGTTATAATAATAGATTGAATTTCAAAGGAATAATTGAACATTGCTTACTAACTACTTAAACATAGAAGCAAGATAAACAGGAGCTTGTATAAAAACAAAAGAAGAAACAGAGGATATAACTATCCCCTATTTCTTCGTTTATGTATATACTATTACTTAGCCTGCTCTAACTCGAGAGTCTTAGTAGTCTGATCACATACTGAAGAAGGACCCCAGTACTGGATTGGACCTGGATAGATGTAGCAAGTTTCCTTAGCCCACTTATCACGCTGAGCAGCGAAAGCCTTAAATGGAGCACCATCAAGTTCTACAAGTGCCTTGCGGATAACTGGCTTCATCTCACCGTTACGTCTCTCCATGTTCATCATCATAGTGATTGGCACACCTCCTGCCTTCCACTGATCTGTACCAGCTGTTGTGTTCTTAACGATAGCCATGTAACCTGTCTTACCGTTTGCAATCAACTGAGCTGCTGATGAACCGAGTGCATAGCAGTAGTCTGCATCAAAGTTAGAAGGAGCTGCGCAACGACCCTCGTAACCGAAGAAGTGGTGAAGAGGAGAGAACTTACCAGTGTACTTGCCTTCCTTCTTCCACTGATCAAGCTTAGCAGCAACCATCTCAGAGATAAGCTTCTCTGTCTCGATGAGAGATACCTGTACGTTACCATGTGGATCACGATCAAGAGAAAGCTGACGAGCAACGCCCTCTGGAAGTGTCTCGAAAGTAGCCTTATTCTCTGCTGAGAGGTGAGCGAGAATATACTCACGCTGAGCAGCCTTGTCAAGGTTCAAATACTCTGCACCATGAGCAGCGAGCAAGTCATTCAACTCCTGAATCAAACGACCGATAGCAGGAATAAACTCGATAAGACCCTCTGGAATCAAAACAACACCGAAGTCGTTACCCTGCTCTGCACGATAAGCAACAACACCAGCAATATACTCAACGATATCATTCAATGTCTGATCCTTAGCCTCAATCTCCTCAGATACCAAGCAGATGTTTGGCTGTGTTTGCAAAGCACACTCAAGAGCGATGTGAGAAGCAGAACGGCCCATCAACTTGATGAAGTGCCAGTACTTACGAGCAGAGTTACAGTCACGCTCAATGTTACCAATAAGCTCAGAGTATGTCTTTGTTGCTGTATCGAAACCAAAAGAAGTCTCAATCTGATCGTTCTTCAAGTCACCATCGATAGTCTTAGGACAACCGATTACCTGTACGCCATACTGCTTAGCAGCATAGTACTCAGCCAATACGCAAGCATTGGTATTTGAGTCGTCACCACCGATGATAACAATAGCCTTGATATCCAACTGACGGATAATCTCAAGACCCTTCTCAAACTGCTCTTCCTTCTCAAGCTTTGTTCTACCTGAACCAATCATATCGAAACCACCAGTGTTACGATAAGCCTGAAGATTCTCAGCTGTAATCTCGATGTAGTTGTGGTCAACAAGACCACCAGGACCCATAAGGAAACCATAAAGGCGGTTCTCTGGGTTCAACTTCTTAACCTCATCAAAGAGACCAGAAATAACATTGTGACCACCAGGAGCCTGACCACCTGAGAGGATAATACCAACGTTAATCTTAGCATTGTTAGCTGAATCAGCTGGAACAAACTCTACGAGAGGCATTCCGTAAGTATTAGGGAACAGCTTCTTGATATCCTCCTGATTGTCAACACTCTGTGTAGGAGCACCTTCCTGCACCTTTACTGCACCCTGAAGAGCCTTAGGCAACTTTGGCTGATAGCCTGCTCTTTCCTTCTGCAATGCGCTAATTTCCATGTGTTTAATTTAAATGATTTAAATATAATGATTTATTTAATGTCTTTACTATTTTGCAAATTTACCTTTTTTATCCGATAATAGAAAGGAAAAGATGCTAAATTAAAATTTTAACTCTATTTTTATGTAAGAAAGTCTTGCTTTTCTATTTTTTTATTTATCTTTGAACGATAAATGTAAAATATAGCTATTTAGGATTAATATGAGTAACAAAAGAGATTTGAAACGCACCATCAATTACATTTGTGGTGATTTGTTCACAGAGGGTATCGCAGCATCTCTCTATGGTGAAAATCGTGATAATGACAATACAGAGGCTATCCTCACTTCTATCTTGGTAATGCACAGCAACTACATCAGACGCGTGTCTCATGTTCAGCCGGGCATGTCTGCCAAAGTTTATTTCAAAGACTTGAAAGACAAGTTTAGTAAAGAAGTCAATGAGATTATTGACCAACTCAATAACCTTGCATAATGTTACAGGCTATATCTAAGTGGCTTCTTTATAGTTTTATGGGGTGGAAGAAGGATGTCAGGTTTGCATTGCCTGATAAAGCTATTATTTGTCTTGCACCTCACACGAGTAATCATGATTTCCTTATTGGTCAGCTTTACGCAATAGCTGAGCGGCTGAAGAGCAATTTCCTCATGAAGAAGGAGTGGTTTTTTTGGCCGCTTGGTCCTATCTTCCGCAAACTTGGAGGAATTCCTGTATGGCGTGATAAGAAAACGAGTATGACCGACAGATTAGCCGATTATGCTATAAAGGCTGATAAGTTCCAGCTTTGTATTACTCCTGAGGGTACGAGAAGTTTAAACCCTGATTGGAAGAAAGGCTTTTATTATATTGCGTTAAAAGCGCAACTGCCTATCTATCTCTACGCTTTAGACTACGAAAAGAAGTTGATTGAGTGTTCTAAGATAATAACACCATCGGGTGATGTGGAACAGGATATGAAGGAAATCAAATTGTATTTCAAAGACTTTAAGGGTAAGCATCCTGAATTGTTTACGATAGGAGAATTAAACGGATAATGAAGATAAAATTGCTGTGTACCGCGCTTCTTGCAATGGCGTTTACAAATACCTTTGCACAAGCAGGTAAATCAACATGGGGAAAAACAGAATATGAAGATGCACCATGGGTGAAGAATGTTTCTCGTCCAAATGAGATTACAGAGGGATTGCAGAATAGACATCTTTCTGTATGGTCATCTCATGGAAGATATTACGATGCAAAGAAAGGTGAATGGAGATGGCAAAGACCGATTCTATTCAGTACAACTGAAGACCTTTATACGCAGACGATAGTTCTTCCATATCTTATTCCTATGCTTGAGAGTGCAGGAGCAATTGTCTTTACACCACGAGAAAGAGACTGGCAAAAGAATGAAGTTATAGTTGATAATGATAGTCGTACCAACTATAAAGAAGAGAGTATGAAGAAGAAGTGGGCAACTACATCCACTAAGGGCTTCGCTCTACATTATGGTAGTTATAACGATGGTGAGAACCCTTTTACGGCAGGAACAGCTCGACAAGTTAAGGCAAGGAAGCGCAACAGCAAGATTAGCTCTGTTGTTTATCAACCAACTATCCCAGAAACAGGACGCTATGCGGTATATGTAAGCTATCAGACACAGAAGAAGAGTGTTGAAGCAGCAGAATATATTGTTTTCCACAAAGGACAAGAAACCCATTTCCGTGTGAACCAACGCATGGGTGGTGGCACTTGGGTATATCTTGGAACATTTGAATTTGACAAGGGAAATAGCATTAACAACTCTGTTGTGTTGACCAATCATAGTTCTCATAGAGGTATTGTTACGACTGATGCTGTGCGCTTTGGTGGAGGTATGGGTAATATCGTTCGTGGCGGAACAGTGAGTGGTATGCCTCGTTTCCTTGAAGGAGCAAGGTACGCTACACAATGGGCTGGTGCACCTTGGGGCGTAGTAAGCAAGAGCAATGGTTCTAATGACTATAACGATGACATCAACTGCCGCTCATTGATGACGAACTGGCTTGCTGGAGGTTCTTGTTATTTGCCAGAAAAGAAAGATGGTAAGAAAGTGCCTATCGACCTTACTTTGGCAATACACAGTGATGCTGGAGTTAAAGCAGATGATAGTTTCGTAGGAACCTTGGGTATCTGTACAACGCAAGAAGGCAATAAAACATTAGGAGATGGACTTTCACGTAAGGTTTCAAAAACCTTTGCAGAACAGTTAGTAGCCAATGTAAAGAGAGATTTAGATAAAGCTTTCCACATGAATTGGACTACCCGTTCAGTGTGGGACCGCAATTATAGCGAAACACGACTCCCTGAAGTTCCATCTGCAATCCTTGAGACTCTCTCTCATCAGAACTTCCCTGACATTAAGTTAGGACAAGACCCTAACTTCAAGTTCACCTTTGCACGCTCTTTATATAAGACTATTTTGAAGTATGAAGCTAACATGCACGGTAAGACTTATACCGTGCAACCACTTGCCCCAAATAACTTCAAGATAGAATATGTATCAGCAAACAAGGTGAGATTACAATGGAGACCAACTACGGATGCCAGTGAACCTACTGCAACCCCTACTTCCTATAACGTGTATGTTGCGATGGGAACAAGAGGTTTTGACAATGGTATGAACGTTCGCAATACTTATTTTGACATAGAATTAATGCCAGGTGTCGTCTACAACTTTAAGGTAACGGCTTGTAACCGTGGTGGAGAGAGTTTCCCAACAGAAACCCTTTCTGCCTTACGCAATGAAGGTGCAACTCAAACGATTCTTATTGTCAATGCATTCCATCGTCTTTCTTCCCCTGCAGTAGTCAACACAAGCACAGAACAAGGCTTCGACCTTGAAGCAGACCCTGGTCTTAGCTATGGGCCAGTAGCTGGATGGGCAGGAAGACAAGCTAACTTCAACAAGGCTATGATGGGCAAGGAAGGTCCTAATGCCTTAGGTTATGGTGGCGAAGAACTCGTGGGTAAGATTATCGCAGGTAATGATTTCAACTACGTAAAAGAACATGCTGAGGCCTTACGCCATGCTGGTAAATACAATATTGTTAGTTGTGACAGTAAGGCTGTTGAGTATGACGAAGTCAATCTTTCTAAATATGCAATGGTAGACCTGCTCCTTGGTAATGAGAAAGATGATGGACATAGCTTGTATTATTATAAGACCTTCAAACCAGCCCTCCGTCAACAGTTATCAAAGTATCTAAATGGCCGTGGCAAACTCTTTGTCAGTGGTTCTTATCTTGCATCCGATATGCAGGGCGTTGATGAGCAAGAGTGGTTAAGAAATAACCTAAAGATTACCTTTAATGGTGCAAACTATGACAACTATAACTCTATTGTGAGTGGTATGGGAATGTCATTCGATGTTTATCGCACTATCAATGAAGAGCATTACGGTGCTTATACACCAGACAACATCCTACCTGTTGATAACGCTTTTAGCACCTTAACTTATGCTGACGGACAAACTGCAGCTGTGGCATATAAAGGAACTGACAACAGTGTTTTCACATTATCCTTCCCATTCGAGTGCATCAAGGATGCTCCTACACGCAATAGTATCATGAAGGGTATTGTCAACTTCTTAATGAAGAAATAACAACAAAGAAATTGGAATAATCTAAAAGTGTAAAGACTATGTATAAAATTCAAGCAAACGCTTCGGGTACACGAAGCATTGAGATTACAGACAGCCATCTTGAGACAATTCAGAAGTATTCACTTCTCTCTGGATTGGTCGATTCCAATGGTATTATTGATGAGGATATCCTCGACAAACTGAAATTCAATGTTCGTGGACTTCTTGAGTCTGAACCTGGTAAAGACAAAGACTTGTTGGACTTATGTCTTGATGTTATTTATAATCAAAACATGAAAGCCATTGGACTAAAAAACCTTGTTGCACTCTTCAAAGAATGGGTCTTAACACACCAAGACATAGAAGATGAGAATAAAGAAGTCCTTTAATAGTTAAAAAGGAACATAAATAAAAATCAAATTCTTGAAAACAAGCAACATACTTAAAAAGAAAATCAATTAAATACAAAAACATTTGAGTTCACAAAAAGAAAATAGAAGAACTGCAAAGCAGCATAAAAAAGCAACACCTACTCTGCGACAAGATAGAGAAGGTGGTGCTAAGCATGAAGCTAAAATCACAAGACCTTCAAGATTTCAGCTGACAGACTTCCTCCCTACTACAAAAAAGGAGGTTGAACTCCGTGGTTGGGATCAGTTAGACATTATTCTCTTTTCGGGTGACGCCTATATTGACCACCCTGCCTTTGGAGCAGCAGTCATTGGTAGAACACTTGAAGCAGCTGGTTATAAGGTAGCTATCGTTCCACAACCCGACTGGCATGGCGACTTCCGAGACTTTAAAAAGTTAGGTCGTCCACGTCTCTACTTTGGTATATCGCCAGGTGCAATGGACTCGATGGTGAACAAATACACCGCCAATCGTCGTCTACGCTCAGACGACGCCTATTCACCAGATGGCAGACCCAACCTGCGTCCAGAGTATCCAAGCATTGTTTACTCTAATATTCTCAGACAGCTCTATCCCGATGTTCCTATTGTTTTAGGCGGCATCGAGGCTTCACTGCGTCGTCTTACTCATTACGACTATTGGAAAGATTGTGTTCGTAAGTGTATTCTCTGTGATGCACGTGCCGACATGATTATCTATGGTATGGGCGAGAAACAGGTGGTAAGCATAGCACAAGAATTGGAAAACGGTGCTAACATCAAGGATTTAAAGCATATTCCACAAACCGTATATCTTTGTAAAGAGTCAGAGATTCCAGACGGAATAAGAGAGAATGACATCGTACTTCATTCCCATGAATCTTGCTTACACAACAAGAAATATCAGGCTGAGAACTTCAAACATATAGAAGAAGAGTCTAACAAAAAACATGCACAGCGTATTCTGCAGGCTGTTGACAACGTTTATGCCGTTGTTAATCCACCCTATCCTACCATGACAACAGAAGAGGTAGATGCGGCTTATGACCTGCCATACACACGTGAACCACATCCGAAGTATCGTGGCAAGACGATTCCAGCCTATGAGATGATTAAGCACAGTGTGAACATTCATCGTGGATGTTTTGGTGGTTGTTCGTTCTGCACTATATCAGCACATCAGGGTAAGTTTATTAGCTGTCGCTCGAAAGAGAGTATCTTAAAGGAAGTAAAGCAGGTTATACAGATGCCCGACTTCAAAGGTTATCTCTCCGACCTCGGTGGTCCATCAGCTAACATGTATGGTATGGCTGGTAAGAATCAGAAGGCTTGCGAGCATTGTAAACGTCCAAGCTGTGTTAATCCAGAGATATGTCCTAACCTTGAAACTGACCACACCAAGCTGCTTGAAATCTATCATGCAGTAGACGAACTTCCAGGTATCAAGAAGAGTTTTATTGGATCAGGTGTACGCTACGACCTTCTCCTACACAAGAGTAAGGATGAGAAGAGTAACGAGGCTGCCAGACAATATACTCGTGAACTGATTACACGCCATGTCAGTGGCCGATTAAAAGTTGCACCAGAGCACACTTCAGATCGTGTATTGGGACTTATGCGCAAGCCGTCGTTCCAACAGTTCTATGCTTTCAAGAAGATTTTTGACCGCATTAACCGTGAGGAGAATATGCGACAGCAGATTATTCCTTACTTCATATCTTCTCACCCAGGCTGTCAGGAGGAGGACATGGCTGAGTTGGCGGTACTGACAAAAGACCTTGACTTCCATTTGGAGCAGGTACAGGACTTCACCCCTACTCCAATGACTGTTTCTACAGAGGCGTGGTACACGGGCTATGACCCTTATACACTCGAACCAATCTTCTCTGCAAAGACACCAAAGGAGAAACTTGCACAGCGTCAGTTCTTCTTCTGGTATAAGCCAGAGGCACGTCGTGACATTGAACGAGAACTTCACCGCATAGGGCGTAGTGACTTGATAGCTAAGCTATACGACAATGTTCCGAAACGACATCCACGTGCTGTTTACGACCCGAAGGCTATCGGTAGTACGCCTGATATCCCTAACAAAAAACGTAAAGGACGGGAAGAAAAACCAACAGATAACCGTAGAAAATCTGCAAAGCAAAATGGCAAACAACCAAAGAGTTACAATCCAAACTTTTCTGGTAACCATCGACGCAGACAAAAATAAAAATGTAAGAAGGAGTTATGACCCAAAAGGCATGACTCCTTTTTTTAACTTATAACGATAAAGTGAAATTAAAAAGGGGGGCGACTCTGTTATTTAACGCATCAAATAATCTAAACGCAACTAAGAAAAGGACTACTAAAAATAAACATTGACTGGTAAAATATTACAACAAAAAGAAGATAAAAGAGCACAGCAAATCATAGAAATAGAGGTGTTTTTAGCGCAATTACAACCAATTAGTTTTCAACCAGTTACACAACCACTCCGTAAAAGGTGCTTAATTAGACTTCAAAAGGGCGTTAGTAAGCCCTTAAAAGGGCATCTCTTACAAGTCTATTAAGCCTTAATTAGAAGCCAAAAGAGCATCTTTTATTTTTCACGATGTGAATTTTCATTACAAAATAGAAGTATGAATGATAAGAACGGAGCAATTAGCAACCTATCGATTTATCAATACCTCAAAAAAAACTTATCATCGTCAGAATAGCATGTAACAGATACATCTCGCCTATTAAACACCATCTTTTTCCCACGGAGCTATGCAATTAGGTACAAATAGAAGCGATTAAACGTAAAACCTTAACAATATTTAAAGAGGTGAAGATAACTATCTCCACCTTTTTTAGTAAATTTGCATTTGATTCTGTTATAAGGTCTTTTTAGCTCATTGCGAGTAGAATGAGTTGAAGGCTACAGATGAGAAAAATAAAAAAAGAAGCTATAAATAAGAAAATAAATTCAAATTATGAGTAAGCAAACAGAAAAGATCAAGGCACTCGTGGAGAAGCGCGAGTTGGCACGCTTAGGTGGTGGTCAGAAGGCCATCGACAAGCAGCATGAGCGCGGAAAGTACACTGCACGTGAGCGTATTGAAATGCTGGTTGACAAAGGCAGCTTCGAGGAATACGATATGTTCAAACTCCATCGTTGTCATAACTTTGGTATGGAGAAGAAACAGTACCTCGGTGATGGCGTTGTTGCTGGTTCAGCAACTATCGACGGCCGTCTCGTCTACCTCTATGCGCAGGACTTCACCGTAAACGGAGGTTCGCTTTCTGAAACAATGGCTCAGAAAATCTGCAAGGTAATGGATATGGCTATGACCAACGGTGCACCAGTCATCTGTATGAACGACTCTGGTGGCGCACGTATCCAGGAAGGTATTACTTCTTTGGCAGGTTACGGCGAAATCTTCGAGCGTAACATTCTCGCTTCTGGTGTTATCCCACAGATCTCAAGCATACTTGGCCCATGTGCTGGTGGTGCTGTTTACTCTCCAGCATTGACAGACTTCATCATCATGAAGGAGCAGACAAGTTACATGTTCTTGACTGGTCCTAAGGTTGTAAAGACCGTAACTGGTGAAGATATTGACGCTGAACACCTCGGAGGCGCAAGCGTTCACGCTTCAAAGAGTGGTGTGACAAGTTTCACAGCAAAGACAGAAGAAGAGGCTATGGATCTTATCAAGAAGCTCCTCTCTTACATTCCTTCAAACAATCGTGAGGAGGCACCACGTGTAGAGTGCACCGACCCTATCGACCGTAAGGAAGACCTCTTGAACGAGATTATCCCAGACGATCCAAACCAGGCATACGATATGTACAAGGTAATTCAGGCAGTAACTGACAACGGAGAGTTCTTCGAGGTTCAGCCAAAGTTTGCTAAGAACATCATCACTGGTTTCGCTCGTTTCAATGGTCAGAGCGTTGGTATCGTAGCTAACCAGCCATCAGCATACGCTGGTGTATTGGATGTAAACGCAAGCCGTAAGGGTGCGCGCTTCGTTCGTTTCTGCGATGCATTCAATATTCCAATCGTTTCACTTGTTGATGTTCCAGGTTTCCTCCCAGGTACTGGTCAGGAGTATAACGCTGTAATCCTTCACGGTGCACAGTTACTCTATGCTTACGGTGAGGCTACAGTTCCAAAGATTACTGTCACATTGCGTAAGAGCTATGGTGGTTCTCATATCGTTATGGGTTGTAAGCAGCTCCGTTCTGACCTCAACTTCGCATGGCCAAGTGCAGAGATTGCCGTTATGGGTGCATCTGGTGCTGTTGCCGTTCTCTGTGGTAGAGAAGCTAAGGAAGTTAAGGAGCAGGGTGGCGACGTTAAGCAGTTCCTCGCTGAAAAGGAAGAGGAGTACTCAGAGAAGTTTGCTAATCCATATCAGGCTGCTCAGTTCGGCTACATCGATGATGTTATCGAACCACGCAACACTCGTTTCCGCATCTGCCGTGGCTTGGCTCAGTTGGCTCATAAGAAGCAAGACTTACCAGCTAAGAAGCATGGCTGTATGCCAATGTAATAAGGAGGCACGCAACTATGGATAAAAACGTATATGCAGTTATTGCAATGGCACTCTATGAGTTTGCCGGAAACAATGTTCACGATAACGAGCCTGGCTTTATCACTATTCTGCCAAAGCAGACAATGTGGGATGCTAAGTTCGAGATAATGACAAAGAAACCATAATAGACAACAATGAAAGAATTCAAATATACTATCGACGGCAAGGAATATAAAGTCGAGATTTGTGAGATTAATGCCGAGAATGTTGCAGAAGTAACTGTCAACGGTGAGCAGTATGCAGTACAGATGGAACAGCCTGCTGAACCTGAGAAGAAGAAGGTTGAGCTTGGTAAGCCAGCTGCTACTGAGGCAAGTGAGGAGGCTGCTCCTACTGTTGCTATCAACAGTTCTGCTGCTATTAAGGCTCCACTGCCAGGAACAATCACTTCTGTTGAGGTGACAGTTGGTCAGGAAGTAAAGGCAGGCGATACTGTTGTTGTCCTCGAGGCGATGAAGATGCAGAACAACATCGAAGCTGAGAAGGATGGCAAGGTGACTGCTATTGCAGTGAAGGTCGGTCAGGCTGTGCTTGAGGACGACCCATTGGTTGTTATTGAATAATTCTGCTATCAGTTGACATTCGTCACTGATGCTATTATCATTTTCTTAAGAGGGTGTGTCATTACGACATACCCTCGCTTTTATGATAATAGTACATTAAATATAGAACATAGAAAAACACACAATCACATTTCTGTTTCCAAGTACAAAAGAAGATTATCTATTATAAAGTTACACCTTATTAATAAATGACATCATCCCTTACCTTGAAAGACGAAATGTAATTGTGTGCTTATAAAAACACTAATAAAGACAAAGGATTAATCCTCTGGCTAATACTATATTCTATCTAATTATAGTCGATTGCCTTCCTTAGGAAAGACAATTGAAGGCTTAAAGGATTTTGCTTCTTCAAAATCCATCAATGCATAAGAGATGATAATTACTTCATCCCCGACTACAACCTTGCGAGCTGCTGCTCCATTCAAGCAGATACAGCCAGAACCTCTTTCTCCCTTAATAATATAGGTTTCAAAGCGTTCACCATTGTTATTATTTACAATTTGGACCTTCTCGCCTGCTATCATATTAGCAGCATCCAACAAGTCTTCATCAATGGTAATACTACCCATGTAATGAAGATTTGCCTCTGTGACAGTAGCACAGTGTAACTTACTTTTTAATACTTCTATCAGCATCTTTTCTTATTATCCTCTGTATTTTATGTGGTCAATAAGTCGAATAGGCGTATGGCCACAATAAACTGTAATACAACCTACAACATACGCTTCCCAAGTATTTACTTCAAGAAGTGTGTTGCCATCAACAATCTCAAAATACTCTACCTCAAGTCCGTCTACCGCATTGATATCAGCAATGACTTTCTCTCGTGTTTCAGCAACTGTATGGATCTTAGAGAACGCTACACTTTGACTTAACGCCTCATATATCTTTGGTGCTATAGCACGTTCATCTGCGGTCAACAGCATATTGCGTGAACTCATAGCCAAACCATCTGCATCACGTATAATTGGACATTCAACTATCGTTATTTCATCCTTCATACCAATAAAGTCAACAAGACGTTTGATAACAGCAATCTGCTGCCAGTCTTTCTCACCAAAATAGGCTTTATCTGGACGAACAATATAGAATAGTCTACTGACAACTTGGCAAACACCATTAAAATGACCAGGACGTTTTGCACCCTCCATCACTGTTGATTGTGGTGGAAACTCGTATTGACGATTATCTGGTTTGGGGTAGACTTCTTCAACAGATGGAGCAAAAACATAATCTGCTCCACAAACTTCAATAAGCTTACAATCAGCCTCTAATGTACGAGGATAACGTTCTAAATCTCCCTTATCATTAAACTGGGTAGGATTAAGAAAAACAGAAACGACGGTTATATCATTCTCCTTGACGCTTTGTTTTACAAGTGATGCATGACCATCATGCAACGCACCCATCGTAGGAACCAACCCAATAGTCTTGTTCTCCTTACGATAAGAGAATAGTTCGTTCTGAAGTTCTACAATCTTTTGAATAACTTTCATCAGTCACTAAAATTTAAATCGCTGCAAAGTAACAACAAAATAATTAAATAGACGAGATTTTAATTAAATAATCTCAACATGCCCTACTTTTTATTTGTTTTCAGTCGAAAGCGAGAGTTGTCTCATTTTTTTTTCGTACCTTTGCAGAAGATAAGCTACGCCCAGAAAGTACTAACATTCTATGCGTTTGCTTGCTGTAGTTGCAGAAACAAAAATTCTAACATAAAGAATGGGAAAAAAAGTATTATTTGTTAATCAAGAAATCATGCCGTATGTGCCTGAGACAGAGATGTCTTTCTATGGCTCAGAAATGCCACACATCATGCAAGAAGCTGGATTTGAAATCCGTACATTCATGCCAAGATGGGGAAATATTAATGAACGCAGAGGGCAGTTGCACGAGGTTATTCGCCTTTCAGGTATGAACTTGATTATAGACGATACAGACCATCCATTGATTATCAAGGTGGCAAGTATTCCGCAGACACGTATACAGGTTTATTTCATTGATAATGAAGATTATTTCCAGAAGCGTCCTGCAATGACAAAGGACGAACTGGGTAACGACTATCCTGACAATGGCGAGCGTGCTATCTTCTTTGCAAGAGGCGTGCTGGAAACAGTAAAGAAGCTCAGATGGGCTCCTGACGTGATTCACTGCCAAGGCTGGATGTCTTCAGTTATCCCATTCTATGTTAAAACTGCCTACAAAGATGAGCCACAGTTTGCTAATTCAAAGGTTGTTACTTCACTCTTTGCAGAACAGCCACAAGATAGCTTAGGAACTAACTTTAAGCATTGTCTTGAATTCCGTGAGGCAAAAGCCAAATATTTGAAGAACTATAATGATAACTTCGATTTCATGGAATTAGGCAAACTGGCTATCGACTATTCAGATGGTGTCATTGGTACCAGCGACAAAGCACATGCAGATCTTATCAACTATGCTAAGTCTAATGATAAGCAGCTTTTGGAACATGCAATCGATGATACTGAACTAAAGGAGAAGTATTCAGAATTTTATAATAAACTATTCTGATATTCTTACATTCATACAATTAAGAAATTCTAAATGAGAAGGAAATTCATTGCAGCTTGTATGCTTGCAGCTTGTATCGGAATGGTATCATGTGATGATACTACAGATACCCTTGGAGGCTCACTTATTGATAATGGCGACAAACTTTCTATAAAGGCAGACACCTTCAGCGTAGCTTCTGAGACAATGGTTGCTGGCAGTGTTATTGCACGTTCAGCAACTGGATACTTGGGCAGAATGATTGACCCTGAAACAAACACAACGGTTACAGGTAATCTTATGTCACAGTTCCATGTGCTTAGTAATTTTGAGTTGCCAGCAAAGGACTCTATCATGAGTCGTGATGCAAACAATGAGATTATTGCTGATTCATGTGATATAAGACTGTATTACAGCACATACTACGGTGATTCACTTAGCCAGATGAAGCTGACAGCATACGAACTTTCTAAGCCTGTTGAGGAAGGTGTGACATATTACTCTAACTTCGATCCAGAAGCACAAGGCTATATCCGACCTGCTGCACAGGGTGGTATTGCGGAGAAACGTTCATTCACACTGACAGACTATACAGAGGCTGACAGTATCAGAAATAGAAGAAACTATAATCGTAATATCATTGTTCGCTTGAACAATCAGTACAAGGACAAGAGTGGTGTTACATATAACAACTACGGAACTTACCTGCTCCGCAAGTATCAGCAGAACCCTGCTGCATTCCGTAACCCTTATCGTTTCTTGCATGAAATCTGCCCAGGCTTCTATTTTAAGATAGATGGTGGTTCTGGTTCAATGGCACATATACAGGTTGCTCAGTTGAATATCTACTTCAAGAACAAGCAGAATGGTAAGGTATCAGAGATATCAACCAACTTTGTAAGTACAGAAGAGGTTCTTCAGTTGACAAACTTCTCTAACGATAACACAAAGTTACAGCAGTTAGCCAGTGAGTCTGGTCACACTTATCTCAAGACGCCAGCTGGTTTGTTCACAAAGTTGACGCTCCCTGTATCTGACATTATGGCAGGACATACAAACGATTCTATCAACTCAGCTAAGGTTGTACTCTACCGAGAGAACAATAGCACAACATCTGACTATCAGTTTGGAATACCACAGAATGTCGTTATGGTAGCTGCAGATAGCCTACAATCGTTCTTTGCGAACAATCGTCTACCAGATAACAAGACTTCATTCTTGGCAAGTTACAACAAGACAACGAATGGCTATGTATTCAACAATATCTCGGGAATTATCAACCTCTTCTCACGCAACACATCAATGCCTGCATGGGGTAAGGTTGTAATAGTGCCAGTTGAATTGCAGACTGTAACACAAGGTTCAGGTAGTAGCCAGAAAACGATAATTACTAAGGTTTCTCACGACATGGGACTCTCAAGCACAAAGTTATTGGGTAACACGCCAACTGGTAAGAATATTCAAATTTCGATAATATACGGTAAGTTCAATGGCAGATAACTTCTTAGAACGTCATCGTGAGGAATATGAGCAGCGCAAAGCGGCTTGGCTTCGCAAGAAAAAGCACTTAGGACAACAGCCCAAAGCAAGACTTCAGAAGCCTGACGACGAAGCACTGTAATAGAATATAAAATATAGAATCGGACTTACAACACTCATGTACGTCCGATTCTTTGTTTTTGGCACACCTTTTGTTTATACAATCCTACTAATACAGGACATATTGTCCACAGATACAAGTAAAGAAAAGAAAGGTTAGGATATGATGAATCAATTCTCCCCAAAGGTTTCTGAAATACTTTCATTCAGCAGAGAGGAAGCAGAACGACTGACAAGTGCGTCGGTTGCTCCTGAGCATATCATGCTCGCCATTCTGAGAGAGAAGTCAGGACCAGTATGGGAACTATTCAACCAATGGAAGGTTGATATAGACAATATAAAGAAAGAAATTGAAAGAAGACTTCAGGAGGAAACAATTGACCCAACTACTTATGTGCCTGATATGCTTTTAAACGAGCAGGCAAATAACATATTGAAATTAGCTGTACTTGAGGCTCGTATTCAGCATGCACAGACAGTGGATATTCTTCATCTCTTCCTTGCTATATTGCACGATTCTTCTAACAATGGTGCAAAGCAAATAATGGAAGAAAGTGGATTCAATTATAACAACGCAATATCGATGTTACAGAAACGCGCAAACCAACCAAAGAATGGTATAGGAATGGCTGACGAAGAAGAAATGGATGATGATATGATGTCATCTTCATCGTCTGAAGGCAGCAATAATGCCAAGACAACACAGGCTTCTCGTACAAAATCTAAGACACCAGTGCTCGATAGTTTCGGTACTGACCTTACTCAAGCAGCTGCCGAGGGAAAACTCGATCCTGTTGTAGGTAGAGAGAAAGAGATTATGCGTGTCAGTGAGATTCTTGGTAGAAGAAAGAAAAATAACCCTATTCTCATTGGCGAACCAGGTGTTGGTAAGAGTGCTATTGTTGAGGGCTTGGCACAACTTATCGTAAAACATCTCACCTCTCCGATTCTCTTTGATAAACGTGTTATCACACTTGACTTAACTGCTGTCGTGGCTGGTACCAAGTATCGCGGTCAGTTTGAGGAGCGCATCCGTGCATTGATCAAGGAAATCGAACAGAATCCTGACATCATTGTCTTCATTGATGAGATTCACACACTTATCGGAGCAGGTTCTTCACCAGGCTCAATGGATGCTGCTAATATCCTCAAACCAGCTTTGGCAAGAGGTACTATACAGTGCATCGGTGCAACAACACTTGACGAATATCGTAAGTCTATTGAGAAGGATGGTGCCTTAGAGCGTCGTTTCCAAAAGGTACAGGTTGAACCAACAACAGTTGAAGAGACATTGCAGATTCTTGAGAATATCAAAGACCGCTACGAAGTACATCATCATGTAAGTTATACAGAGGATGCACTGAAGGCTTGTGTGAAGTATGCTGACAGATATATTACTGATCGTTTCTTCCCAGATAAGGCAATAGACATCATCGACGAAGCTGGTTCTCGTATTCACTTGCAGCACGTGAAGGTACCACAATCTATCCTCGACATTCAGAAAGAGATAGAAATAACACAAGAGAAGAAGCAGACAGCAGTAAAGAATCAGAACTTTGAGCTGGCTGCAAGCTTTCGCGATAAACAGACGGAGTTGGAACAGACACTGAAAGAAGAGCAAGAAAAGTGGCAAAATGGTGATACCGAAGATAAGGTTGAAATCAATGAAGAAGCCATTGCTGACGTTGTTTCTATGATGACAGGCGTACCTGTTCAGCGTATGCAAGAGGCAGAAGGCGTTAGACTAAAGAACATGGATGCTGAACTCAAGCAGGTTGTTATCGCACAGGACGCAGCTATCGACAAGATGGTAAAGGCTATTCAGCGTAACCGTGTAGGTCTGAAAGATCCTAACCACCCTATTGGTGCATTTATGTTCTTAGGTCCTACGGGTGTGGGTAAGACTTATCTTGCCAAGCGACTGGCAGAGATGATGTTTGGCTCTTCGGACGCTTTGATTCGAGTAGACATGAGCGAATACACAGAGAGTTTCAACACTTCTCGCCTTGTTGGTGCGCCTCCAGGATACGTTGGCTATGATGAAGGTGGACAGTTGACAGAGAAAGTGCGCCGCCATCCCTACTCTATTGTCTTACTTGATGAGATAGAGAAGGCACACGGCAATGTGTTCAATATGCTTTTACAAGTACTTGATGAAGGTCGATTAACTGATGGAAACGGTCGTTTGATAGACTTCCGCAACACGGTAATCATCATGACTTCAAATGCAGGTACACGTCAATTGAAAGAATTTGGACAGGGTGTTGGCTTCAAAGCAACCAATCTGAACGGACTTTCACAGAACGAAGGCGACAAGGAACGTGCTCGTGCTATCATTCAGAAGAGTCTTAGCAAGCAGTTCGCACCAGAGTTTCTCAACCGTTTGGACGAGATTATCACCTTCGACCAACTTGACCTCGAGGCTATCAAAAAGATTATCAACATTGAACTCAAGGGCTTGTTCAAGCGTGTGCATGAACTGGGCTACGAGATGGAGATAACAGATGAAGCCAAAGAGTTTGTTGCAAGCAAGGGATATGATGTACAATTTGGTGCTCGCCCATTGAAGCGTGCTATCCAAAATCATATTGAGGATGGACTGAGCGAACTGATTCTCTCTGGCGAAATCAAGGTTGGTGACACTATCAAAGTATCAAAAGAGAATGATAGTGAGAAACTAAAGTTTGATGTTGTATCAGCTGAATAAAATCTAAGGGAAGGAATAAACATCTCTTACCCTTACCAAATTTGTAATATAAAAGTCATCTTTAAAGAATAAACAAATGCTTAGTTGCATTCCAATTAAGCCTTAATTGAGCTTCAAAAGATGCTTAATTAAAGCCTAAAAGGTGCTTAGTTAGACTCAAACTAAGCACCTTTTCTTTTACAGTTCTATAACACATTGATACCTTGAAAGTAACAAAAGAAACAAAATTGGCTCTTGAAGAAGGAAAAACTTATAGAAAAGACAAATATTTTGTAACAACATTTCACAACTCTATCTAAAAACTTCCAAACTCCATTATCATACAAAACAGACGATTAAAAGTAAAAAGCACTATCCATAAAAATGTATATAAAGAAGGTGTATATAACAAAAATAGGAGTTCCCATAAATAAACATTATGGAAACTCCTATTTTAATTTATAATGCTAAGCCCTTACAAATTATTTTCAAGAGCTAAGAACAATCATTTATAAGCCCAAGCTCTTCTTAATAGCCTCAATCTTTGCACCTACACGCTGCTCGCAAGCAGGGAAGTCAGAAGCAGAGTTCATTGTGTCCTTAATCTCAAGATAGAACTTAATCTTTGGTTCAGTACCTGATGGGCGAACGCTCACCTTAGTACCATCAGTGCAGAACCACTGGAGAACATTGCTTGTGTCAGGCATATCCATCTTCTCCTTAGAACCATCAGCCTTTGTAATCTCAAGACTCTGGAAGTCCTTATAAACATCGATTACACTACCACCAAGTTCCTTAGGAGGATTAGAACGGAAGTTCTTCATCATCTGCTGAATCTCATCAGCACCGCTCTTACCAGGACGCTCAACATTAATTGTGAACTCATGGCTGTAACCATACTCCATATAGATATCCATAAGAATGTCATACAATGTCTTGCCATGATCCTTTGCGTATGCACAAATCTCAGCCAACAAAGTACAAGCACTCACAGCATCCTTATCACGTACGAAGTCTTCTGCAAGGAAACCATAGCTTTCCTCACCACCACCGATGTACTGCTGCTTGCCCTCAGAAAGAGCAATCTCACGTGCAATCCACTTGAAACCAGTGTAACAATCACGCATTTCAACGTTCTGCTTCTCGGCAATCTTACGGATAACCTCTGTTGTAACAATAGTCTTTACAATAAAGTCTGTTGGCTTCATCTTGCCTACAGCCTGACGATTAGTAATGATATACCACAAGAAGAGCAGACAAGTCTGGTTACCATTAATCAGTACCCACTCGCCATCGCTGTTCTTACAAGCCATACCTACACGGTCAGCATCTGGGTCAGAAGCCATCAAGATGTCAGCATCAAGTGCCTTTGCATCACGTAAACCGAGTGTCAAAGCCTCAGCAATCTCTGGGTTTGGACGGTCAACAGTTGGGAAGTTGCCATCTTTAACCATCTGCTCTTCTACACAATGAACATTGTCAAAGCCCCAAGAAGCCAATGCACGTGGAATCATTACACGACCAGCACCATGCAGAGGAGTATAGACAATCTTAAGGTCGTGCTGATTCTTGATAACCTGTGGGTCAATGCTAATAGTCTTTACCTGCTCAAGATAAACCTTATCAATCTCCTCACCAATAATCTCAATCAGCTGATTGTTGCCTTCAAACTTAACGTCCTCTACCTTAACCTTGTTTACTTCGTTGATAATACCCTTGTCATGTGGCGCAAGTACCTGTGCTCCATCATCCCAATAAGCCTTGTAACCATTGTATTCACGTGGGTTATGACTTGCAGTAATGTTCACACCTGCCTGTGCCTTCAAATGACGAATAGCAAAAGAACACTCTGGTGTAGGGCGAAGATCATCGAAAAGATAAACCTTAATGCCATTAGCTGAGAAGATATTAGCTACGGTCTCAGCAAAGAGACGTGAATTGTTACGGCAGTCGTGGCAAACAACAACGCTAATCTGCTCCTTATCCTTGAAGCTAATCTTCAGATAATTAGCAAAGCCCTGAGTAGCCATACCAACCGTGTAGACATTCATACGGTTAGAGCCAGCGCCCATAATACCACGAAGTCCACCTGTACCGAACTCTAAATCTTTATAGAAACATTCAATAAGGTCTGCCTTATCCTCATTGTTAATCATAGCCTCAACGGCAGAACGAGTCTCTTCATCAAAAGCAGGAGACAGCCACTGTCTTGCTTTATCTTCGCATTGTGCGATGAGTGTTTGGTTATTGCTCATAATTTAAGTGTTTTCTTTTTTACGACTTGTATTTGCAAATGTACTCAATAATTCTGAGAAAGTCACTTGCAAGTAGAGTTTTTTTTGTATTTTTGCAGCTATATAAACTGAGTTTTTGCTAAGAACAATACGTTCTAAAGCATATTTCTCAATATAAGAATTATATTTAATATTGAAACTTAACATTAATGGAATTGAATTTTGAAGGTATACTCCTCGCAGTATGTACGTTTTTAATCATTGGACTTTGTCATCCACTCGTTATAAAAACAGAGTATTATTTCGGTACAAAACCTTGGTGGATATGGCTCATAGCGGGTATTGCTTGCTGTGTAGCAGCCTTGTTTGTAGAAAGTATTTTCTGGTCAGCCGTACTCGGTGTTCTCGGAGCTTCATTCCTTTGGGGCATTGGTGAACTTATCTCACAGGAGAAACGTGTCCTAAAAGGCTGGTTCCCTATGAATCCTAAACGTAAGGAACACTACGAGAAACTCAGCAAAGACAAGCCTGTTTGCCCTACTTGTAAGGATAAGAAATAAAGACTTTCAAGCATCTTCAACCATTGTGTTAACGCCCCGCACGTATGGTGCGGAGGCTTAACACCAATGGTGCTAACGGCTTTTTACCTTACAGTAGTTTGTCAAGATGATAGCATCTTATGACTCAAAGACTGTTTAAACATTATAAATCAGTCTCAAAAAGAACAATCCCGTGATTCCCCAAAGCGAAATCACGGGATTGTTATAATGTATCATTTGAATAAGGAAGTATGCATCCTTAGATTACAATATCAGTTAAACAAGCCTACACTAAAACCAACATTGTAAAGGTTTGGATGTCCCGATGAGTTAGCAGAAGTAAAGTCGCCAAAGGCTTTCACAAACCACATAGCACGTGACTTCTTAATTGTCAGTGGGAACTGATACATCACCTGTAGACTTCCATGAAGAAGATTAGCATCATAATAAGGTAAGTCTTTCAGTAAGACACGCTCTGCGAGGATAGAAGTATTATCTGCCAATTCAAGGTCAGCACGTGTAGAAAGACTATAACCGAGCGTTACATCAGCCGTAAGACGCTGCTTAAACAGTGAGAAACCATTCTCTAACTGAAAGTTCACACGGCTATAATCAGACGATGATAGCGGCAAAAGATGACAGTTGCTTGCCTTATGTGTATCAACAGAAAAGCCCATATAGCCTTTGGTAGAGGATGTTAAATATCGACTACCTGCTATTAAAGACGTATTAATGAAGTTTGCACGATAACGGAAGGAGAAGTCGAAGGTGCGAACTTGATAACGTTTGCGGAACTCTAACTGCTTTTCGTAGGTGTAAGAGGTCGTTCCTATCTGTGGATCATTCTTGATAATCAACTGCTGGCGATACTCATCTGCATAGCCTTGCAGCCAATCCAGATGTAAATCGGCCTGATGCATAATAGTACCTGTGTACAAACGATTCTGTGATTGTACGTTATATCGGTAAGTGAAGTACCTTCCCGGCTCATATTTGTAAGTGCCATAAGCATATTCTTCGCCACGACTTATACCAAAACTATTCAACGTCTGAAAACGTGCAGAACGATATCCATAATCAACTTCAGTCCCCAATTGATGGTTCACCCACTCACGATTGAAACTTGAATATCCACCAATTGTACCCGTTGCATTCTCCATTCCTGAGAAAAGGTAATAGGTAAGTGTAGCATCACTCTGCACTGTTACTAATGGTCCCATCTTCTCCTTGCGACGATCATAATAACCCGCCAAACCGAGTGTATGGCTTTCCATCGTGTAAGAGACAGAAGGAGTCAAACGATAATCAAGCAATTGCGAACGTGAACGTGGGTCACGAAGTCGGGAAAGGTCGCCCAACTGATAGTTAAGCTGTAGACCAAAACGCCAACCAGAGAAGCCAACCGTACCCATTGATGCCGTGATATCAAAGTTCTGATGGTCGTAACTTCCTGCAATAGCACTACCCGACTGGTAAGGATTGGAGTTGTAAGGGCGATACTGATCGGCAAAAGCACGATCCTTTGTACGTCCAAGATTGAAGTCTACCTTACCATAGCTGTACAGGTATTTACCTATTTTTTGGTAACGCTCAGTGAAGAACTGCATATTATTCATTGCTCCCCCTTCTTGTACACGATAGTAATCGCCACCACGATGATTAAATCCTATTGAGGCAATGCCACGATTAGATGAATTGTCAAGAGAAAGACCAGAAGCATTATTTGTATTATGCCAGAGTTGTGTAAGGTTCTCGAATCGATATTCAACCTCGCCCGAAAGCGAGTCAGAAGGCGTCTGTGCCATTGTAGGGAGTGTGAATAGCAATAAGAAAAGCCTTCCCCAGCCTCTCCGAAGAGAAGAGTGTGTAAGTTTGGAAATGCTAAGATCTATGTGTGAAGTATTCATATACTGATAGTTAATGTATGTGATAAAAAACGATGTCATACAGAATTTACGTTAAGGAGCAACCGTTGTAGACACCTCAAAGTCATTAGAACTATTATTTGTATCCATAAGAATGTTATGTCCACCTGCTGCTGTAGAAGCTGTCTTACGATAGATAACCTCACCTGAAAGACCAGCTGTGGCATTGATACTTATATATCCTGCATCAATATCATTATAAAGACGTTTCTCACCAACATCTGTACCTGTTGCCTTATGACGAAGGAAATCAACACCATCGATAATATAACGCTTTGGTAGAAGTCCATACTGTGTACCGCTGGTCTTGCCAAACTTATAAGTAAGTTTCAGTTGACTGATGTCTGCAGAAGAGCGGAATATAACCACACCTTGCCCTGTTGTGAGGATATTCATATATGAAATGCCCGAATAGATATTAAAGACATTCTGTAAAGCAGGTACCTCTGGATTGTTTAACATCTTACCTTTCACATCCTTTGCTTCGAAGTTTGCGTTCAAAAGGCTATGCTCTAACGGACTGTTAAGACTATGATCAATAGCACTATTCACCAAGAGAACTGTTCCACCTGGAGCTACCTTATAACTCTTATCAGTTGGTATACGGAACACTTGCTTAACCAATACGACTGAATCAGCATAGTTTGTCTTGAGGTTTTCGAGGGTATAAGCCTGTGGGACATCCGTCTCAAGCAGTCCAATATAAAGTCCGGCAACATCAACCGAGTCGTTAGACTGGTTATAAAGTTCAATATATTGACCAGCAACATAGCGTTTATTGTTATTGTCCTTAGAGCCAGCTGCATATATCTTACTGATTACTATATCTCGTTTTACAGAGAGAGTAGTCGTGAGAAGCAAAGGTTCTAAACCACTGATAAGCTGTGAATTCAAACTACCTGACACTGTTGCACCATTAATTACCTGACTACTTCCTGTAATCCTATTATACTCTGACGACGTTATATCCCATGAAGTTGAGATGTTATAGACATCAGGAACAATATTAGAGAAGGTTGCTACACCCGCAGCATCAGTCTGTGCAGAATAGGTAACACCATTCAATTGAAGCGAAATCGTATGTCCCTCCAATGTCATGTGACCACTCAACTCATTTGGAAGTTGGAGCTGTACCTTAGCTGTTACAGCCTCTGAAGCATCAGAATAGTCTACACAAGAGCTAAAAACAAAGGCTACTGCGAGGATTGAAAATAAATATTTTATTGCTTTCATATCATTATAAATTAACATAAAGCTCTACACCAAAACTAAACTTACCCGTGTTACGCTGGCTCAGCGTTAAGGTATTGTTACCTGTAAGGTATGGCTCATAATAAATCATATTGTTCACATAAAGGGAAAGACCACCAAAGTTGCTGAGTTGCTTGGTAAGTCTTCCTTGCAAATTCCACTCTACTGGTGACTTTGAAGGCTTATTATCGCTAACACGAAGAGTAAGGTCATTGACAGCAACTACGTCTACTCCCGTTGGACGAGAGGCATAATACTGGCCGTCCATACCCAAGAAACCAGACATCATGTCCGAAGTTATAGGATGCTCAACAAGGTCAGAACCAAAGTAACCAATAGGATTCTTATTTGCAGTAAAGGAAGTATGCCAGTCATACCAGATAGCCTGTGCAGTAAATGAAGCCACCATCTTCAAGGCTGGAATATTCGTTACGACACGCAATGTATTGAGGAAACGACGATACTTTTCGTAATCTTGTCCTGAAGGATAGACTACTCTAAATGGTGTAACACTATAACTTGAATAAGACGTTGGCAATAATGCTGCCTTTACAGCTTCTGTATTGCGACCTGTTGAATAGGTCTTTGTCTCAGAATAAGCACCACTAAAGAAGAAAGATGTGTGCAAAGGACGAATCTCTCCAAGTTCAAAATCAAACTCTAAACCTTTATTAATAGAGGTGTTTGTATTACCAACTGCACCCGTTGTCATATAGCCATTAAAGGTACGATAAGGGTTTGTATAATCAATTGTTGTAGCCTGTCCCGGTGTTATATTCAGTCCTTGCGCCTGCGTAAAGATACTATATGGATAGACAAAGAACTCACCAAGTGATTCAAAACCATTCGGAGTGCGGTCACGATAAGCAAGAATACTCAGACGACGACCATCTTTCAACTTGAAGTCTACACCCAACTCAACCTTAGTAGTTGTTGCATTCTTCAGGTTCTTAGAGTATTCAACCTTATAAGCTTGTGTATGATAGACTAACAACTGTGCCGCAGGATCAGTCTGTGGGAAATAGTTAGCAGCCACACGGTCGTCATACTTAGTATCAGGATAGAGATATGCCAGACCCGGAGTCTTCGAGTTCATACCAATTCCACCACGAATATCAAGCCAAGGAGTAACACTTAATGAAAGATTTAGACGTGGAGAAAGCGACGTTGTAGCAACATCACTGAAAGGCTGCATAGCTGTAAAACGAAGACCAAGGTTCGCACGAAGTCTGTTTACCTTATTGATATTCCACAAGAAGTTATCCTCTGCGTATGCAGCTATCTGATGTAAGCCCGGCACATCATTAAAAGCACGCGGACGGCCATTACTATTTGGCTGTAGCGGCAACAAATCATTGTCGTTGTAATATCCCTTTCCACTATTCCAATCATAGCGGTATTCCGCACCAACCTTAAAGTTCTGACGCGTTTTACCAGCCTTGAAGAAAAAGGTGTCGTTAATCTTCGCAAACAGATTACCTGGCTTACTCTCTGTTCTACCAGTAGCCTTATACGACTGAGTCTTCCAAGGTACGTTGAAATAACCAGTTTCCTTTGAAGTCAATATTGGAAGAAATCCCGTACTAACAGGTACAAATGACGTCTGTACATTGTCTGTTCCTCCATAGCTAAAACCCAAAGTATAGTTGAGCGAACGCATGAAAAGTTTATCAACGGATACTCGACCGTTATGGGTCAAACCAACCGTTACGGTCTTATTCTTGGTTTCCGTACCATCTTGAATAGCATCAGGATCTTTGCCAGACCAATCCTGTGCCGACAACAGACGTAGCTTTGTTTCTGTATGCCAACGCTTACTGAGGTCATAACTATAACCAAGATTAAAAGTATAACGATTATAACTGCGCGTCTTCTGACGTGGGTCACCCCAAGCTTTAGCATAGTCTAAGTTCACATTCATGATACCTGCTTTATTCAAAGAAAAGCCCTTTGTAAGTGAAGCATTCGTCATAGCAGGATTTACCTTCGCCTTTATCTGCCATGGAGTTACACCCACTTTAGAGTGAACTACTACAAGACCACTCGTCAAATCACCATACTCAGCAGAAGGGATACCACGTATTACCTCAACATTATCAATATTATCAGCAGCCAACTGACGAAGGTCAGTACCAGTAAAAGCAGTAGACGAGAATTGTCCCTGAGTCAACTGACCGTTATTTGAGATAGGTACACCATCGACAACAATGCTTGAACCGAAAGCACTTGTATTGTTATTACGCAGTGTACGGAGCTGTAGATTGGACTTCTGAGTCATATCTACATTCCCCATCTCCTTACCAGGAATGAGCTGCATAATGTCAGCCAGTGATGAAGCCTGTAAGTGGTCAATTGCCTGACGACCGATAATAGAAGACGTGGAAGCCCCTGACGCATTCTGCTTTGCTGTCACAACCACCTCTTTCAATGCCAAAGACGTAGGAACAAGCTGTACACTAACGTTCAAGTCTTTCTCAACTTTCAATGTAGCCGTATAGGTTTCATAACCCACATAACTTACTTTCAACGTAAATGAACCTGCTGGAACCTTTTGGAATACAGCCTTTCCATCGATATCTGTTACATTAAAAGACCCTAATGGTTCAAGCGAACAGTTAGCCATAATGACACTTTCTTTCGTGTTCTTATCGGTAACTACAATATTTACAATGTGATTTTCTGTTGCTTTTAATGTTCCTTGAGCCCAGAGAACTTGCCCTATCGACAACAATAACAATAGAGCTATGAGCTTTATTACTTTCATTTAAAAATCCTGAAATTAATACCTTTAATTGTAAAATAAAGTGCAAAGATATAGAAAAAACAAGTATTTAACAATACTCTAAATTAGGTATTCTTAACCTAACAAACATGAATATTCTTTCTATCTTAGCCACATAAACTCCCCCTTCATAGCTTTTAATATGTTATTTCATGATGGTAAGCATTTACATCTCTCATTATAAACACAGGTTTTAATGCTCCGCACACATGGTGCGAAGGCTTAACACATATAGTGCGAAGGCTTAACACCAATCGTGTTGACTGCTAAATACATCGCAAAATACCGTAGTGGCAAGTCCAAAACTACAACTAAAGAAAACGTCCATAGTAGAGTTTCAAATTCTACTATGGACGAATATTACAACCATTAAACATGAATAGACTTCCTGTCTATGGTGAGAAGTTTACTTAAATAATTACTTTACAGTCACACGACGCTCACGAATCAACTTAATCTGACGTAAGAGATCGTTGTAATGAAGGAGATTAATGCCTTCACTCTGTGCTGCTTGTGCCTTACAGAACTGCTCAACAGTATCTAAATGCTGCATCAGATAAAGCATAATATCAGAATTACTTGCACGATCAGCAGCAGTTGGTTTATCTTTCTGAACAGGATTCAAAAGGGTGTTCATCTGCTCTACATAGTTACGTTCAAGCAAGCGACGTGTACGAACTTGCATATCATTAAGACCTGCAAGTGGCTTCCAAACGCTGTTGAATAAATCATTAAGATAGTCTTTGAACTGATAAGCTCCTGCTTCACGCTGGTCCTTATAAATCTTATCCATAATGGTTCCGTTCATCATCACCTTCAGAATACGATCTTGATAACTGCTGATTTCGTCAACAAGATCAGTACCTGCAATATCAGTCATTGATGAAGGGTAAAGCCAAAGTGGTGCTTCGAAAACCTGACGACCGATATAGTCTACAGCATCTCTACCCTTCTTGGCTGGCGCAACCTCATAAGGCTTCTGTCCAGGCATATTATTGATGTAGCGACCACCAATATTCTTCAGAACGTGATTGGTGTAACGGCCATACTGACCAACAACACTTCTCCACATTTCCATACGGTCTTCGTACTGATCATTAGGCTGACGTGTCCACTCAGGAAGCTTCGCAACAATACGCTTTAAGTTCTTAATACCATAATCACTCGCCTTAACATTATCATCACCAAGGTCTTCTATCTGTGCACGTGGGTCTTCATTCTTGCCCTCACCACCAAACCACAGACGTGGATTCTTTGCAAGGATAGCGGTAGTCTCAGTCATCAACTTCTCCTTCTCATCCATTTCATCTTTGAACTCAGGACGATACTGATAGCCCCAACGGATTGCCCACTTGTCGTAATCGTTCACACGTGGGAAGAGACCACGCTCTGAAATGCCATCTTTTGGCTGTGCAACGTAATTGAAACGAGCATAGTCCATGATGCTGGCAGTATGCCCATGTTCCTCAACCCATTTCTTATCACGAAGCTTCTCTACTGGTGTAGCATGGCTTGCACCCATGTTATGACGTAAACCGATTGTATGTCCCACCTCATGACTTGACACAAAGCGAATCAATTCGCCCATAAGCTTATCGTCCATGTGTACTGTCTGTGCGCGCTTATCTAATGGAGCGCACTGTGTAAAGTACCACTTTGTCAAGAGATTCATCACATTATGATACCAACAGATATGACTCTCGATAATCTCACCACTACGTGGGTCAACAATACGTGGGCCGTATGCGTTCTCAATCTCAGCTGGAAGATAACGAAGAACGTTGAAACGAGCATCATCAACACTCATGGTTGGGTCGTTAGGCCACTCCTTTGCCTGTATTGCATTCTTAAAGCCAGCAGCCTCAAAAGCAACATTCCAGTCCTCAATACCCTTCATCAAATAAGGAACCCACTTCTTTGGTGTGGCTGGGTCGATATAGAATACAATAGGCTTAATAGGCTCTACGAGCTTTCCCTTTGCGTATGCCTTCTTATCTTTTGGCTCCAAGCGGAAACGAGAGATAAACTGCTGGCGATCGGTCTTAGTCTGTTCGTCACTAAAGATGGTATATCTATTAGTGAAATAACCTACACGATTATCCCATATACGCTTGCGCATAGGTATCTTTGGAAGAAGAACAACACTGGTGTTCAGTCCAACAGTCATTGCACCTGTATAAGAGGCAGGTGCTGTAGAAGGTGAACTTGAATAGGTACGTGTCGTAGCAATCTCCACATTTATTGGATAAACCTTCATCGTATCAATGAAAGTACGGTCAGACATCAGTCCACCTAACTTCAATTGCTTAGAGTCATTTGAAGATATACTTAGAACGGCATTATCTCTTACGAACAAAGATGTAACATCAATCAACTGTGCTTTAGTATCCTTGTTACGACCAATCACCTTGAACGAAGCAACGATAGGGTCAGCTGTAGAAGCCTTCAACGTACGAGAAATGCTACTCTTTGGGGCAGCCTCCTGCGAAAGAACGTATGCACGAAGCAACATTGTCTTATCATCACGCTGCTCAAAATAAACTGTCTGTTGGTTAACTGCTTCTCCTGCAAACTTACCAAAGTTCTGTGGAACGGCTGTAAAACGAGTCACGGCAAGGAGATAACGACCTATAATTGAATCAGGAACTTCAAAATACCATTGGTCATCAATATGTCTCACGGTAAAGAGTCCTTGCTGAACACTTCCTTTTTTCTTTACAAGCTGGTCGTATGCAGAAGGCTTTTCTTTCTCTTTCTCTGATGCTTTATCCTTCTGTACTTTCTGTTTGGTGGTGTCTTTCTGTTGTGTAATAGTATCCTTTACAGCACGATAGACAAACCTGTTGCCTGCTACGCCTACTCCACTTCCGAGCATAAGCGCAAACAGGCAGGCTGTTGCTTTTTTGTTAATTGACATAGATTTATTAGTAACTTTACTTTATATTTACATTGAGAATAAATAAAGACAACCTTATTTCAATACGGTTGCTTTACGAATACGGATATCGACCAACGGACGATCGTTAGCATCACCAGGCTGACGCTGAATACGTTCTACAACTTCCAAGCCCTCTAACACCTGTCCAAAGACTGTATATTGTCCGTCCAAATGAGGAGTACCACCCACTTCTTTATATAGTTGTCGCACCTCTTGTGTCATCTGTACCGTACTATCAGTATGTGCATTGAGGCGTTCCTGCGCCCAGTCAAGCTGTCCATCAGAGAACTTTATTCCCCATACAATATAGAATTGTGAGGCAGACGACTCACGCTTCGGATTGACATCATCGCTCTCACGTGCTGCAGCAACAGCGCCACGACGGTGCAATAGCTTCGGATAATTTATCTCTGCTGGGAGTGAATAAGTCTCTTGTGTGTCACCCAAAGCCTGTCCTGGCTTTGCTGTCTTCGATGCCATGTCACCTGACTGTATCATAAAGTCCTTGATAACACGATGAAACAACACACCATTATAAGCACCACTACGCACCAACTTTAAGAAGTTATCACGATGACGTGGTGTCTCGTTATAAAGTTGGATTCGAATGTTTCCACTGTCTGTTTCTAACAATACTTCATGACGTAATGTGTCTGTCAAAGACTGTGCTTGAACATTAGCTACGATTAAAGCCAGCAAAAAGGAAAATAATAACTTCTTCATCTTTTTTAATAAAGCGCAAATTATCCGCAAAGATAAACAATTAAGAACAAATAACCTAATTAAGCAGGGATAAAAAAGCGATTAAAAGGCTACATATATCAAGGAAAGAACGTACCTTTGCACTATAAATGCAGGTTCTTAATGAAGTCTCTTTAGAATTATTTACGTGTAAATAAGAATTTCTTTTCATGAAAATAAAGATTTCTACTAACGTAAATAAATATTTATTTTCACGTAAATAATTTGCGAAAACAAATCTACATATATTAAAGAAAGAGAATATTAAAACCGTATTTAAGATTGAATTTCAGAGTATTAACATCATTCTTATATTATAATAAATAGTAAATGACACAAACAAAAAGTATATTTCAACGCCCATTATGGGTGACTATCTTTGCCCTTACAGCTGCCATTGCATGGGGCTGGGCTTATCCCTTGATTAAATTAGGCTTCTCTGAGTTTGCCATCACAGCAGATATGACTGGCTCTAAAATGCTTTTTGCAGGTATTCGCTTCTGTCTTTCTGGACTGATTATATTGGCAATTGCAGGTGCTAAGAAGCGTGATTTCAAAGTAAGAAAACCTGTCGATTGGTGGTATATCCTTCTGTTCTGTATGATGAACACCACCTTACATTATGCCTTCTTCTACTTTGGTCTTTCTCATAGTGAGGGTTCACGAGCAGCCATTCTCAACTCACTAAGCGTTTTCTCTGTCGTTATCTTTGCTTGTATCTTCTTTAAAAGCGATCGTATGACAGTAAAGAAGATTGTTGGTTGTATTGTTGGTTTTGCAGGTATATTATCGCTGAATTTAGGCGGAGCAGAGAGTGGACAGTTCACTTGGTTAGGTGATGGAATGATTATCCTCAATGCCCTTTGTGGTGCCTCAGCATCACTGCTTACTCGTGGATTGGGCAAACGTGTAGATGTATTTGTCGGTACTGGCTATAGCTTAGCGATAGGTGGTGCATTGTTGATTATCCCTGGATTACTGATGGGAGGTGAACTTCCTCAAATTACTCCTTTGGGTATTACTTACCTACTTTTGCTTATCGCTATCAGTACATTATGTTTTACGCTCTACAACAAACTACTCACCTGTAATCCTGTTGGTAAGGTAGCTATCTATAATTCACTAATTCCTATTGTTGGAGCAGTTACCTCTTGCCTATGCCTTGACGAAACATTCTATATCAAATACATGATAGCAGGTGCCTTGGCTGCAGGCGGTATATACATTATTAATAAGAGTTAACCATCTAAGCAGGTACTCAGGATGAAGTAGTAGCAGGCATAAAAGAGTACTCAAACCCATTAGAATGTAAAATAAAATCACATCACTGGAAACATACTAAGGCTTAATTGCATCTGAATTAAGGCTTAATTGACGTGCAAAAGGGCGTTAGTTCGAATGTAACTAACGCCCTTTTGCAATGCAATTAAGCACCTCTTGCTTTACTATTTTATAACTACTTGTTTATCTGAAGGTTACAAACGCAATCAAAATAGCAGTTTTTTGAAGGAAAACGTGGTATAAAAGCCATTGAGATTGTAATAATATTTCAAATCTATCGACGACCATGATACCCCATTCCGTGCTTCTCATCATGCTTAAAATGAGTAGTAAAATCAGGTTTATCCATACCAATAGGATTTGCATTCTGTTCTGGTTCGCCCATCCATTCTACAATCTTATCAACCCATAGAGCAGCACCCTGACGCGTTGGATGAATACCATCTGCACGAGAAGCTACGACAGAACTACTGTCAAAGAACCGACCTTCACCTGTACAATCACGGATTACATCAACGATTGTTCTATCTTTAATCTTCTTCCAAGGGAGAGGACCAACCCATACGTATGGGATATCCCCCACACGACTCAGAATCGTTTGGATTGCAGTTTCACGTCTACTATAATCTTTATAACCTAAATCATTGGTACCTAAGCTAATAATTATATATGTAGGACGTACTCTTTCAATCTGATATTGAAGGTCTGAAGCTATCGCCCAGTCGCGTGTTGTACTACCATACCATACGATAGAATGAAACTTAAAACCATTTTTTACAGCATAATCATTGAATCGAGAGCCAAGACCATCAGCCATAGAATCACCAATAAGTAATACTACTTGATCACGACTTTCTGCTACTTGTGACACTTGAGTTGTCGACGTTGGCAGTGGTTCCATAGACATTTCTTCTACTGAAGCAGAAGTTGTATGAGGAGTAGCAGCTACTGGCATTGCATCTGGCTCTACTGATTTAGCTGGCTTATCCTTTTGTTCACTTATTCCGTTAGCATCCTGCGCAGAAACAGCAGGTGATAACAGGAAAAGAAAGAGTAATACTATAAAATACTTTATTGTTCTCACAACTATTTATTTTTGCGTTTAATGGCGTGGTCATGCCACCATATCTCTACGCTGTTAATAATATTCTGCCACAAGATGTAGCAGCCTGGCCCCACTGTCGACAGTGGATTCAGATAAGTATGGGCTATCCAAATAGCAAATGCAGTATTCTTCTGCCCTAAAGCTTGTCCCGCATTAATCGTACTGCGGAAGAAATGACCAATATATCTACCAATAGCAAATTGTATCAAGCAAAGCACTAAGGCCAAAATTGCTATCAACAAGAGGAAGCTTACAGCTACCTCTGCATGCACGATATTCTTTACTGTTGTACCTGAAACGATGAGTAATGAACATCCCCAAAGATAAAAACTGAGGTTATTCACACTGATTACCCACTGATAGAACCTACATAAAGCGTGCCAATGTTTTGTTATATATGCCAAAAGCATTGGAACTACCAGTACCAGACACACCTTATAAAGAATCGCAATGAAAGCATCCCAGAAGGTTATACCTGCTCCAGACTCTATTAAAGGGAAGCAGACTGGTATCAACAATGCACAGAGAAAGTTGGAGAGAAACGTGTAAGTTGTCATTTCTTCAAGGTTTCCACCTAACTTCTGTGTAACTACTGCTGCTGCAGAGGCACAAGGACAAATAATACTGACAAGGAGTGCTTCAAGTAGTATAAGCGACTCACCCGTGATATGAAAAGTCAGAATTGCCCCAATAACAACCGCAACCATCAACACTTGAGAGAAAGCAATCCAAAGATGCCAACCAACAGGAATAAGCTTACGGAAGTCTACCTTACAGAAGGTAACATATAAGACGAGGAACATAAACAATGGAAGAGCTGCGTCAAGGATAGGAGCAAAAAAGTTTGCTGCGCCATCCAAGGCTGGAATAAAGGCAAAAACAAGGTATAAAAGGCTACCTGTGCCTATTGACACTGGCAGTGTCCACTCTCTTATAAATTGAATGATTCTCCTCATCTTTTATCATCAAATCAATCTAATTCTCTCCCCTCTCAGAGAGAAAAGAGGTTGCAAAGTTACGAAAAAAAGACTGAAAATCAACAATATAATTCAAAAAACGTAAAAATGATTAAGACAAATTCAGTGTTTACAATAATAAAATAAAGCCATTAAACGACAAAAGATAAAGACAAAAATCCCACCAACTTCTCAGTTGGTGGGACCCATTCAAGTATATATGAAGCTATAGAAAAGCGATTAGCTTTTATTATCTCTTGCGTAGACCATTTACTGCTCCAACGCTATTCTTAGCATAGTCATTCTCCTTAGCTGAACCGAAAGAAGCCTTGCTTGAAGCTCTTGTCAACGCATTTTGAGCCTTTGCATTTGCTGGTCTCTGACGAGCAAGATTGAAACTCATAACATCTGTTGTGTTTGTACTACGTGCCGTACCAAAGAATGTATCATAACCCTTTGCCTGCTCATACCCTAAGTGGAAACCTTCATTAGTAGATTTCATATCAAGACGGAAGATTGTTCCACTATTAGTGTACTTGATGTAGATGTCTCCATTATTATCGATATTCCAAGAGAATGCAAGTGTTTGTGTGTTACCTTGTGCATCAGTATCTACCTCAACACCATTTCCCTGAAGAGAATTAGCAGACGAATTGTACTGGAAGAACTTCATATTAGCGTGGAAAGAATTACGCATACGCTGTTTCGTATTATCATCCGTATACTCAATAGTCATACTTCCAGCCCACTCACCAGTCAATGTCTGTGCCTCCTCAACAAGGCGGCTAACCTGTGTATTCTGCTCCTGACGATAGTTATTATCCCAGTTATAATATCTATTACTTCCAACAGCATCCATAAAAGCATAGAACTCAGAGGTTGTTGCTTCTGGATAATTATAATAGAGCCAGTTATAAGCTGTATAATAACTTGATCCATCTGGATACTGATATAGATAATTACGTACGGCAGATGTTACCAAATTATTATAGTAATAATCATCTCCATCATAAAAATCATTATCACAGCTTGTCAATGCCAATGGACTCGCAACTATTGCAAGTGCCAAAAATAATTTAGTGATTCGTTTCATATTCATATCCAATTAAATTCTTATTCTTTCTTTGTTTACTGATGCAAAAATAGTGAAATTATAAGATGATAATCGAGTAAATACACTATTTGAAGGTAGGGAAATCCCTATTAAAGAAAAAACACCCACAAATAATCAACCCAACAGAAAGAATTCCAATAATCTATTACGAATTAAAGCGAATCCTAAAAAACTACTAAACAATGAAGGCATTAACAAATAAAATTCGTACATTTGCAACACACAAATAAGTAAACTATATAAAGAGAAGATAAGAAACAGAAATGAGAACAGTTTATGAATTCTCTGTCAAAGACAGAAAAGGTAAGGCATTTTCACTGAAAGAGTTTTCTAATGAGGTGCTGCTGATTGTAAACACAGCTACTAAATGTGGCTTCACACCAACTTATGAGGAGTTGGAGGCACTCTATGAGAAGTACCATGCACAAGGATTTGAAGTACTTGACTTCCCTTGCAACCAGTTTGGACAGCAGGCACCAGGTACAGACGAAAGTATCCATGAGTTCTGCAAACTTACATACGGCACAAAATTCCCACGCTTTAAGAAGGTAAAGGTTAACGGCGAAGACGCTGATCCTCTCTTCAAGTTCCTCAAGGAGCAGAAGGGCTTTGCTGGTTGGGACGAGTCACACGAGCTCTATCCTATCCTCGATAAGATGCTTTCTGAGGCTGATCCTAACTATAAGGAGAGTGCGGAGATTAAGTGGAACTTCACCAAATTCCTTATTAATAAGAAGGGACAGGTTGTTGCTCGCTTTGAGCCAACAGAGAAGATTGAGAATATCGCAAAGCAGATTGAGGAGTTATTGTAGGATAAAGACTTACAATTAGTTCATTCCTAATAAGGATAAAAGCTATTTGTAAGATTACATATAACAAAACGATAAAAGGCAAAGAGCTTAGTACTCTCTGCCTTTTATCGTTTATCGTACTCATTGCTGTCCACTAAACAAGAAACAACTAACGTCGTATTTTGGAATTACTTGTAGTAGATATGTTATTTCCTAATGTCTGTTTGCCTTTCCTATCGTAAGATTTTGCAAGGTAATTAGTACTCCGCACCAATGGTGCTTACCAACAACACAATGCGTGCTGGGCAACAACACATAAGTTAAACACGCAAAGTAAGTGTTAAGCTTACTTCATTTCGGAATCCAAGCCCTGCTTTCTTGCAGGAAGAAAGAAGCATGCTGCGAACGTTATTAGTCCGTTCAACATCAACAACTCATAGCCGAACTTATAACCAGTAGTCTTCGAAACGATTGTATCTAAAGCAAAACAAAGAAGTGGACTGGCTACTGCTATATATGGAGTTAACCTATCATTTACTGCTCGCTTGGTACATAAGCCAAAAGCAAAGAGTCCTAAAAGTGGTCCGTATGTATAAGAAGCTATTGTGTAAATGGCGTCTATCAGACTTGTAGAATTGACATAACGGAAGATAAGAATAAACAGAATAAACACTACCGACATACCAACGTGTGCCTGCTTACGCAACTTTTCATCTTTTGGACGATTACAAATGTCCACACAATAAGTTGTTGTTAAGGCTGTTAAGGCAGAGTCTGCACTGGAGAAACACGCCGCAACAATTCCAATCGTAAAGAGAATAACAACCAATGTTCCTAATTGTCCACCTGCAACAGCCTGTAACATAAGATTATCTGGCACATCAGGTAAAGCTTGCCCTATACTATTAAAGTACATCATCAACAACACCCCAAGAGAGAGAAAGAGTAAGTTAGCTGGTACAAAGGCAAAACCATAGGTACACATATCCTTCTGTGCCTCTCGCAAAGTCTTACAAGTAAGATTCTTTTGCATCATATCTTGGTCCAGTCCTGTCATAACAATAACAATAAAAATACCGCTAAGGAACTGTTTCCAAAAGTTCTGTTTTGATACCCAATCATCAAATACAAAAATACGAGAATGACTGTCATTGGCTATCGCATGCGCTGCTTCAGGAAGCGACATTCCCAATGCCTCGACAACCTTATATATAATCAGAATAAGCGCAAGAAGCATACAAAGGGTCTGAAAAGTGTCTGTCAACACCAGTGTACGAATTCCTCCCCGACGCGTATAAAGCCAAATGAGTGCCACAAGAGCCACAACAGTAATAGGAAAAGGTATGCCGTATGCATCTAAAACAAACCGTTGAAGTATCATACAAACAACATAGAAGCGCACTGCAGCACCTGTCATCTTAGACAATAGGAAGAAAGAAGCACCCGTCTTATAGCTATGATTGCCTAAACGTGTTTGTAGATAAGAGTAGATAGTCGTCAACTTAAGACGATAATAAACAGGAAGTAGCAGAAACGCCACTGCAAAATAACCAAGGATAAAACCTAAACAAGTCTGCATATAGGTCATATCGCTCAACATTACCATACCCGGAACGCTGACGAAGGTGACACCAGAAATACTGGCACCAATCATTCCAAAGGCAACAAGATACCAAGGCGACTGTCCGTTTGCACGGAAAAAAGCTTCGTTATCTGCTTTATGTCCTGTTATTCTACTTATCAACAATAAGACGCAAAAATATGTAAGAATAGTAGCGATTATTATCATAATGGCAGCAAAATTACTAAAAAATATAATCATTCCATGCATTTAGAAAATCTTATTTTGTAACTTTGTGAAACATCATCTTTCAAATAACAGTTATCCATTGTATAATTAAGTAATAGTATGGCACAACAGAAAAGATTTATACTTGACGAGAAAGATAGAAGACAGAGTTCATTGCAGCAGAGCCAAACAGCTGTCCAAAGCTGACACATGGTAAGTTTGAATATGCTTTCGGTGATGAGGCTGGATATACTCCATTGTTGCCAATGTACACACTTGGACATGATTTCAATCCAGCAAACATCCATGCAGGTGGTCTGCGCCACCATGGTGCAGGTGTTATCGTAAGCCAATTGCTCAAAGACGGCTATATGTACGGAATGGATATACCACAGTTAGAAAGCTTCGAGGTAGGTATCCTCTTCTCTCATACAGAAGGAATTATCCCTGCACCAAAGAGCTGTCATGCCATAGCAGCTGCCATTCGAGAAGCAAAGAAGGAAAAGGAAACTGGAAAAGAAGATGTTATCCTATTCTGTCTCTCAGGATATGGGCTCATTGATATGACGGCATACGACACTTATATCAATGGTGATTTGAGGAACTATACGCTCACTGACGAAGACATAGAAAAGAACCTTGGCACTGTTCCAAAAATATAAGAACAAGAGGTAACACGCTATTATAAAGTACAATAAAGTAACAGGCACTTTGTAGACAATGCTACAAAGTGCCTATATTCATTTATAGATAGAGATTATATATTCTCGATGTTATCTGCTTGTAATGCAGCACCTATGGCTGTACAATACTCTGAATTCTTCGGAATAATAAAGCGAACGTCATAAATCTTCTCCATTACAGGGAAGAGAAGTTCGCATTGTGGCAATAAACTAAGGTTTCCAATGAGTACAAAGTCACGAATATCGCTATTCAAAGAGCTCAAGATAGTTGCCGAACCAATCGACTGTAACACCAGACCTATCAAGCCTAAGGCAATATCCTCACGGCTTGCATTAGCCTGTGCATTGGCAAAGAGAGATGCTGTTGCATCCATTGGTAAGCCTGGGAGTGGACTAGTTGAAATATCCTTAATCTGCAGGTTGATACGAGAAATATCCCCCTTATTGGCTAAAGCAATAATCTCATTGATATTATCCGTCTGCAAAAGCAAACGAGAAAGACCACTCAACGTACCGCCACCAATACCAATACCGCCGATATGACGAACCTCATTGCCATTGCAAAGAACAAGTGATGTACCCGTACCCATCGAAACAACGATCATACGTTGCAACTTCGACTCAAACTGAGCACCTAAGCCATCAGCCAAAAACTCATCTGCCTTAGCTGTTGGAAGCCCATAAACAGGCTTGTCAATATAGTGAGCACCTACGCCCGTAAGCATAACACGCTCAACCTCAGACAGATCTATTCTATTGTCATATAGATATTTTCCAAAAGCGCCATACAAGGATGTTACTGGATCAGTAGCCTTGATACGCAAAGGTTTAATAACCTTTCCCTCTCTGATTCCAACAATCTTAGTTGTTGAAATACCCACATCTATACCGATGGAAATCTTCATACACCTTATATAATTATACAGAAGTCTTGCAAAATCTACTTTCTAAGAGCTAATGAATTAACCAAGATTTACCAGAGTTTACGCTAATCAACCACGCATAAAGATTCGTCTCTACACAAGTATTAATAACAGTTCAACCCCTAATAATATCGTCTAATCCAACACTCCAGATAAGCATGAAATACAACTTATAATGTCGCAAAGGTACGAAAAACCTTAAAGTTTAGAGCATATACTGAGATATTTTACAAAAAAGACACAAAATTATTTCTCTATTAAGCTGAAAATGAGTATCTTTGCATTCCGTTATAACGAGAGATTAGAAATAAACATAAATAAAGAACAAAATCAAAATGACGAAAGCAGATATCATCAATGAGATAGCAACGTCTACTGGCATTGCCAAGAAGGACGTTTCAGCTGTGGTTGAGTCTTTTATGGAAACTATCAAAGACAGTTTGTTGGAGAAGAAAGAAAATGTATACCTTCGTGGCTTCGGTAGCTTTATCGTTAAGCACCGTGCGGAAAAGACAGCTCGTAACATCTCAAAAAACACGACTATCACTATCCCAGCTCACGATTTCCCAAGCTTCAAGCCTGCAAAGACTTTCATCGAGGATATGAAGAAATAAATTAAACATAAATACAATAACAATTTAAAACAATTTAAAGCTATGCCAAACGGAAAGAAGAAAAAGGGACACAAGATGGCTACGCACAAGCGTAAAAAGAGATTAAGAAAGAACAGACATAAGAGCAAGTAAGCCCCAAGGCTGAAAGACTTATAACTGACTTTCAAAAATATGGCGGGGCGTGTCATCGCAATATACTTCTCTTCCCTGGAAGTGCGACGGCAGGTTCCGCATTTTTATTTTACCTATATGTATCTTTTAGCATAGTTCATGATAACTTATATAATTGCTAAAAGGTAGGTATAACAAACGAAGAAGATGACAAGCGAAGTAATTATTGATGCCCAACCGAAAGAGATTTCGATAGCGCTGCTCGAAGACAAGCGTCTGGTTGAATACCAGCGTGAGCCAAGAGAAGCCAGTTTCTCGGTTGGAAACATCTACGTGGCAAAGGTTAAGAAACTGATGCCAGGGCTTAACGCCTGCTTTGTAGATGTAGGTTATGAGCGTGACGCCTTTCTTCATTATCTTGACTTAGGGAGCCAATTCAACTCCTATGCGAAGTATCTGAAACAGGTTCAGAGTGACCGCAAGAAACTTTATCCCATTCAGAAAGCCACTCGCCTACCCGACTTGCAAAAGGACGGAACTGTTCAAAACACATTGCAGGTAGGACAAGAGGTGATGGTACAGATTGTTAAAGAACCCATTTCCACCAAAGGACCTCGCCTTACAGGCGAAATATCATTCGCTGGCAGATTCCTGGTGCTTATACCATTCGGGCATAAAGTTAGCGTATCATCTAAAATCAAAAGCGGAGAAGAACGTGCACGTCTCAAGCAACTCATACAGAGTATTACGCCAAAGAATTTCGGTGTAATTGTCCGTACTGTAGCTGAAGGTAAACGCGTTGCCGAGCTTGATGCTGAGATGAAAGTCCTATTGAGCCGATGGAATGAAGCAATCACAAAACTGCAAAAGACACAGGAACGTCCTCAACTTGTTTTTGAGGAGACTGGACGTGCTGTTGCTATGCTGCGTGACCTCTTCAATCCAACCTACGAAAACATCTACGTCAACGACGACGAGATTTGCACTGCCGTTCGACACTATGTCTCTCTAATAGCCCCTGAAAAGGCGGGCATCGTGAAGAAGTACACTGGTAAGGTGCCAATCTTCGACAACTTTGACGTTACGAAGCAAATTAAATCCAGCTTCGGCAAGACCATCAATTATGGTCATGGCTGCTACCTCATCATTGAACACACTGAGGCAATGCACGTTGTGGATGTGAATAGTGGAAACAGAACAAAAGAAAAAGCACAGGAACAGAATGCTCTTGACACCAACCTTGGTGCTGCCGATGAGTTAGCTCGCCAGCTTCGACTGCGTGATATGGGTGGAATCATTGTCGTTGACTTCATCGACATGAATCTTGCTGAAGACCGCCAGATGCTGTACGAGCGTATGTGTAAGAATATGCAGAAGGACCGTGCACGTCACAACATCCTTCCACTTAGCAAGTTCGGACTTATGCAGATTACTCGCCAGCGTGTACGCCCAGTGATGGACGTAGATGTAGATGAGAACTGCCCTACTTGTTTCGGTAGTGGCAAGATTCGTTCAAGCATCCTCTTTACTGATCAGTTGGAGCGTAAGATTGACCGATTGGTTAATAAGGTTGGAGTAAAGAAATTCTATTTGCACGTTCATCCATACGTTGCAGCTTACATTAACAAGGGTTTTATTTCCATGAAACGTAAGTGGCAAATGAAGTATGGTTGGGGTGTGAATATCATTCCTTCACAAAAACTTGCCTATTTGCAGTATGAGTTCTATGACGCAAAACAGCAGTTCATTGATATGAAGGAACAGAACGACAATTCCTGAACAAACTACTAAGTCGTTAGATAAAACGAAAGGTTTACAACATTAGAAATCCGCCACCTATTATATATAAGGTGGCGGATTTCTTTTTTTCTCTACTTTTCATATTTCATAAAAACATAGACTTCAAACCTAAGAGAAAGTCAATTTGTCAACAATTTTCCTCTCTTCGATTTTTATTAAGGCTTAATTACACTCGAATTAACGCTCAATTGACTTCTAAAAGATGCCCTTTTGAGGTCTTACTAACGCCCTTTTGAAGCCTAACTAAGCACCTTTAACAAACCAACTTTGTAACTATCTAATAACAAAAGAGTTACAAAGGAACGTAAAACTGTGTTTTTAAGCACCATTAAGAGGATTAAAGGACAAAAAATGTTAAGTATTTTCATAACTGTAAAACGCCCTCACTTGTCATCATTCAAACAAGTGAGGGCGTTGTTTTTATTGATAGAGAAATGAATTAAGCAGAAATTACCTTAAAGCGAATGCGAAAAGTGCGCTTTTGCTCGTCCCAATTAGTCCCTAACATTTCAAAACGACCAATCTGAGCCGTTGAACGAACGTGCTTGCCAATACAAAGACAAACGTCAAAATCACCAATACGAACCAGACGCAACATCTCTGAAGCATCCTCTGGGAGTTTATCAATCGAAACACCCTCAGGGATGTTATTGCGGTCAACCATTTCGAATGTTACTGGAAGGTCTTCAGCAATCAGACGATTCATCTCAACCTCTATCGCCTTTTCCTCTTTACGATCAGGCTTATGATCAAGGATGAAAGTCATCTTGCTCTTCTTCCGTTCGATGTGAGCATTGTTGCTGCGCTCTGTGCCAAACATACGAATCATCACCTGATTCAGCAAGTGTTCTGCTGTATGAGCAGGAGGAAACTCCTCTTTATTGTGTGAATTTAAAACGTAGTCCATGGTCTTCTACTTTATATTAAACTTGTAAATTCTACCATAGTTCGCCTCTATATCTAATGCTACTTGACCATCGCACTTCAACTCTACAACCTTTGTAAAACCTGAAAGCAAGTCAGTCATCTCAACTGTCTTCTCTGGAATACCGAGGAAGTCGAATGCATGAGTAGGGATAGTGACATTGATTTGTACCCGTTCTTGATCGAAGTTAGCAACAACCAATAACACTTCATCATCTGCCTTACGTAAGAAAGCAAACTGTTTATGAGGATTAAACTGGTGACTCTGATGATTGACATACATTAAATCAAAGGTCAGTCCCTCACGTACAGCTTTCTCGCGATTGCAGAAACGGAGAATTCCTTGATAAACAAGCGAAAGCTTCTTTTCGTCAGTAGTCAAAGCTTTACGATTGAAGAAACCTTTATAGATAGCGTCACTCGTCCAGTAATCAAAGATTGTTGAACGACCGTCCTGACCTGAAAATCCTTCCTTATCCATACCTTTTTCGCCAAACTCCTGTCCTGCATAAACCATAACAGGATTCTGCTGAAGAAGAGCAGAGACAATCATACCGGGAACTCCCTTCCAAGGATTACCTGCAAAGAAATCAGAAGCAATACGCTGCTCGTCATGATTCTCAAGGAAATAAAGCATGTGGTCGCGAATATCATCAACCTTTTGCCACTCATGCGTAATAGAAGAAGCAGGACGCTCGTCGCACATCACACCACGAATACAGTCGTACATTCCCACCTTATCATAGAGATAGTCGAAACCTGACTCAACATACATACGATATTGATTAGGATCATAGACCTCACCAATGAATATCATCTCAGGATAACGCTCCTTCACCTGCTGTGTTGCGTAAGCCCAAAACTCATGCGGAACCATCTCAGCCATGTCACAACGGAAGCCATCAACGCCCTTTGCTGCCCAGAAAAGAAGAATATCAGTCATCTTCTTCCATGTAGAAGGAAGAGGATGATAGTGATAACTTCTACCGCCTGCATCACAATAGTCTACACCATAATTTAGCTTTACAGTTTCATACCAATCGTTCTGCTGTGGATGAGCGTCGAAGCGGTCGTTACCAGTGCATTTTGCTGGGAACTCATAATAAGCCTCAGCATCATGAGCATAGACATTATCAACAACCCCAGAAAGGTTAAGCTGTTCGCCCGGACAGTAATAGAAATTGTTCTGAGCATCGAAATGCTTACCTGTATCATCATCTTCTCCAAGGTCTTCAACACCCTGTGGCTTAGCAATACTCTTGTATTGGCGAGCAACATGATTAGGCACAAAGTCAATGATAATCTTCATACCTTCAGCATGAGTGCGGGCAACAAGAGCCTCAAACTCTGCCATACGTGCATCTACATCTACCGCAATATCTGGGTCGATATCATAATAATCGGTAATAGCATAAGGCGAACCAGCACGTCCCTTTACAACACGAGAGTTCTGTGTAGGAATACCGAAGGATGAATAATCAGTACATGTAGCATGACGGATAACTCCTGTGTACCAAAGATGAGTGACACCGAGGTCATGGATTCGACGTAGCACCTCCTTGTCGAAGTCATTCATCTTTCCTGCTCCGTTCTCTGCTAAGGTACCATTCTCCTTCTTTGTAAGATTCTTATTACCGAAAGTACGGGTGAAGACTTGGTAGATAACTAATTTAGTTTTCATACATATAAAAGAAAGAAAGCCCCTCCTTCGTCCCTTCCCTAATTTAAGGAAGGGGACGGAAGAGGGGTTATTCGCTTAATAATAATGTAGGATTATACACCGTGTGCATTAACGGTCTTGTCGATGCGACCAAGCATACCCTGCAAAGCAGCACCAGGTCCGCACTCAACGAACTCTGTAGCACCATCAGCGATCATATTCTGTGCGCTCTTTGTCCAACGTACGCTTGATGTAAGCTGAGCGATGAGATTCTTCTGAATCTCTGCTGGATCAGTGTGTGGCAAAGCATCTACATTCTGATAAACAGGGCACTTTGGTGCATTGAATGTAGTTGCCTCAATAGCTGCCTGCAATTCGTCCTTAGCTGGCTGCATCAATGGAGAGTGGAAAGCACCACCCACCTTCAATGGCAATGCACGCTTAGCACCAGCTTCCTTCATCAACTCGCAAGCCTCATTGATACCCTCTGTTGAACCAGAGATAACCAACTGACCAGGGCAGTTAAAGTTAGCAGCAACGCAAACCTTACCATCCTTTGAAACTGATGCACAGATTTCCTCAACTTTCTCATCAGCCAAACCAATAATAGCTGCCATAGTACCCGGATTCTGCTCACAAGCCTTCTGCATAGCATTAGCACGCGCTGCAACAAGTTTCAAACCGTCTTCGAAACTCAGTGCACCAGCTGCTACAAGTGCAGAGAACTCACCCAAAGAGTGACCTGCTACCATATCAGGCTTGAACTCATCACCTAAGCAAAGAGCTGAAATAACGCTATGGAGGAATACTGCAGGCTGAGTAACCTTAGTTTCTTTCAACTGCTCGTCTGTACCAGCAAACATAATCTCGGTTATCTTGAAGCCAAGAATCTCGTCAGCCTTATCGAAAAGTTCCTTTGCTAATGGGTTGTTGTCATAGAGGTCCTTACCCATACCAACAAACTGAGATCCCTGTCCAGGGAATACAAATGCTTTCATATACTATTGAATTGTTTAATTATTAATATTCTACAGTGTGCAAAGGTACAGAAAAGAAAGGAGATAGAAAAGAAACTAAGTAAAAAACACTATCTGGGTTGCATCACACTCCCCTCTCATAAATATAATTAATTGGTATTCATCTTATCTTGTACTAACTTTATTAAAGCTACTAACTCTGCATAACCAAGTTCTATTGTAGTATATTTCCAACAATACCACCATATATTATCATCAGTTTTCCAGCCTTCTAACTCTCTTTCCTCCAATAAAGATTCACAATACTTCTTTACTTCTGGTATAAGCTGTTCACTTACATAATGTCTACCAAAACCAATATAAATATTCTTATTCTGAAGATTTTGTTCTATAAGCACTGCTATTTTGTACTTTTCACTATAAGGCAATATTATTCCTGTCTTGAGATAGTTATCATCATTACTATGGTGTAACAATTCAAGAGTATTAAACTCCACACCCAACTTAATACTCCATTCTTCAAATATTTTTTTATATGCCTCTATCATTAAAGCATCTATATAACCTGACAAGTTATCTATCGCACTCTTATTAGCTTTCAAAGCAAGAAGCTGTTCTTCTCCGTTTTTATCTTCAAGTTGTAAACTTGAGGTTATAAGATTCTTAATATTTGGATCCATCTTTTTGTATTTATAATTGTTTGTCAATTGTATTAAATAAGCTTTATACTGGTAAATACCAGAAGCCAAGTCTTCCTCCTTACGTGGTATCTCTTGATAATATTCATCTAACCAGTCTATTATATTCTCTTTATAAGAAATATCAACATATCGAGGCTCAGTAGAAAAAGTATCTTTAAAATCTCCCCAAGTCTGTTTAGATGCATGTTCATATTGCGTACGCGTAATGTAAATAACAAAAATCTTAGATAACGAATAACCAAGGCTATTACACTTTTCGATATACCTACTTAACTGTTTTGGTTGCTCTTTTGCTCCATGTATCTTATTCTCTATAATAATAGCATACTTATTATGTTCACAAATAAGACCATCAATTCTATACCTCTCAGATGTAATCTGAGGTGAAACCACACTTTCTTCATCAAAATCGAATCTCCTATCATATCTCCTTTTTAAGAAACTAATAAAAGAATGTAAAGTAGTTTTATCCCGAAGCAGGTTTACCAATATCCGACTATGAGCATTCTCATCTGCCCAAACTTCTTCCAATAAATTAAATTTATATGGAAGTTTATTTAATTTTTCACCTAACAACTTCGTTAGTATTAACAACTCTTTGTGACCTAATGGTCTAAACAAATTATTTGGCATCACGATATAATTCTTTTTATAATAGCAACTTTACACTTAAACACAAATCGGTCATTAGAACACAACATTCATCTATCTTACTTTCCATATTATTTCCTAACATCTTTTTTGTCGATCAGATTAGACTGTCTTATTCACTAATGAACGACATGAGCTTGAAAGTTGCTGTCACTACTATCAGCCTAACATATAACATAAACATCTTATAATGTGTATATTACAAGAAATGTTAAAAGTGACAGCAACTAAAAACAAAATCTATTTAGGTTCTAATGATTGATTTGGATTAAAATTTAAATAAATAACATTATAATTTACCCATACCAACGAACAGAAAGCCCCACTCAGAGAAATCGAATGCTTTCATATTCTATTGAATTGTTTAATTATTAATATTTTACAGTGTGCAAAGATACTGAAAAGAAAGGAAATCATGAAGAAATATTCTCTAAAATAGAACATTACTTCTTAAACAAGATTCCTCTTAAATCTACACTATGCTCATTCAAATCACCTTGAAGATTGGTCATGTAAAAGCAGATATTCTTACCATAGAATGTTATTGGAAGAGGATTGTCTGCTTTATCCATCTCATCCAATGTATTAATAGGAATAGAGATAACATCCTCTACCTTCTTATCATTCAGCATATAGTCCATCGTTATAAACATAGTATCATTCTTTGTTTCAAATGAAAAACGTTCTGAAGAATAATCATGTCCTACAATTCTATAAGAAGTATATCCCTTAGGAATTGTACAGAGTGAAGCAGAATATTTACAATCAATATCTACAAAGTGACTTTCTGTTTTAACCTCTGACCTATATAAAAATTCATATATAAAGACTCCCTTTCTATCAACAAGTCCATCTATAGCCAACGTATCAAATGTGCTTGATAAATAGTAAACTTTATCGGAAAGCTGCTCACCTTGAACTTCTCCTAAACTCTTTACCAGTTTTTTATACGTAGCACTATCCATTGGAAACTTCGTTACGCCATTTTCCATAGCGATCTGCTTAATATCACTTTGCAACTTATTACGTGTAAAAGTAAAGACATTATAAGGCAATACCGTGAGTATAAGTACCAATGCAGTAAATGAACCTACAATCCATGATAAGCGCTTCGCCTTTACCACGTAAAGCCCAATGCAAACAGCATAACACCAAAGGTTGAAAGCAAGTAAATATATACGTAACACAGATATTCCATAATCGTTAAAACGACGGATAATACCAATAGACATCAAAAACAATAAGGGTAATACGACTATAGGAAGATAGCGTAAAACAAGTTGATCGAAGCGCTTCTTCTCTGCTTGGAAATTAACAGGATAAAGTAGAAAGACAATGACGATTGTCAGAAACATCAGTGCAGTTACCAACCAACTGACCCAACCATTAGGCAATGTCCACGTTAGAACGATCTTAATAACATAAAGATACAAAGTTAAAAGGTAGACCAAATGAAGTGGTATCACCAAGAAATGTATGACACCATTCATAAACTTATTCTCCGTCCAATTACGAACAGCATATTTATCTTCTCCTGAAGGAGTTTGAAGCACAACTAACGAAGGTGCTAAGAAGAAGAAACAGAAGATAAGGAGATAGAGTACTTGCGTTTCCTCAACATGAAAATCGAACAGAAAAATAAATGACTGTATCAATAACTCCAGACCTAAAAACAAAATTAATGATACAATAAGAGACAAAAAGATATGCTTAACAAAACCTAAGACAAAATTGATTGCAGGTCTATCATCTTTCTGGCCAACAAAAGGAATAACCCAAAGAGCCAATACAATAGCAACACAACAAGCAACACAAGATGCCTTAAAAGAATTATTCAAGGGAAAATTATGCGAGAAGAAAACACAGATAGTCGTCCAAAGAATATTTGATAAAAGATTTATTATCAAACTTTTCCCTCTGGATTTATTCTCTGAATATAAGTGAACAACATAAGAGAAAACAGTTCCCGACAAAGGCCAAAAAATCATGAAAAACTCTATTCCTGACTCCAAGTTCTGTCGCTTATGGCTGAATATCCATAAATATACTGTTGCTATAATAATATAACAAAAGGTAAAAGGAAAACGTTTTAACGTCTTGACAATATGATCATATTTGTCTGCAAGACTCATTTTATTAAACAGCATCATGAGTATAATTCTCTAAATATAAGTTTCTTCTAACTTAATTATCAAATAAAAGAAATAAGGATAATGGTAGAATTAGTGAATAGACATAACAAGGTGGCGACCTGCTAATAAAGCAATAAAGCCTAATGCAAGGGAAACTATGATATAAAGGGAGGAAAGAATAAAACCATCCCCTCCCTTTAATAACGTTGCATGCTCATTCATAAAGGTTGAAAAGGTTGTAAAACCTCCACAAAAACCAGTAGTAAGCATAAGGCGAACAGCTGGACTAACTCCTCCATTATCACTGGATAATGAGGAAAAAACACCTATAAGGAAACATCCAAGTACATTTACAACCATTGTTCCCAAAGGAAATGAGCCAGCTACAGCCAACTGAACATACTTCGAAATAACCATTCGAAGACTGCCACCAACAAAACTTCCAATACCGACTAAGATAATATCCTTTATCATATCTAACGATGATTAGATTTACTCATAGGGATTAGAAAACCAGATTAAAACCAAATCTAATACCATTCTTTGATATTCCTGGAGCATTCGTATAAGTAAGTCGACGAACGTAATCAACCTCCAAACATTTGAAGATATTATGTACTCCGACAACAAACTCCATGTAAGGATCGCGCGTCATTACACGTGTGTCGACAGGGAACTTATACAATTCTGTATCATTAGCATTCTGTGGTAAGTATGGGTTGTTCTTATCTGTTAAATGTCCCCACATCCCTTTAAAGGCAACATACTCACGCCACTTCAGTTTCTTAATGAGTGGAAGACGGTTGAAAATCTTACCTTCTAAGTCCCACGCAAGATTAAACTGTGCATATCGGTCATTAAGGAATTCAAGTCCTTTCATAAGGTTGAACGTTCCTTGATGTTCAAAATAAGACGTGTTCACAGGAGGAGTGATAAGGAATTGGAATGGCACCTTATTCCATTGTGCACCACCTTGCACACGCGTATCAATGTGACCCCAGCTACCTAACCAGAAACGTTTATAAATAGAAACCTCAGTAAGATTACTATTAAAGTCACCTCCTAAGAAATGCTTAATACCCATTGTATGCTTAACATTGAACTCTGGTGCATCGAGATTTACAGTCATACGCTTTTGCTTTGAGTTCACATAAGACTGTCCAGGACGATAATTGAATCCAAGACTAACCTCACTCACACGCAGTTTGTCTACCAGTGTACCATCCATCTTCTCATATACAAGTTTACCAGTTGGTCTATTACTCTCTGTACGAAGTTCCAAACTTGTAGCCAAACCATAATCTGTCTCCCAATTAAAGTTTATCTTCTGACGATTAACAAAATACATCTGCTCAACCTTCACTGGGCGGAAAGTCATGAAGATATTATCCTTATTGTGTTTCAGATACTTATCTGATGGAGACTCTACGTCACTTGTTGATTCGAACGAAATAGTACGTACAGGGAATTCTATTGGCTGATACTCTGGCTTATTGAATGAGTAAGTAACCTTAGCATCGTAATAACTGCGGTGTGACTTCGTACCATAAGCATAGTAACCCTCAAAGAACCAATGAGGATTAAGCTTAGCTGTCGTACGAGCAGAGGCACGCAAGCGAATACCATCAATAAAGTTCTTTGAGATGAAAGTATTGACAGGGCCGATATCAAACTTACTTGGCTTATCTTCAGAACCTGTTTCAATAAAGTTCTCTATCAATGCCTTGGATGCAAAAATCACCCATTTGAAATGCTTAGTATTTGCCATTCGCTTGATAAACGAGTCCATCCCAGCCTCACTCTTCGTCAATTGCGTTGTTCTGTGTGCTGCCCAAAACTCATTATCACGCATCTTAGCATTGGTATCGTATATAATCTTTGCTTTACCCTTAAACTGTTTATCCTCAATAGGAGCAAAGCCATAGTTTGTCATACCAGTCGTACGAATGACAATAGCACGTTGTAAGAGGTCTGTTAGCTTTAACTCAGCAATCATATTGTCTGTTGTCAAAGCCCACTCTCCATTGCTTAACTTCGTGAATTCCTGCTGAAACTTCATAGCATCAACAAAGTTAACACCTGTATTAGCAGGCAACTGCATATCACACTTCTTCACATGAAGCGAACTATCATTCAATACATACAACTCACCACGGAATCCAAAGTCCTGCTGGTTGGCTGGCATAAACTGCAAACGAATACACTGATCCTGATTTACATAGACCGTATCGTCTATATAAAAATGATAAAATGAAATAGCTGTAGAACCGATTGGAGAAGGAAAACGTTTCTGAAGGAGGTCAATATGGTCATCATAAAGATTGATATCCTTAAAGAGGTCCTTCACAATTGTATTCAAAGCTTCACCCGTTTGTATAAGTTTTGAAATACCCTTAGTAGACTGTCCCAACACAATATCCTTCTCATCACGTGGACTCTTACGATAAAGATGCTGCGTAAGCGTTTCATCTACAGAGATTGGAAGAATGAGTTTGTTATTATAAGGACAAGTCTCCACTTGGTCAAGAAGCCAAGGAGCCTTCTTAAACATAGAGCCTTCAAGTTCATCAGGTGTAAGGTTATTAATAGCCATTGTCACCTTCTGATACTTATCATACTGATAGTAATCATGGTTCTCCAAATGGGTTTGTTTCTTCGCAGCAATAACACGCCGCATCAACTCTACTGCTGGATTATCCTTACGAGAATACTTATGACGTCGCTTAGCCTTCACAACAATCCCTTGAAGTTGCTTAGAGTCTGCAATAAGGGTCACCTTCAATTCTCTTGAAGTATGTGCAGTAATCTTGATATGACGTGGCTTATAACCTACAGCAGTAATAGTAAGCTGTTCACCCACCTTTCGAGCTATAGAAAAATGCCCATCAGCATCACTCGATGCACCTAACTTTAAATTCCGATAGAGCGCATTCGCATAAGGAATACTATCTCCCGTCTGCCAGTCAACCACGTAACATTGGAGCAAAGTACTATCTATCACTGCTGGCTTAGCAGCTATCTTAGCTAAAGAATCCATCATTTGAAGCAATGAGTCAGTAGCTATCACCATCGAATCAGTTGCTGTTAACAAAGAATCTTTACCTAACAACAAAGAGTCAATACGTACTACATGAGGCTTCGAATTAAAGTACAATGCCTTAAAAGAATATGCTTGCGCAGTAAATGACACAAGTAAAAAGAGAAGAGAGATAATCACTCTATTCTTTATCACTTGTAGCTCCTCTTTTGCCTTATCAAAGACAAAAGATATATGTTTATCTTTATTGAGTCTGGGTAATCTGTTCATATCTTACTTTAGTTTTAGGACAATGCAGAACAGCCCACTATAGCTATTCTGCACCCAAGAGTTGTCACATCCATAAAAGATGTTCGAAAGACTTCTATACGGTTTGAGAAGCTTACTAATCGATTTCTTCATCTGCTTCATATCCCCCCATTTCTCGGATAGCATTCTTCAGCATGGTATACTGTTCAAAGAGGTTATTGACAGCTTCCTCACCACGGGTAAAATCGTGCATTGGACTCTTAAGGAAGATACTCAAGAAACGCTGAATACCATAACGACCAGCCCTCGCAGCAAGATCAGAGAGCAATGTAAGATCAAGAAGCAATGGTGCAGCAAGGATTGAGTCACGGCAAAGGAAATTAATCTTTATCTGCATTGGGTAACCCATCCAGCCAAAGATATCAATATTATCCCATCCCTCCTTATCGTCATTACGAGGTGGATAATAATTGATACGCACTTTATGATAGATATTACCATAAAGATCGGGCTGTTCATCAGCTCTACAAATTGTTTCAAGTGTTGACAACTTACTTACTTCCTTTGTGTGAAAATTAGCTGGTTCATCAAGAACCAAGCCGTCACGATTACCCAAGATGTTCGTTGAGAACCACCCTGCAAGACCAAGGTTACGTGTCTTAATGATAGGAGCAAAGCCCGACTTAACCAATGTCTGACCAGTCTTAAAGTCCTTACCTGCAATAGGCATACGTGTCTTCTCAGCCAACTCCCACATAGCAGGTATATCAACCGTTGTATTAGGAGCACCCATAATAAACGGACAACCTTTTGTCAATGCCGCGTATGCATAACACATTGATGGAGCAATATGCTCTCTGTCATCTGCCTTCATAGCCGATTCCAATTGCTCAAGTGTCTTATGACATGCCTCGTCGTATGGTACATAAATCTCGGTAGAAGCAGCCCAGATAACAACTACACGTTCACAGCCATGCTCTTTCTTAAAGTTCTGAATGTCTTTCTGCAATTCAAGCACCATATCCCAGCGTGTCTTGCAGTCTTTAACATTGTCACCATCCAGTCGCTTAGCATAGTTTCGGTCAAAAGCAGCTTTCAGAGGCTTGATAGCCATCAGTTCCTCACGTACAGGTTCAATATCCTTTGCCTTCAACACTTCAGCATATACTGCAGCCTGATAAGCATTCTGAGGATACACATCCCATGTACCAAAGACAATATCGTCTAAGTTTGCCAATGGAACAATATCTTTGTAATGAAGATATTTCTTATCTGCTCCACGTCCTACACGGATTTTATCATATTGAGTCATAGCTCCGATAGGCTTCGTAAGACCCTTGCGTGTCATTAACACTCCAGTCATGAAGGTCGTAGCAACTGCGCCGCAACCAACGACCATTATTCCTAATCTGCCTTCTGCAGGCTTTACGTTTGTTTGCTTCATGATTAATACTGCAATATTTAATTAACGCATTAAAGTGGCGTATATTGTCTTAATATAGATTGTAGTTCAACTAAATTCTTAATAACATAATCTGCCACACACGTTGTTGGCTCTTCCGACGTCCACCCTTCACCTTTTAACCAAATTGTATGGCAACCTATTTCACGAGCTGGAAGTATATCTTTGGTATAGCTATCGCCAATCACAACAACGTTTTCAGGCCTCACTTCCATAGATTTCACAGCTAAATTAAATATCTGCGAATCAGGCTTTCGAACACCAACAACAGCACTTTCCGTTACTGTTTCAAAATAAGAAGATAAATCAAACTCCTCAAGAACAACCGTCATATTCCCATAGAAGTTTGTTACCAAGCCTAATCTATGGTTCTTCTTTAAGTCAGATAGGACTCGCCTACTCTCTGACATAATGGTTTTTACCTTCTCATAAATATCGTTCAACAGAACTCTTTGCATCTGTTCAGCCTCAACCTTATCTACTGATAACCAGCCACGACTAAGTAAGTATTCAAACTCTATTCTTAACTTATTCGTTAACATCGAGAGGAATGTGTCATGTGACTGTATAATAGGCAGCTTTCCTAAGGTACGCTCTGCATGTACATAGGCTTCACGAAACTGCTCCTCGGTCACAGGAATTTCATTCCTTTTGTATGCATACCATAGAAACTTACCCCAATGACAACCCGCAGTATCAAGTGTACCACCAAAGTCAAAGAGAAGAATTAATCTTCCCTCCTCACTACACTGAGAAGCGTGTATTGTTTCTGCTTTTAAAGATATATCGTTTAACTCTTTGTTCATTCTAAAATAGTTTAAGCTACATTAGATTGTAATAGACTGTTATTCAACACTAAAAGATAAGCATTAAAAGTATTTCATCAACATATATTCAACCCTAATTATAGTCTAAAAAACATATTATTTACTCCTTTGGCATGAGGCTTTTACATAAATCTTCGTGCCGCTTATGCATATAGATGTACAACAAACTATATAAACTAATCTCAAACACAAAGTATATCCACGGACAATTCAATAAGCAAGTGACGTAAATAAGAATAGCACGACTATTGAAAGACAAGAAGTTTGTAAAAGGCATCAGCGGTTTGCTACCTGCCAAGAAACGTTCTTTGAGCTCCTGTGGCACCTTATCTATTCCTCCGTACTTCTCTATCAATGCTGCATGAAACTTCTGAAAAGCAGGGGTTCTACGCTCCTGACTTCTACAATAACGTTGATAATTACTATGAAAAGCACGATCCCAAAAGACACCCTTCTTTCCCTTCAAATCTTCAACAATAGCGTGTTCGCGTTCGTATGAGTCAAGTTCTGAACCTTCTTTACCCTTCAAGAAATAAAGATGAATCTGTCGATAATAGTCACTTAACGAACTTTGGGGGGAGTGACATAACAAACTTGCAACAGCTGCCAAACCTAATCCCCAAAAGCCCCACACCTCTGATGTGCCGGGCATTGGCTGATACCACAGTCGTAAGACAATAGCAAGATAGATTGAGAAGAACCATACATCGCCTGCAAAACCATCTAAACAGCGACCTTTCATAGATTGTTGACGAGTAAGCCGTGCCAACTGTCCGTCTGTTGAATCACAAAAGTTTGCTAACATCAAGAGAATAATTCCTATGATATTATGCAAGGTATCTGTAAAATAAAACATTACACCCGCACCAATTCCAAGGAAGATAGAGAGAATAGTAATCGTATTAGGCGTAACACCTAAGCGATACCAGAACAAGGCAAATGCTAAACCGATAGGCCGAGTAAAATAAATATCAAGCCATTCTTCCGTATCCATAGACTTGAAAGAGGCACGAAGAAGACTAAAAAATCCCATCTTACCATCTTGTCCTTCTCCCAAATATGGCGAAGAGGGCTGAGCTGCAAAATGAGCATTGTCCTTTGTTTGCTGAGCAGTTGCTCTATTATTTTGTTCTTCTTTTGTCATTGTATTCTGATTATTTATAAACGAGTCAAGTTGAGGAATAATTGACTATCTATCAACTACAACTATTCATATCGTCCTTACACTTCTCGTTTAAAGAGGTTTTATGAGAAATCTCAACCTTCTGTTTCATCCGTCTAACGATAGCCTTTGCCGCTTCTTCCCTACATCTTGAGAAACTGGGAAAGTCATTAAAATCAATGATAACATAACTGCCGTCTTCCCGTACTATCGCGTCACCACCATAAATAGGCGTCTGTAGTAAACAAGCTAACTTCTCCGCATCAGTTTGCAAGTTAGAAGATGAAAATGGATAATATTGTGGTTTACCATTCCTTTCTTCATCACCAAACTTTGTTTCTGTATCATCACTGGAATAATAATAACGGAAAAAGCCAGTATCTTCAACACCATAGAACTTCACTACGTCACCTTTCACATGTGCTTGTATCACGATGTTTATGATACCACGCTGCATAAAAGCTGATTTCACATTTTCTACTTCTGTCCAATCTTGACAGAAACAGACATCTTTTTTACTTTGTGCCGATGCATCAGCGCGCTTTACCCAATAACCATCATTACCTTCATCAGGTGGAAATGGGAGATGGTTTTCACGCATCACCTTATCTACATTACTCCTTTGACCAGCCCAAACGCCAGCCGATGGGTTAAGAACTTGTATGCCACTCTGCTCCAACTGCCCAAGACACTCTAAAGCCTTTGTGCTGCGAGCCATAGAAATAATTTGGCTATTGACATTTACAAAATCTACTGATTCAGATGAAACAGACCGATTATAAGTATTAAAACTATTGACAAAATCATCTTCACTTATTATCGTGGCATCCTCTAAAAGACTACCAACCTCTTGCAATACAGCTAAGTCTTTCTCCTCAGAGTTAGGTGAATAGCATAATGCACGTTGTATCAATAAGGTTTTCCCTTTATAATAAGGAGATAAGTTCTTTACCCCTTCATCAGCCTTTCTTATATCTTCTATATGGTCGATATCAAACACCTTTGTCAGTGGATAAGCTTCTATTCGCAAACTTGCTGCAACCAATGCACGCTGAAAATTACGCATCCTGCATTCACCTTTTTCTATACAAGTTTCAAGAATATCAAGCGAAGGAGCTGTCAACCCATATATACCTGCAGAAATAAAACGAGAATCTACTTGTGCATCATCGTAATAGCCATTAATGCGCATGACATTGTCAACACCAACATAAAGTGGTTTTTCATCATCAATATAATCTGTAACACCCATCAAAGCGGCTGTCCCATGTGCTATCTTATCTTGAAAGGATAAGACGTAATCATGAAACTCACTTTCATCAAAGATAGTATCAACAGTTGTTAGGATAAAAGGCTCATCACGAAGAAAGTCGCGCAATTCATAAAAACTATGCATTGAACTCGGCGTTGACTTTACGACAAAACGCAACGGGATGGGCAAACCATTCAAACCTTTGTCTTGTATCATCTTCAAATGACTTGCCACATCAAACATCTGCTCATTACAGATAACAACAATCTCCGTGGCATTATTTTCCATGAAAATCCTTATTAATCTGTCTATGAGCCGTTCTCCCCTTACCTTCACCAATGGTTTGGGTTCGGTGACACCTTCTTGAGCCAGTCGTGAACCATCGCCAGCTGCAATAATTGCGAATTTCATCTCTGCAAAGATACATAATTCTAAGGAGATAAGCCCCTTTCTCGGTAACGTTTTTCTACTTAAATATACCCCAAAAGAAACTTTTATAATACTTTTATCGACTTACAAGCTTTAATACTTAACTAACCCCTCTGAAAGTGACAGAAGACAAATAAGATAAATAAAATAATAACAGCCTCATTGGAGTACATAAGAGCACAAAGAAATTTTATTACAAAAACAAGGAGAAAAAGAAACATAATAACAGCCTAAATCAGTATTTTCAACTACTATTGTAACCAAAAGACTATCAAACAATTACAAGACCATAAAGTAAAAGATGCTTAATTGGACTTCAAAAGGGCGTTAGTTAGACCTCAAAAGAGCATCTTTTACAAGTCAATTGGGCGTCTTTTCGAAGCCTAAAAGGCACATATTACTTTTCAATAGTTAGAAAATTTATTACATTTAGTGAAACACATAGTTCTCATAAAAGCAAATATGATAATCGAG